>NZ_JCACKQ010000076.1:0-31008 GCF_059505465.1 Symplocastrum torsivum | reverse complement strand
TGATTGCGCTCCACTAAATTATCTGCTTGTGACACTCAAAGGGCGGAATGTGGGTACAAAAATTTTGCAGGGAATTACTGACGAGAGTTTGTACCTTCTAAAGAAAAGCTTCTACACCCTAAAATAATTTGATGAAATAATAGTCACCAAAGTTCCTTGGCACTTACCTTGTGCGCCATGGTAAGTGTTCCCAAACGATTTCGTCAGATTATTGTGGGGCAATGGGGGATAGGCTACAGGACGTTTTCTCAGAGCCTATTGCCTAGAAAGCCACCTTCTCTTCGGTATCAAGAGGAATCCACCAACAGTGAGACGTTCTCTGTTACCACAATCAGCGATTATGGCTACAGTGATGAGGTTTGGACATGATTGAGCCAAATGGCTTTAAACAGCACTCCGTAGTGACTTCGCTTGGAAGAATGGTGTATTACACAGCTGAAGAACTTCCTTGGTGGGGAACAGATGCTACTGAACCCAAAGAACTACCAACTTTAGTCTTTTTGCATGGCTTCGGTGGTGGTTCATCTGCCTATGAATGGTCGAAAGTCTACCCAGCATTTGCGACGGAGTATCGAATTCTAGCACCTGATCTAATTGGTTGGGGTCGCTCTGAGCATCCAGAACGGAATTACCAGATTAACGACTACATCAGCACAATTATCGAGTTCCTTGAGAAGACCTGCACAGAGCCGACCCCTGTAGTGGCGTCTTCTCTCACAGCAGCATTCACTATCCGTGCGGCGATCGCACGTCCCGACTTATTCAAATCTCTAATTCTCACAACACCCGCAGGACTCTCTGATTTTGGCGAAGATTACACACGCAGCTTTTTCGCCCAGTTGATCAAAACTCCTGTTCTCGATCGCATCCTCTACAGCACTGGCGTAGCAACTAGTGGGGGTATACGCAACTTCTTAGAAAACCGCCAATTTGCCCAAAGCAGCCGAGTTTATCAAGAAATTGTCGATGCCTATCTAGAATCAGCCCAACAGCCAAATGCTGAATATGCTGCCCTTTCATTTGTGCGGGGGGATTTGTGCTTTGACTTATCCCTATACGTTCCCCAACTGACTACCCCTACGGCGATTATCTGGGGACAAAAGTCCGAGTTTACAGGACCAGAAATCGGTAAGCGCCTCGCTGATCTCAATCCTCAAGCGATTCGGGTCTTTCAACCCCTTGAAGATGTTGGGCTGACTCCCCAGTTAGAACTGCCTGCAGTAACAATCGGTTTAATTCGGCGATATTTGAAGTTGTTTGATTCGGGGACTGGTGATTAGGGCTTGGGGACTGGGAACTAGTGCAGCGTGGCGAAAATAACTATCCAGTTGAAAAAGGTTAAAAAGCTTACTGTACAAGCCATATTCCTTATGCCTTCTGCATAAGAGCCTCCTTGAACTAGTGACTGGGGACTAGGGAAGTCACGAGGAACTAGCCGGAGGCTCAATCCTTTCTCTCTTCCCCTAGCCTCTAGCCTCTTTTACCCATAGGAGTAGGGGATGTCAGACAGTCTCAGACTGCAATCTCTGTCTGATGCCTGAATCCCACGGATTTAATCCGTGGGAGTGGCTCAATTCACTCTGACATCAATCACGCTGGCTTTGAAGTTGTAGTCCCTGCCCTCCAGCTCGATTGGTGTTCCAATTTTAATTTTGGTACCGGCAACCACGGGACCATCCTTGGTGATTTCTGCTTTCCCGCCTAAGGTCATCACCATATCCGTGCTAAAAGAATTGGCTCTGGGGTCAGGTAACTCTTTAATAGAGCCATCTGGCTGCGGCACAAGTACAGTTTTCGGTAGTTCTTTTACAGATTTAATGTCAACCTGACCAGCCGGGTTATTACGAATGATGATACTGGTCTTTGCATTCTGCTCTTTAAACTGATTGATCAAGGCTCCTGAATCGCGCACACTTAAACCCCGGACAATCAAATCTACCTCCACTGGTTTGGGAGCGCTGATTTGCGCCACAGAACCGGTGGTGCCGGGGAAGAAAAAGATACCTACAATCACAAATAAAATTACTAAGGCAGCACCCAGGTCGAGAATGCTTACTTTTCCGAACAGGCGTCCTTTAGAATCCAAGATAGCCATGAAACGTTATTTAGTGTTTTTGCAAAAAGAACTATAGCTAAAGTAGTCTTTAGAACTAGGTACTAAGTAGTCAGAGAATGCCTCTTGTTATAGTCCTGTGTTAAATTACCACGACTGCTGCAAGAGATCAGCATGACTTCCAGTCTACTTTTTGACTGACAACTCGCCAATGCCTCGGAGGTATGTGTCCCAAAACTAGGGGAACAGGTCTGGAAAAGGAAGAGGCTACAGTAGGCAAGGTAGAAATGGCAACTAATCATCTTTAAATAACGTCGCTTTCTTGTGCCTCTCAAGTCAAGCTGTGTTAGTTATATCACCATGTTGAATTTGTTTTCTTTCCTGTCCCGTCGTTATCAGCGTCGTTGGCTGTATCCGCTGCTATCTGTAGTTATAGCGCTGAGTCTGGTTCTGGGCAGTCCTCAGGTAACGCAAGCCAGACCTTGGTTCGACCTAATTTTCCGAGGTGTTCAGATCCTCCAGCTGTCCAACATTTCTCCTCGCCAGGAAATTCAGATTGGTCAGCAAATTAATCAGCAGCTCGTTAGCAGCGAGATTCAACTCTATCGCAACTCGGAAATCAATCGTTACGTTGATCAAATTGGTCAGCGGCTAGCTCAAGAAAGTACGCGAACTGATATTCCTTACAAGTTTCAGGTTGTTAATGATAAAAATATCAATGCGTTCGCGACCATGGGTGGCTTTGTTTACGTCAACACGGGTTTGCTTACCGCTGCTGATAACGAAGCTCAGCTAGCTAGTGTAATGGCTCACGAGATTGGTCATATCGCTGGGCGTCATGCGATCGGGCAGATGCGACAACAAGCGATCGCACAAGGAGTAGCGGCGGCGGCTGGATTAGACCGAAATCTTGCCGTTCAAATTGGTGTAGATTTGGCTCTGCGTCGTCCTCATAGCCGTCAAGATGAAGTTGAAGCTGACGAATTGGGTCTAGACACCTTACAAAACGCAGGCTATGCTCCTGTGGCAATGGTGGACTTCATGGAAAAACTCCTTAAAAAAGGAGGCTCTGTGCCTACCTTTTTAAGTACCCATCCAGCAACAAGTGACCGAATTAATGCCCTAGAGCGGGCGATTGACCCTGCTCGGAGTAACGTTGGTGATGGCTTAGACACTAACGCTTACAGAAGCAAAATTCGCGTTCTTCTATGAGCGAAGCGCTGAACGCCGGGGAAGAATTTGTGAGGGTTCTACCCGCGTTACGGCTTCCTTGAGCGGTAATTTACGCAGACGACGGCGAAAGACATTGACCTGATAAACGAGAGAATTGGTGATGTCTAGCGCCGTCATCCAGCCGCTTTTAGGATGATAAGCACCTGTATCAATATCAAGCCACCCCCGACCCTGAGCAATTCTTCCAGGGAGGACTCCTGGTAGGGTAAAGGTAATGGTGTGACCTGTGATGATTAGCTTGTCCGGGAAATACGGTTCAGTGATGCTGTGAAATTCATCACGCACCCAGCAAAATTGCTCAGAAGTTTGGTTTTCTAGTGGAATTCGTGGATGAACACCAGCGTGGACTAACCAGGTATCTCCTAAATCCATGTAGGTTGGCAGTGTTCGCATCCAATCAAGATGCTCTTGGCTGACACCACCATCACCATAACTGTTGATGGTGCTATGACCACCACTATAGAGCCATGCTTGCAGTGCTGGGCCATAGATTTCTCCATCACCCAGAATGTCTAGTAACATCTGTTCATGGTTACCCAACAGACACAAGTAAGGGCTTCGTTTCACAAAGTCAACTACCTGAGCGCTCTGGGGGCCTCGGTCTATTAAGTCCCCCAGAAAATAAACCATGTCGTCGCTACTAGGAGCGATCGCATCCATTAAAATCATGAGGGTGTCGTAGTGACCGTGAACGTCACCGATAACAATACGACGGTTGGTCATTTTCACTTTTCCAAATTCCGATTGCACCAACTACCAGGTAGCACCCTTGAAATATAGCTTCCACAAGTGTAGTTAAGAATACCAGGCAGGTTTGCTGTTCTCAGTATGCCCAGATTTCTTTTAACACTTTTCAATCGCAGGGAATATCTATTAGAACTGAATACAGGTGCCAAGAGCGAGATTTCGGATTCTAATACAGATTCAGCCAATTTCACACCGAATACTTGGCATTAAGTACCGTATTCAGAGGAGAAGCAATGTGCGAGATAGGGACAGTGTACCTCTTAGGAAAGGACTTTTATACTCTTAAGATAGTTCCTGAGTTAAAAGCCTTGCCGTAATGGCATCTCTTAGAGCAGGAAGCTCTTTTTCTTTCTAGGTTGAGTTTATTTCACCAAAAATCGTGTCTTCTTCTATACTTCCGATTATTAACACCCTTAATCAGCCCACAAGCTGGGCTTGGGTCGAGCAAGCCATCACTCACCTAAATATCATTCTACTCGACCACTCTCATTGCGAACGTAAGGCGGCTGGAGTGGCGTTGAACTTGATGTTTCGTTACCCATCCTATACGCAACTGGTGCGTCAGCTAACTGCGATCGCACGGGAGGAACTGGAGCATTTTGAGCAGGTTAACCAATGGCTAGAACGGCTCGGTATTCCCTTAGCTCCTCTCTCATCGCCTCCTTATGCTGCGGGATTGAAAGCGGAGATTCGCCGCCATGAACCGGAGCGACTATTGGATTCGTTACTGGTTTCTGGTCTAATTGAGGCTCGCTCTCATGAGCGGTTGGGATTACTGGCAAATCATTGTCCTGATCGGGAGTTAGCTAAGTTTTATGGGGGCTTGATGGCATCTGAGGCGCGTCACTTTGGTGTTTATTGGGTGCTGGCGGATACTTATTTTGAGCGGGATGTTGTGACTGGGCGGTTGGAGGAATTGGCGGTTAGAGAAAGTGAGTTGTTGGTAACTCTTCACCCAGAACCAAGAATTCATAGTTAAAGTTCTCAATACGAGTACATCACTTCTGTAGGGAAGGGCAAAGCATTCGGATAGAGAAATCAGAGAAATCTTAGTTAAGCAGCAAGATTGTTCGCTCGAATGCTTCGCCTCTACAAATTCATTGTTTTTTCTGTTGAATACTTTTAATTTTACAGGTCGAAGAAATGTGTGGCTTGCGTGAGAACTTTTATTTCTTCTAGGGCTTGCGCTTTGTTGTTATCGTAAGAACCCGCTACCTTAGGCAGGTTACAGGATAGCGCCCTCCAATTTAGTATCAGTCAAGTCAATATTCTTTAGATCGACACCTCTCAAATCAGCGTTACTCAAATCGACACCGCTCAAAACAGCGTTACTCAAATTGGCTAATCTTAGATTGGCACCAACCAGATTGGAACCATTTAAATTGGAAGCTGTCAAGTCAGCGTAGACTAGATAGGCGTGGCGCAGGTCTGCATTGTCCAGCCTAGTATTCTTCAGGGTTGCAAAACTCAAAAGAGCATTGTTCAAATTAGCACCGCTCAGATTAGCCCCACTTAAGTTAGCACTTCTCAAGTCAGCCTTGCTTAAATCAGCCCTGCTTAGGTTAGCACCACTGAAGTTAACACGCTTCAAGTCGTAACCGCTCAAATCAAAGCTATTAAGATTAATATTACCTAAGTTGACGCCCTTCAAGTCGGCATCTATCCAATTAACGCTATCCAAATTAACATTACTTAAGTTGGCACCATCCAAAACAGCATTACTCAAATTTACGCCATTGAGGTTAGCACCACTGAAGTTGACATGAGTTAGGTCGATATTATTGAAATTCATGCCATTGAGGTTAGCACCACTGAAGTTGGCATGGCTCAGGTTGCTATTATTCAGATTAGCGCCGTTGAGGTTAGCACCACTGAAATTGATATGCTTCAAATCAACATCCCTCAAATCAGCACCCCTCAGGTCGGCACCGATGAGGCAGGCACACGATGTTTCTTCGTCTTCGTACCAGTAAACAACGATATAAAACTTGGAGTAGAACCTTGCATATCTTAAGTTAGCACCACTTAAGTTGGCATAACTGAGGTTTACACCAGTTAGATCGGTATTGCTCAAGTTTGCACCGCTTAGATTTACTGCCTCCAGGTTTGAGACAATACTCAGCTTCTCAGGATTGGGACCTAAACGGGCGTGTTGTAGATCGGCACCACTCAGGTCAGCTCCCTTCAGGTAGATACATTTTAAGTCAGCATGACTAAGATCGACCCAGGCAAAATTTCTTTCTCCTGCCTCATAGCGTTGCCGAATTTCATCTGCACTGATCTTAAGTCTGGAGTCATGGAGTGCTTGGCTTACCTTCTGTTCGGCGGCGCGAAGCTGCAACAACTCATGTGCTCTCCTTTTCAACGCCAGTGAGTCGCCTTGCAAAGCCTGAATCACCAAATCCAGCCCTGGCTCGTCGTATCGCAATGCTTCAGACAGTACTGCCATCTGCTGTTCTACTGTGCCAGTCGCGAGTTGTTGTCTGACACCTTCTAAGCCTTCCAAAACAACCCCATCTAGTGGCGGTTGAGCTTGACCACCCAGAACTGCATCATTTTCTCCAGGTTGATTGGGCTTGTGTACCATGGTTTCTTTACCAAGTCTATGTTCCCGTCTAGTCAACGTCAGTCCTTCATGCCCTTGGTACAGGCGTTTACATTAGCAAGAACAGGTAAGTTGTACATCCCTAAGAAAGCGAACCATACCATATACTGCGCCAAACATAAACCATCACGGTGCAATTGTTGCTCGACCGCGCTCTCAAATGTATCTTGAGGAGTAATTACAAGGCGATCGCACCCCTATCCGTACAAAAGTGAAGCGTTTGCGTAGCATCATAGTGCGCTCTTAAGCCTAGCTATCCTAAAAGGGTTTCGCTTCTCTCTTTCTCTCTATAGTGAACGCTACGATTGGAAAAAGCTTAGCGAGTAATAAGTATCTTCAAACTCCTAGAATATTGCTACTAAGGGGGTAACATGATTTCGGACGAACTAGGTATACAACTACATGACCGAGCAACACGCGGAGAGAAGTTGACAATTGGGGAACACAAGCAACTGGAAAACTGGTATGCACAGCAAGATTTGGCTGAAAATAGCTTGCTCAAATCAGCTATCGCTGAACCAGATGTATCAGAGCTACGGACACAAGTTGAAGTAGTATTGTCGCAACTCACTGCTATTACGCATCGAATACAGCAGGTTACACAGGAAAACGAGATGCTGCGACATGAAATAGCAGCCCTGTATCAGCAGCTTGCTTCAGCGAAACTAGCATGAGTATCCCATCGGAGATACGCCAACAGGTGCGGCAACGCGCTAATTTTGCCTGTGAGTTTTGTGGTGTATCTGAAACTGATGTTGGTGGACAACTCACAATTGATCATTTTCAGCCTAAATCAAAGGGTGGAGATGACTTTCTGGAGAATCTTCTGTATTGCTGTATCCGTTGCAATCAATACAAACAAGATTATTGGTTTACGGGTGCTGATGACCTCTCTCTTTGGAACCCTCGTCAGGAAGCTGCTTCCATACATTTTTTAGAACTAGATGATGGCAAACTACTTCCTCGAACACCGACAGGTGAATTTACGATAAAACGCCTACGCCTAAATCGCTCTCCACTCGTTACTTATCGTTTGAGCAAGCGAAGACAAGCTGAAGAAATTCGTTTGCTAAAGCAGTACAAAGATTTAATTCAACTGCTTGGACAACTGAATGAGCAATTGGTAACGTTGGTGGAAGAACAACAACAATTGCTTGAGGAACAGCGTGAACTGATTAGGTTCCTCTTACGTCGAAATCAGTAGAAAGATAGCTTGTGATAAAAGCGATCGCACTTCTCGATTAGTCTTTCGGAGTAATACAAAGCGATCGCACCTTGTTCCGTACAAAAGTGAAGCTTTGGCGTAGCATAGTGCGCTCTTCAGCCTAGCTATCACGAAGGGAATCGTTCAAAGCAAGCTTGCTAAAGTTGAAATAAATGAGGGTATTGCAGAACTATGGTTGCAAGTCCGGACTTTCCACCAATGACACCTCAAGACTATTTGGCGTGGGAGGAAAAGCAGCCCATCCGCTACGAATACCTTAATGGCGATGTGTTTGCCATGACGGGGGGAACAATTCCTCATAATCAAGTCGCCGTGAACTTAGCCGCTTTACTTAAATCTCACTTGCGAGGCAAGGGCTGTAAAGTGCTGACGAGTGATGCTAAAGTTGGCATTTCTGAGAAGGGGCCGTTTCACTATCCTGATGTCTCAGTTAGTTGCGACGAGCGTGATCGCTTAGCACGTCAATTTATTCGCTACCCTTGCTTAATTGTTGAGGTTCTTTCGCCTAGTACAGAAGCGGTTGACCGTGGCGAAAAGTTTAGACACTATCGCCGCATTGAGACGCTGCGCGAATATCTATTAATCGATCCTGATCAGTTGAGTGTTGAATGCTATCGACTCAACGAACGAGGAAATTGGGAACTATTTCACTTTTGTGTAAACGACACGGAATTGAACACTAGGGATTGCGAAGTTCATTTAGCCAGTGTTGAGTTCAAGTTTCCCCTTTCTCTACTTTACGAAGATGTTGAGTTTGCCGACGAGCAAAAAGAATATTAAACCTCTTGCTTGCAGTAGCTAGGATGGGCAAGATGCCCATCCCACTCATAGCCATTTTTTCTTGTGGGGTAGGCATCCCGCCCCAGAATTTGATGAAAAGAACTTTTGCAAGAGGTCTATTGAATTAGAGCGATCGCCTGTATCGCCTATTTCCTCAATCCTGTTTTGAGGGCCATTGTTCTTGGAGTTCATCATCAGGCACGCCCTCAACGTTAATTTGCATCACTTTAGCCAGAAATTTAAGCGAAACGCCCAACTCACGCGCTAAAGCAACAGCATTGTCAAAGCGCGGAAGTTTTCTGCTGCTTTCCCATTCTGCGATCGTTCGATAGCTCAACCCTATGCGCTCCCCCAATTCTTCTTGAGTCAACCTACGACTCTCTCTAAGTGCTTTCAACGTGATTTCTGCTGGGTTGGTATTTGAAGGATCTGAATTCATAGCACACAGGTTTTCAACACTTTAGTGTTGACAGGAAGACGAATCAACACTAAAGTGTTGGTAGACAAGCAAAAAAGACTAGTCAGGTTAACTGACTTTCCTAGAGAGCAAACTGACTGGTCTTCTCTAAAAGTCTCTCATTTAAGCAGTCGTATAAATAGCTGTCATGAGTCCTCATGAAGCAGCAGCAACACGCTGCGTAAGTCGTGGTTGAGGCAGTGCCGTGCTTTGGTGCGGGTAGCGACTGCATTGGAAAAGGAGGTGATGCCTAGACGACAACCACCTGTATTAACTTCCATGTGATCACGAATCAAGGCGATTGTTCACTTGCCCGGTTTGTACAGTCGCCTTTCCTAAACAAGCTTTTCAAAAAGGGGTATTATGACTTACCAACAAGTCCGGTCTACTGAAGATTTTAGTCGTCCTTGGGTAATCGTGCGTGTTTTGCCCAATGCTCAGCACTATCCTGTGGCAAGGTTCTTTAACCGCCGTGATGCGGAAGATCATAAAAGAGTTTTGCATCGGTTCATGCCAGACTCAGAATTTGCCATAGTCTTTGATATCGGTGTAAGTGAAGATAAGCCTGAGCAGTATAGTGGAATGCTAATGAAGACTTACTACAAAGACTTTCTGATTCGCACCTGGACACCCAACGACAGGGAAGCAGCAGCGGCTGTCATCAGGGTTGCTTTGGCTGAATATGGATTGTCTTGGGAGCCATCTGGGGCAGATCGAGATGTTTTAGAGGTTGAAGCTTCCTACATGGCAGTAGGGGGAGAATTTTGGGTAATTGAACAACAGGGGCAAGTGGTAGGAACGGGTGCCTACTACCCAGTAGAACGAGGGGAAAAAGCTGTAGAAATCCGCAAAATGTACCTGTCACCAGCCGTTAGGGGAAAAGGACTAGGCAAGTATTTGTTACAGGAGTTGGAGAAAGCGATCGCAAATCGGGGCTTCCTGGAAATTTGGATTGAAACAGCAAGCGTCCTTAAAGAAGCAGTCAAGCTATATGAAAGCAGTGGTTATCAACCAGCAACTGGTGTAGAGACAAAGCGATGCGATCGCATTTACCTCAAGCCAATACCCCCAATAACTACAACCAAAAACTAAAATTACTTTTTTCCTACAAGCCAATAGGTAATCATTTTCCCTTTGCCTTTAACTGCGATCGCACCCCGTTCTTCAAATAAATACTTATCCTGTAGACGCTCTTTTGTTGCTGCCGTAACTTGAATTCTTCCTGGAATTCCATTGGATTCCATACGGGATGCAACATTGACGGCATCACCCCAAAGGTCATAGCTAAACTTTTTGATCCCAATCACACCAGCTACCACGGGCCCGGTGTTAATGCCGATGCGAATTTGGAACGATTCACCTTGTTGTGTTTTAAACTGGTGAATTGCTTGTTGCATATCCAAAGCCATTTGAGCGATCGCTTCTGCATGATTATCCGTAGGTAGAGGCAAACCGCCAGCCGCCATATAGGCATCACCAATCGTTTTAATTTTCTCAACCCCATGTTTTTCTGCCAATTGATCAAAAACAGAAAAAATCTGATTTAAGAGATTGAGCAGTTCTAAGGGAGGCATTTGGGCACACAAGGGGGTAAAGTCCACAATGTCGGCAAACAAGATTGTGGCTTCAGTAAATTGTTGAGCTAAGGAACCCTCAAACCGTTTCAATTGTTCAACAATGGGCTTGGGCAAAATATTGAGTAATAGCCGTTCTGACTTGTTTTTTTCCAAACGGAGGGCTTGTTCTGCTTTGATGCGATCGCTAATATCAGCTTGAATACCAACAAAATGAGTTAGGTTATCGTCGTCATCATGAATTGGTGAAATTGTTAACTCATTCCAGAAGGGAGTCCCATCTTTCCGGTAGTTGAGTAAGGTAACGGTGCAGTGTTTTCCAGCTTTAATCGCAGCACGGAGTTCAGCGACAGCAGGCTGACTAGTCTTTGTCCCCTGCAAAAAACGACAGTTATAACCCAGTACCTCAGCAGCGGAGTAACCTGTTATTTGTTCAAAGGCTGGATTGACATAGATGAGGGGCATATCGGGCAATCGAGTATCGGCAATCACAATTCCTACACTGCTGGCAGTGAGAGCCTGATCTCGTAGCTTCACAGTTTCCTGTACTTCTGTGCGATACGTCCCACTGCCTCGCCAGTTGCTTTGGCTAACATCTTGGGCAATACCATAGCTTAATCCGTTTTCATAGGCGGATAAGCGCCAGGACAGCCAGCGATAGCTCCCGTCTTGGCAACGGTAGCGATTTTTAAGTTGTATGGGAGTGTAGTTTGCCCCCTCAGTCTGACATTGACGCTCTACATCAAAGGTAAAGGCAACGTCATCGGGATGAACAAAGTCCAACCAGGGACGCGATCGCAATTCATCTAGCGTCCAGCCTAGGGTACTTCTCCAAACTGAATTGAGTTCTTTGAAAAACCCATCACTGCCACGGATACACAACAGATCTGGGGAAAGATTAAAGAAGGCTTGGAGAGATGCTTCCCTGCTGACTAGGTTTGGCTTACTCTCCTCACACGAAGGATTCATCTGATGTTGCCAAGGAATGATTTGCGGTCGGTTCTTGCACCCTCAACCGGAATTTCCTGTTTGATTCCTATTATCGCATTTACTTAATATATCTTGAAATTTTGACACTACCCTCATTCTAGGAAATAGGTGGTAGGTGGTAGGGAGAGAGACTTTCATCGCAATGTTAGTGAGTGCAGCTCATGGGGTCTGTCTTGCGTTGTCATAAAGTAATTTTTTGATGAGGGATTGGGGGCAATGTCCCCAATCCGGGTTTTTTCTAACGAACGATTACTTTTCGCTTAAGTCCGTGAAATGTGAGAGCGGTTTACCAATTAACGGCTTAACGGTTCAGCTTATCCAAATCAAAACTCAGGGATTGAGGGTGCTGATTGCCATCACCAACAATTGAGCGTATCCCCTCAAGTGTTGCCGGAATGCTGCGTGGATCCATGAACATCACCTTGCTGCTGTCGCTGCTGCCAATCTTCGTACCCATCTCTAAATAACTTTGGGCAACTAAGAACTGAAGCGCTTCATGGGCATTTGCGTCACCCTTGAGTGCCTTAGTAACAATTTGCAGAGCCTCGGCGGTAGCTTGCGCCCTCAAGACTTGCTGCTGGCGTTCTGCTTGAGCTTTAAGAACGATCGCCTTTTGTTGTGCCTCAGCATCTAAAATTGCCGCTTTTTGACGTGCTTCCGCATCCAGCACTTGGGCTTCCGCTTTACCTCTAGCAGAGTTAACAGCCGATTCCCGTTCCCCCTCGGAAGTCAAGATTGATGCCCGCTTTCGACGTTCTGCGGACATTTGCAATTCCATAGATTCCTGCACAGCCTTTGAAGGGATGAGATCTCGAAGTTCTACCCGCGTGACTTTAACCCCCCAAGGATCGGTTGCAATATCTAGTTCTCGCAGCAGGATTTCATTGATTTCCGCACGGGCGGTAAAGGTTTGGTCAAGTTCCATTTGTCCCATTTCCGAGCGAATCTGGGTCAACACCAAGTTCTGCATCGCTAGGCGGAGATTTTCGACTTTGTAGTAGGCTTTCTCCATATCCATAATGCGCCAGTAGACCACAGCGTCAACAGAAATTGAAACGTTGTCACGAGTGATACATTGCTGGGGTGGAACATCCAGGACTTTTTCCCGAATCGTTTCCTGGAATGCCACGCGATCAACGACAGGGATCAGAAAGTTGAGACCTGGCCCCATTTTCTTACCGCTATATTTTCCCAAACGTTCAACCAAGGCTTCATTACCTTGATTAACAATCTTGACCGAACTAGCAAGCCCTGAACCGCCAAGTGCCAAGATAATTAGCCAACCGAAGAAACTTTCCATCTTTTTTAAGTCTCCTAAATGTTTGGATAATGTTCCAAATGTGGTGGATACCGTTTTTTGTACGTGAACCGACTGAGTTGATTACTGCAACAAGCTCTGTGGCAGGACAATTAGGGTGGTGCCTTGCCGTCTGACTACATAAACTTTTTGATTGGGTGCGATCGCCATTTCCTCATCCTCACAACGCGCCTGCCAGGAATTGCCTTCGTAAAGTACCCGTCCTGTATGCCCTGGTGGGATTTCCGTTAAGGTTTGAGCTTCCATCGCATCCAGATTTTTGGAGGCTGTCGGATGTGGTAAGAAGCGACGGGATAAAACGACAAGCGAGGTAGACAGCAAGAGCCACAGCAGCACTTGCACACTCAACACCGTCGGCAACATCAACGCGACAAGCGCGACAACAAAAGCGCTCAGTCCCATCAGGAAAGCGACAAAAGCCGTTGGGACAAATAGTTCTAGTAGACAAAGAATCGACCCTGCTAGGAGCCAGAGCATTGCAGGACTTAGCAATGGCATATCAATATTCGGTGAGAGTGCGTTATAAGAAAGGATTCAAGAGTTGATATCTTAATTACAGCTTTTGTCCGAGCCAGTTATCGTCCATTAAGGATGCAGTAGCTGGATTAGTGATTCTCTCGATGATCTATGCCAATTTACAAGCCGACCCGATTCGGTTAGTCTCCCTAGATACAGAGCAATAGTTTTATTTATCAGTTTGATGACTTCAATGGCATCTGTATTATCGACATAGACGTATTGAGATCGTGAGGCTAAATCCAATGTATCCTAGCCGTCTTGGGTTTAACCGCTCTGGCATACAAATTAACGTAGTGGTGTTTTTTAACCCGTTCTTACACTTATGAGCAGTTCCGAGCCGCTGATGAATCGCTATCTCTGGGCAGTTGGTTCCGCTGCCGTGCATATTTCCGCAGGAGAACAAGTTACAGAGAGATACACCGTTGTTGCGCCACGAATTTGGCAGGATATACAACCAGAACTCCCACCAGAAGTTCCTGAGCAAATTGGCGGCAATATCCTCCCTTATCTACGCTTGTATCCTCACCGTCTCCATATCCCACAGGTGTATGGAGTGTGCCAGGTGGATGAGTCGGTGGTTGTTTTGCTGGAGAATGCACCGATTGATACCAATGGTGAGTTGTATCCCGCGATTACAACGATGTGGACAAGCGCATCGGCGGTACGGCAGGTTTACTGGCTGTGGCAGATTCTGGAACTGTGGACACCACTCTTAGAAGCGGGTGTGGCTTCAAGTCTTTTAATTCCCGATAATCTTCGGGTTGAAGGATGGTGCCTGCGGCTGCGGGAACTGTATATAGATGTGGCGAAAGACACGAATCGAGAGTTAGCGGCTGCCTCGACAGGTAACGGCGCAAGTTCTTCAGATTCATTGGAAGCGGGAACAGCTTCAGGCGCAAGAAGCACCCTGCTCAAACCCCCCATGACAGCGAGTCTCAAACAGCTAGGAGAATGTTGGGCATCTTGGTGCCGCAAAGCCTCGGTATCGGTAGCGTCTCAGTTGCAGGAGATTGCTGAGCAGTTGCAAGCAGAGAACCCATCCTTAAAAGCGATCGCTCAATCCCTCAATCAGTTACTAATCGAACAAGCGGCGCGACAGCCTCTGCGTCTACAAGTTGCTGGGGCGACGGATACTGGCCCTCGTCATGGGCACAACGAAGATAGCTACTATCCAACACTGGCTGACTTACCGACAGACTCCAATCAACTGCGTGACCCTTTGATTCCTCACCTCTCAATTATTTGTGATGGCATTGGTGGTCATGAAGGTGGGGAAGTAGCAAGCCAAATGGCAGTGCAGTCAATTAAACTCCAAGTTCGGGCGCTAATCGCAGAGTTGACAGAAGACCCGGAGATTATGACACCGGAATTAGTTGCTCAGCAACTTTGTGCAATTATCCGAGTGGCGAACAACTTGATTGCCTCGTGCAATGACCAACAAGAACGAGAGTCCCGGCGCCGCATGGCAACAACGCTTATCCTGGCGCTACAACTGCCACAGGTGGTGAAGATGGCAGATGGTCAGGGCAATGCTCACGAACTCTACATCGCGAGTGTAGGCGATAGCCGCGCTTACTGGATAACCCCGCGCTACTGCCAGCAGTTGACTGTTGATGATGATGTGGCAACAAGGGAAGCAAAAATGGGTCGGAGTCTGTATCGCGCGGCATTGAAGCGTCCTGATGCTGGCGCACTGACTCAAGCTGTAGGCACACGGGATGCTGAATTACTGCGTCCAACAGTACGACGCTTCATTTTAGAAGAAGACGGCTTGCTGCTTTTGTGTTCCGATGGTTTAAGTGACAATGATTTGGTTGAGAAATTTAGCATGGATTACCCGCGAGATGTCTTCAGCGGCAAACTTTCTCTAGAGGCGGCTGTCCAAGCTTTAATTGACTTGGCAAATCAGAAGAATGGTCATGACAACACCTCCGTTGTCCTCACCTACTGTGCGGTTTCTCCACAATATCCAGTCGTGCTAAATCTTGGAGAAAACCCACTCGGAACGACTAGCTATTCCTTCAATCTAGATGCTGAATTGGCTGGCTCTCATCAGGCGCTTGAATCGGGTGAAGCGGAAATGGATGAGGAAAGGGAACTCGCTGAGGTGAGTTCAACCAAGGAATGGTTCAAGGCAATTGTGGGGATTATAGGAGTTCTGTTGGTACTCGTGTCTGCGGGCGCGGCATTATTGACAGCTCAATGGCTACTGAATCCTGATGCCTTCAAGCAGTTACGAGATCGCTTCTTCCCCGTCGAAACGCTAGACAATCCTCAGTCAAAATCAGAACCCCCGTCAAACTCAGATAGTTAAATCGTTGTAGCCCCATAAAGGAGAAGTAATTTGAAACTCGTTTAAGGAAGGAACATTGCTGTGCAAGAATAGTAAGATTGCCTGGGCAAGTTTCGGCTTGAGAGCAGGCTGTTGGAGAGAACATGAGCTGTATGTATGAAAGTTGGCGATCGCGTCCGCGTTACAAAATCTGTTATCGTTTACCACAATCCTTCTCATCGCAATGAGCCTTTTGATGCCAAAGGGCAAGAGGGAGAAGTTATCGGCTTCATTACAGAGTGGCACGGCAGACCCGTAAGCGCCAACCTGCCAGTGTTAGTCCAGTTTGACAAAAAATTTCGCGCTCACTTCCGCGAGGACGAACTCGAAACCCTCTGATGTCTGACGCTTACTGCTGTGAAAAAATTCTATTGAGACTTGCGGCGACAGAACCAACCAAACAGGTTGATGTCGCCTTGCATCCTCTGCAACTCATTGCGGTGGCGTTTGGCTGTCAGGTAGTACCACTCACAGTAGCGCTCAAGCTCCTGCCGATGCTGTGCTTCCTGGTGAAACTCGTGAGCAAGTTGGTAGGTAGCAAAGATATCAGCAGGTGGTGGCGGCGCTGGAATAATTCGTCGAAGTTCTTCGGGCATTATGGCTAAAAATAGGGGTTTTCAAAGTGTTATGAGTTAACTAAGTCGGTGAGAAAACACATCAATAGCAACCACCAGATGCACTGTCTTTCAAGATGCAGGTGAACAACTGGAGGTGTTCTGCTTGTTTTTGCTGACATCTAATCTGAAAATAAGGCAGAGGGCAGAAGGCAGAAGGATTTTCATCCACCAGTGGTTTTAACCACTGTCTCATAGCTCAAGTCATCTTTAGACGACTGGATAAGAGTTTTAGTCCACTTTAAGTGGACTAAAGCTGAAAGCATAGAGTTTTAACTCTGGGTGGTTGCTTTCTTAATAGTATTAAATTCCCCAACAGGTCATAGCCACCCTCGGAGGCGGTAGATTACCATTCCCAAGTATTCCTTGAGCGCACGAGTTGTATTTCGTAAGCGGTCAGCATCTGGTAGGAGACTCAGAATTGTCGCTTCAGGGGTAGTGTTCGGTTCCTCAATTTCTTGTTCAGTGATGAGGAAGTCAGTAGGTGCGGGGATCGCTTCGATTCCCTGACGCTGGAAAATTCCAAGCGATCGCGGCATATGCATCGCTGAGGTGACGAGTAACACTCGACGGATGCCTCGTTGCTTCATAATTTGCCGCACGTTGACAGCATTTTGGTAGGTGTTCAGTGAGGTTGGGTCTTGTAAAATGGCGGAGGCTGAGACACCCAGAGTTTTTAGTATCTCTGCCATATCAGCCGACTCGGAGGGACCACCGCCACGCCAAGCGATGCGACCACCCGAAGCAATTACCAAAGGCGCCTTTCCTTCTCGGTAAAGTTGGGCACCATAGAGAACGCGATCGCCTTCTTCACTCAAATCAACACTGGGTCGAGGTGGAAACGCTGATTTGGTCGAACCACCTAAAACCACGATCGCATCCGCTTTTGGTAATTCTACCTTGGGGATTTGCTGCCACTCAAGCGATCGCACTAAGCCATTCGCGACCCAAGCATTACTTCCTAGCAACAAGACAATTAGGGCTAGTGCTATTGGCACTGGCACCCAACGAGAGCGTCGCCACAACATCACCAAAGCCACAACCAATAATACACACGTCAACCCCAAGGGGTAGAGGAATAACGGTAATAGCTTTGAGAGAAATAAAAACATTACAAGTAGTTAGTGGTTAGTGGTGATTGGTTGTTGGTTGTTGGTTGTTGGGTTTCAAGTTAATGGGCATAAGACATTGCCTCTAAACAGGTAATCCCTTCTTTGCCTTTCAGTTCACTGTCCTTGTCTTGAGTAGCAATCACTACTAACTAACCACTAATAACTAACAACTAACAACCAGCAACCAATAACCAACAATTAATTTTCTTTCTGTGCGATCGCGAGTATTAGGTCAATCACACGATTAGAGTAGCCCCACTCGTTATCGTACCAAGCGACCACTTTAAAGAAGTTCGAGTTTAGCTCGATCCCAGCGTCCGCGTCAAAGATGCTGGAACGGGCATCGCCTTGAAAGTCAGTTGAGACGACGGCTTCTTCCGTGTAGCCAAGAATGCCGGCGAGTGAGCCTTCAGCGGCTTCCTTCATTGCCGCACAAATGTCCTTATAGCTGGTTGCCTTTTCGGTCTTAAACGTTAAATCAACAACGGATACATCTGGCGTTGGTACTCGAAATGCCATTCCTGTCAGCTTGCCTTTTAGTTCAGGTAGTACAAGGGTGACGGCTTTTGCTGCACCAGTGGACGCTGGGATGATATTCTGCGCTGCGCTTCGTCCTCCCCGCCAGTCTTTCTTGCTAGGGCCATCTACAGTTGGCTGAGTGGCAGTCATCGCATGAACAGTTGTCATCAGACCTTCAGCCAGACCAAATTTATCGTTGATCACTTTTGCCACAGGAGCCAGACAATTAGTTGTGCAACTGGCGTTGGAAACGATGGTGTGTTGAGTTGGGTCAAACTGCTCGTGATTGACACCAATAAGCAAGGTTGGTACTTTATCAGGGTCTTTTGTTGGAGCAGAGATAATTACTCGCTTTGCTCCAGCCTTGAGATGGTTGGATGCTCCGGCATAATCAGTAAATAAGCCTGTTGATTCGACTACATAATCCACACCATATTTCTCCCAAGGCAGTTCAGCCGGATTTTTCACGGAGACACAGGGGATAAACTGGTCGTTGACAACGATGCCGTCTTCTTTAGCTTCTACTGTGCCTTGAAAGCGACCGTGAGTTGAGTCGTACTTCAGCAAATAAGCGATATTGTCTGGAGCAACTAAGTCATTAATGCAGACAAACTGAATATTGGGGTTATTGAGTCCGGCGCGAAAAACGAGTCGCCCAATGCGACCGAATCCATTGATGCCTACTTTTGCGGTAGCCATAACGAAAGCTCCTTTTGGTCAGTTTTTTTGGACGTGATTTGAGGTGTTTGTTATTAGTTGTTTGTTATTAGTATTGTTTTACAAACAACCAACAACAAATAACCAAGCGGTCATCCTTGACTTATGGTTGACGCGGCTAATAATGCTGTGATGAACAGATGAAACCCTAGACTTACTCCTCGTAAGAATCCTCATGGGATTTGATGACTCGACGACGTCGCTTCTGAGTTCGCTTATTGCTCTTTTCAAAAAAACCACTCAGAGGTTTGAGTAAACTTGGCGATCGCGTCTTTCCTCTATTTCTTCGCCGCTGCCTAGCTAAACGTATTCCACTCAAATGGCTGGAATCGTCCTCTGAGTCCTCTCCCGGCTCTACATTGTCTCGCTTTGAGGCGCTAGGTTCATCTTTGCTTTTCCACCAGGCAACCATCACTGTACTTGCCAACCCCCCAACTGCACCCAGCAGGATGCTTAATGGCACAGAGTATTTCAGAAAGTAAAAGCAGAATAGAAAAAACAACCAAACCTTTAGTCCAGTGGAAAGTCCCCCGGACAGACTAGCTAGGTTTTTTTTAAGACCTGTCTTGTCACTTTTTTCGCTCATCACGGGTTGGCAGCTAGTGGTGGTTGATCGAGCTGGTGAATAATTAGCTGTAGTTTTGAAGTCTGCTATCAGGTATTAGTTGCACAATAACAGGGAACCTCTGACTACTGAGTATTAAGCTATCACGCATTCAACTTAGATATTCTATTGGTTCTTGTTGACTGTTAACTGTAAGTCCCTTCTATTTAACAGTCAACCGTTAAGAGTCTTACGCAAGCAAATTCAGAAGCGTCTGAGAGAGCCTCAACCTTTACCTATAGAGATGCCTATATTGATCTAGGGAAAATTTTTATGAATAAAGGTTTACAAAGTTTAATAAGATAATCACATACAGAAATAAGTATTTTTTCCTAGTGCCATGATAGCGGATCAATTTCCCTGGCTTACCACAATTGTCCTACTGCCACTCGTTGCTGCACTGCTTATCCCTTTTGTGCCTGATAAAGACGGCAAGCGCGTGCGGTGGTATGCACTAGGTGTGGGTATCATCGATTTTGTCTTGATGTGCTACGTCTTTTGGAAGCATTACGATCCGAGCAGCGCTACTTTTCAACTCGTGGAGCAATATGCCTGGGTGCCTCAGTTAGGTCTAAACTGGGCAGTTTCAATCGATGGAGTTTCAGCCCCGCTTGTGCTTCTGGCAGGACTAGTGACGACACTCTCAATATTTGCAGCGTGGCAAGTCGATCTCAAACCTCGCCTCTTCTATTGCCTGATGCTTGTGCTGTATTCCGCACAGATTGGGGTATTCGTGGCGCAAGACATACTGCTGCTGTTCATTATGTGGGAAGTAGAACTGATTCCCGTCTACCTACTCGTCTCGATTTGGGGGGGTCAGAAGCGTCAGTACGCCGCGATGAAGTTCTTACTTTATACTGCCGCCGCTTCTATCTTTATTTTGGTTGCTGGTCTGGCAATGGCATTCTACGGCGATAATGTGACCTTCGATATGGTTGAACTGGGCTTGAAGGATTACCCACTTGCTTTAGAACTGCTGCTTTATGCGGGATTACTAGTTGCCTTTGGTGTCAAGCTAGCTGTTTTCCCTCTTCATACCTGGCTACCGGATGCACACGGCGAGGCATCCTCTCCCGTATCAATGGTACTAGCGGGCGTACTGCTGAAGATGGGTGGATACGGGTTGATTCGCCTAAATTTAGGACTTCTTGCTGATGCACATATTTACTTTGCACCTGTTTTAGCGATTCTGGGCGTTGTCAATATTATCTACGGTGCGTTTAACTCCTTTGCCCAGTCCAACATGAAGCGTCGCCTAGCGTATTCGTCGGTTTCTCACATGGGATTTGTCCTATTGGGGATTGCGTCGTTTACTGACTTGGGTATCAACGGCGCAATGCTGCAAATGATTTCCCACGGTTTAATTGCTTCATTACTATTCTTTTTAGCTGGGGTGACTTATGATCGCACTCACACGATGGCGATGAAAGAAATGGGCGGGATTGGTCAGGCAATGCCTACCGTGTTTGCCCTGTTTACAATCGGTGTGATGGCATCATTGGGCCTGCCGGGGATGAGCGGCTTTGCTAGCGAACTCTCGGTTTTCGTCGGTGTGACGACTAGCGACATTTACAGCTCAAGCTTCCGCACCGTAACAGTCTTCCTAGCGGCAGTAGGAGTCATCCTCACGCCGATTTATCTGCTTTCCATGTTGCGAGAGGTATTTTACAACTCTGGTGCAGTACCTAGCTGTGACATTGCACCTGTGTGCGATATTACTGATGCAGACTTGAAGAATCAGGGAAATCAGGAGGCGGTTTGCTTCGGTACAAACTGTGTCTTGCCTGTCGATGCAAAATTTAGCGATGCCAGACCTCGTGAAGTGTTTATTGCTCTGTGCTTTCTGCTGCTGATTATCGGGATTGGCGTATATCCCAAGATGGCTATGCAAATGTACGACGTAAAAACTGTTGCAGTGAATGCTCAGGTTCGCCAATCTTATACACAAATTGCAGAAATGAATCCCCAGATTTATGCGGAAGGATTTTTAGTTCCTAACGTTGCAGAATCCAAATTAATGCCTGTTTTGGGAATCGTGAAGTAAGTTTATTTCTGTTAGTAAAATTAGGCGATCGCACAGCTTATATTAAAGGTGCGATCGCTTTTTTGTCTAACTGACAACTTTAATAAGCGATACGATTAACAGTTAGACCTATACGTCAGCTCCTCATCCCTTAATCCTTAGCCTCTAAAGCAGCAACTCGTTTTTCTAAATTGAGAACTCTTTCAGGCAAAGAAATTTCTTCAGGAGTATCTAAGTATTTTGCTAGAGCAGAAATGACTACTTGTGTTTGTGAGATTCCAGTTGTTTGAATATGAGCATTGAGTTTTTTAAAGAGTATTATAGGCAGCCTGACTGCAATTTGTGCTTTTCTTTTAGGAGAACTCCCCTTTACTTTGGGATAAATAGTTGAAGGCTCTACCGCTTCTGTTGGGCAGTCTTTATCTCCATAAGCTTCAAAATCACCTTTGCATATAGTGAACACCCGCCTAAAGAAGTATTCATGTCCAGCTTCAGTAAATGCAGGTGGAGCATCCTCTTCCAAATCTGCATATCCGATAAGTATCGTCTCTCCTGCTTCCAAGTCTGATTTTCTGGACATTGAAATCCCCTGCCTTTGACAAAAGTCAGTCTCTGCTTCCCTAACCCAAGGAAAATTATTTGGGTCTTGTATCCAAATAATTTCTTTCTCGTCCATTAGAGTTTTTTCGCGTACATTACTACCCATTGCCACTTGCTCTTCTATGATTTGTCACGTCGATATTGTAGCATGGCAATGCATGGCAATGCATGGCAATGCATGGCAGGCGCTATAATAGAATATGCGCGTATATTAATAGCTGATATGCCAAAAGGTAAAAAACGGATGAGGGGGGAACCCGTTTATCACGATGAATTAAAGAAAAGTCTTAATCTGACGGTTACACCTACGGGTGCGCGTGGACTTGAAGAGATCGCGCAAGAGTTGGGGCTAAGTTCTAAAAGTGAGCTAGTAGATCAGATTGGGCGTAGGGTTCTTATCGTTTCTCCCAATCCAGCAGTCAAGCAGGATACAGAGGAGTCAGCAGATTGGCGATCGCAAGCATAGCTGATCTCTCCTTTGTCCTCTTGCTAGTAGACGGAAATACTCGGCACTATAGCGATCGCACTTCCTACCTTTCCCTAACCTGGTACCAGTTTCTGCAATGGATTAGCTGATTGTCTTGCCATTACTTATCAAACAACTTCTTTAGACCGTAAGTGGCTAGTCACGTAAGTCCTGTTATCTCTGAATACGCACTGGCTTTACAGTAATCTACTTCTTTAGACTGACTTAGGGGCAAAAAGTAACAGTTAAGCTCAGATTCAGAAGAGTCAATACATTTGTTGTAGTTCTTACGTCAAAATATTATACTTTATATCTAGGTAGAGTCCTTAATGAATTCTGAATTAACAACGGAAATACTAGTAGATTCCTTAAATAAAAAATATTCTTTTCAGAATTGTGGTTGCCAGGGTATTTATCTACAATATCAACACTCAGATTTAGACCAAATTAAAGAAAGCGCAAAACAGTGGGCTACTTTGCTTGGAACTGCATATAACTGGGCAGAGGTAGTTATTGAATTTATGAAACTTCCCGAAGAGTTTAGATGTGAAGTTTGGGAAGTTTGGCAGAAACTTCAATTTCCTGACTAAGGCTTGTTTCCCCCAACTTATAGCAGAAAGCTGTCAGCTATCAGCTTTTTTAGTAAGGCGAGATTCCCGACTTCTTAAAGAAGTCGGGAATGTAAACCTATGGTATCTTAGCAATCCTGCTACTTTAAGTTGATTATCTTAAGCTGCTTTTAGTATTATTAAAATTTATTAGCTTTCGCATTTTCTTATTAATTAGATTTATTAAAATCATCAAGTATACTTTGTTACTCTCTAACGTTGGCAACAGAGTTCCGATTTTTTAGAGGGTTTTTGATACCAAGTTTCTACCCAAAATATAAATAAAAGCCTAGATTACATGAGAGTATCGGGGACTGAGACTACAGAACCCAAGTGGAAATCGAACAAAGAACTAGAACCCGTCTTTACCGAACTTAATACAGTCAATGCCTTGATGGTGACACTTGATCGAGAGGGACGAATCGTTGCTTTTAACAAGGCTTGCGAACAAACAACAGGTTACTCGTTCAATGAGGTTAGGGGTAGACATTGGGAACTGTTTTTAATTCCGGAAGAGGTGGAGCCATTCAAAGCCGTTTGCGAGAATCTCAAAGCTGGTAGTTCTTCAGAGTGCCAATACAAAAGCTACTGGGTAACGAAGGATGGGAAACGTTGCCGCGTCGCCTGGTCAAGCACGGCTCTAGTCACTAATGAGGGTACGGTTGAGTATATTATCAGCACCGGAAATGATATCACCGAGCGCAAGCAGACACAGGCAATGCTACGTCAGCAAGCACTGACATTTCAAACCATCTATGACGGCATTATCATCACTGATTTAAAAGGTCGCATCATTGACTGGAACCCAGCCGCCGAAAGAATGTTTGGTTATTCCAAGTCTGAGGTTTTGGGTAAGACTCCTGGAATTTTGCACAGACTCTTTGAAGCAGCAACGCTGACCCCAAAGATCTTAGATAATATAGCCAAGCAGGGAAGCTGGCGGGGCGAGATTCACTTTATCCGGAAAGACGGAAGTGAAGGAATCTGCGAAACAGTTGTTGTACTGCTGCAAGATGAGCAAGATCGAACGATTGCCACGATGGGTGTTAACCGCGACATCACCGAGCGTAAGCGCACAGAAGCAGCCCTTCGTTCCTTGTACAAGATAAGCTCAGCCCGAAAACTCAGCTTTGAGCGACGCTTGCAAGGACTGTTGGCACTAGGATGCCGTCGGTTTGGTCTGGAGATGGGCGCTTTAGGTCGAGTGGAAAATGCTCTCTATGAAGTGATTGCTGCTCAAGTTCCACCCAAATCCAACTTCCCACTTACCAAAGGTAATATCTGGAATCTGGAGCAGACGTATTGCCGTGTGACCTTGGGAGCAAAAGAACCCATTGCTTTTGAATCGGCGGGAACGTCTCGCTGGTGTCGCTTCCCCGCTTACAGTGCCAGCCGAATCGAAGCCTATATAGGGATGCCAGTCATTGTGGATGGTAACGTTTATGGCACCTTGAGCTTTTTCAGCCTTCAGGCACGTCATCACCCATTTACAGTTGAAGAAAAAGAGCTGTTGAAGCTGATGGCGCAGTGGTTGGGAGCGATGCTTGAGCGCCAGCAGTCAGAGGAGGAACTACGGCAATCAGAAGCGAGATTTCGAGAATTTGCCCAGAGGGAGGCACTGCTTAACCAACTTTCGAGCCAGATTCGTCGTTCCCTTGACCTCAATACCATCCTAGAAACCGCTGTTCATGAAATCCGTAATCTATTGCAGATTGATCGCTGCTTCTTCCTTTGGTATCGACCTGATGATGTTCCTCCTTGTTGGGAGGTGATTCAAGAAGCCAAGACAGAAGACTTGGTTAGCCTAATTGGGCACCGCATCTCTATTACAACGTTTGGTCCTTTGACAGCGAGGGCTTTCGACAAGGAAATCACTCGTGTAGACAATGCTAGGGCTTTAAGTAATCCAATAGAGCGAAGGTTCTTTTTTAGTGTGGGTTACACAGCGATGTTGGCACTACCAATTCATACAACATCTGGGGAAATTGGTGTAGTTAGCTGTGGTCACTCTAGCGGTGCTCGTCCTTGGCGTGACTCTGAAGTGGAACTCTTGCAAGCGGTTGCAGATCAACTTGCGATCGCAATTGACCAAGCCCAACTCTTGCATCAAAGTCGCACAGCTACCGTTAAAGCCCAAGAGCAAGCGGCCGAATTGGAACAAGCTTTGGATGCACTCCAAGAAACCCAAGCCCAACTGGTTCAAAGCGAAAAAATGTCTTCTTTAGGGCAAATGGTTGGGGGACTGGCTCATGAGATTAACAACCCCATCAACTTCATCTACGGTAATCTCACCTACGTCAACCAATATACCGAAGAGTTGCTCAACCTGATTCAACTCTATCAAAAATACCATCCCGATCCAGCAGCAGCCATTCAAGCTGAAACAGAGGCAATTGAACTTGATTTCATCAAGGAAGACCTGCCCAAAATTCTTTCATCGATGAAACTAGGAGCCGATCGCATTTCCCAAATTATCCTCAGTTTACGGAACTTTTCGCGGCTAGATGAAGCCGACATGAAATGGGTAGACATTCACGAGGGTCTTGATAATACCCTGATGATTCTCTCTCATCGCCTCAAAGCCAAAGAATTAGAAGTTCCAGACATTGAAGTCACTAAAGACTACGGCAACCTCCCGACAGTACAGTGTTACCCTGGACAACTTAATCAGGTATTTATGAATATCCTGAGTAATGCAATTGACGCAATAGATGAGTACAACAAAAATCAGTCGGTTGAAGATATCAAAAACCGTCCTGGTCGCATTTCGATTTGTACAGGAGTTTTAACTGACCGCAATCAATTAATCATTCTAATTAGTGATAACGGGTGTGGTATGACACCTGATGTAAGCCGTAGGATATTCGATCCGTTCTTTACAACTAAACCTGTTGGTCAGGGTACAGGTTTAGGGATGTCCATTAGCTACAAGATTGTGGTCGAAAAACACGGCGGACAATTGGAGTGTATTTCAGCACCTGACCTGGGTTCAGCATTCTTTATCTACATTCCCATTAGGCAACCCTAGTGCATCACGGCAAAAGTTTCTAACCCACATTCCGCACCCGCTACTGTCACAATCGGTTTTTGCGGAATTTAGCGACCTGATGGGGTCACTTTTTATACAAAGAACTGGAAAATCCGTTTTGCGATCGCAAAACCAAAATCCCCAAAAAGCCAAAATTCGTAGTGTGACACTTCAGGGTGCGGAAAGTGGGTTTGAAGCCACTTCGCCGGATGATGGGGAGATAGGGGCATTCTCGCAGATCAGTTATTTCAACCGCGCTTCACTAGGATTTTCAAAGCGGGTTCAATCCCCAATCCCTTGAATCTTACAGGATGCGTCCTAGCCAAATCACACCTAAAATCCCCAAAACCAACCAAATAGCGACAATCACAAAGGCTGCCATCCAGCTTTTGGGTTTATCTTCAGCCAGCGCCGCCTTAGCCTTGGTACGGCACTCCGCTAAAACCGCTGGGGGAATCATTTTTAGTACCAGAACTATTCCCAACGGCACCAAAACCAGGTCATCTAAATAACCAAGAATTGGAATCACATCCGGAATTAAATCAATCGGACTCAGAGCATAACCCACAACAATACCTGCAAAAACTCTTGCATACCAGGGTACCCTTGAGTCTTTACAGGCAATGTAGATGGCGTATGTTTCTTCTTTAAGCTGCCTAGCCCGTTGCTTCCAGGTCTGCATCCTAAACTCCATACCTGGTGGGACAACAAAGGATGAGAAAAATTATCTCTCCTGCTTCCCTTGCCTCCCCCTGCCTATTTTCAGACAAGGGGCGTACAAGAGAACTTATCCCATTGAAACGGAAAGCTGCTGAGTCAGTGCGTCTCTCAACACCGTAGCCTTATCAGTTTGCTCCCAAGGTAACTCTAGGTCTGGGCGTCCAAAGTGACCATAAGCTGCAACATCTTGATAGAAGCGACCACCACGCAGTGATGGCAGTTTGCGTAGGTTAAAGGCTTGGATAATTCCAGCAGGACGCAGTTCAAAATGCTGCTTCACCAACTCCAGCAAGCGCTCCTCTTCTACCTTGGCAGTGCCAAAGGTTTCAATCATCATGCTGACAGGTCGAGCGACACCGATCGCATAGCTTAGCTGAACTTCGCACTTATCAGCCAGACCTGCGGCAACAATGTTTTTGGCAACATAACGAGCCGCATAAGCTGCACTACGGTCTACTTTCGTGGGGTCTTTTCCAGAAAAGGCACCACCACCATGACGGGAATAGCCGCCATAAGTGTCAACAATAATTTTGCGACCCGTCAATCCAGCATCTCCCTGAGGACCACCAATCACAAATTTGCCCGTGGGGTTGACAAGGAAGCGAGTCTCGTCGTCTGGCTTGATATCTATTTCTGAGAAAACGGGTTCTACAACCGCTGCCCACAGGTCTTCTTTAATTTTTTCTTGAACGGCTACCTCATCGGTAATGTTGTCAATCGTGGCTGTATGCTGGGTGGAAATCAGGATTGTGTCGATCCCGACAGGGCGTCCGTCTTCATAGGCTACGGTAACTTGCGTTTTGCCATCGGGACGCAGGTAAGGCAGTTGTCCTGCTTTACGCACGGCAGTTAGACGTCGAGAGACTCGATGCGCCAAACTAATCGGCAAAGGCATCATTTCTGGTGTTTCGTTGCAGGCAAAACCAAACATCAAACCTTGGTCGCCAGCACCGATCGCATCTAATTCATCTTCACTCATCTCCTCCCGGCTTTCTTGGGCTGTCGTGACTCCTTGGGCAATATCAGGAGATTGCTCATCTAAAGCCACCAAGACAGAACAACTATTGGCAGAGAAGCCATTATCGGTATCGGTGTAACCAATTTCAGCGATCTTCTTACGTGCCAAATCTACGAAATTAACCTGAGCTTTGGAGGTGATTTCGCCGGTAATTAGCAGCAAGCCAGTATTGACAACAACTTCTGCGGCAACACGACTACGTTCGTCTTGAGACAGGAGGGCATCCAAGATCGTGTCAGAAATCTGATCGCAGATTTTGTCGGGATGACCTTCGGTAACTGATTCTGAGGTAAATAGGTAGCGACGAGTCAACGATAAATTCTCCTTGAATGGTTGCTGGAGCAATGCCGGATTGGGCGAATTTCAGCGATTGTAACCCACCATCATACCAACATTAGCCCACGATCTTAACAACAATTGCATCTTTAGGCTGATCGGTCAACTTTTTCATCACTGGGGGTTGGGGATTGGAGACCCTCACAAGGGTAGGTTTTTTACGAGTCGTGATGTGTAAAGCCCCCTCGTTTCAACAGGGGGATATAAGCGAATGACTGAATAAATTCAGTCTTAAAAACAGATTAACTGTTTTTAAGATACAATAGATATATGCTAAATCTAACTTATACCTACCGCTTAAAGCCAACGCACCAACAATCCCAGACTTATGAGGCATGGCGAGAAACCGCTCGTAGAGTCTGGAATTTTGCGTTAGCTGAGCGCAAGGATTGGTATCAGTCAAGATCATGCAGGATAGACGCTTGTAGTCTAAAAAGCGAGTATGTCATTTCGGCTGATGCGCCTAGACCAACATTTGCATCTCAATGCAAGGCTTTAACTCAAGCCAGAAAATCTAACCCTGACTTGAAAGCGGCACACTCACAAATGCTGCAACAGGTATTGAGAAGGGTGGAGAAAGCATTTATTGGGATGTGGGAAACAGGACGTGGTTTTCCTCGGTTCAAGAAACAGGGGAGAATGCGCTCACTATTGTTTCCTCAGTTGGGAATCAACCCAATCCAAGGAAATAAAGTTAAACTTCCTGGTGTGGGTTGGGTCAAAATGCTGATGTCACGCCCTATCCCTGATGGGTTTGCTCTTAAGCAAGCTCAAGTGGTGAAACGGGCATCCGGTTGGTATGTCATGCTCACGCTTCAAGCGGATATAAACGTACCTCATGTCATGCCACACGGTCAAGCTGTTGGTATTGATTTGGGGTTAAAGAGTTTTCTTGCTACCTCAACGGGAGAGCAGATTGTTAGACCTCGGTTTTTTGTGGAACTCCAACGCAAGCTGCGATTGCTGCAACAACGAGCAAGTCACAAAGTTAAAGGTTCAAACAATTGGCGCAAAGCTCAAGCCAAAGTAGCGAGACTGCACGAACACATTCACGACTCTCGCTCATACTTTCATTTCAAATTGGCGCATCAATTATGTGACGGGGTTGGAATGATATTTGCTGAAGACTTAAACGTCATCGCTTGGGCTAAGGGAATGTTCTCAAAACATACTTTGGACGCAGGTTTTGGAGAGTTCTTCTCAATTCTTGAGTGGGTGTGCTGGAAGCGTGGTGTGTACTTTGCCAAAGTGAATCCGAATGGAACCAGTCAAACTTGCCCTAATTGCAACCATCACACGGGTAAGAAAGAGTTGAGTGATCGGATTCATCATTGCAGTGAATGTAAATACACAACTGATAGAGACGTTGCCGCCGCTCAAATAGTGATGCAGCGTGGACTTGCAGCCGTAGGACATACGGTCAAGATGCTTGGCGAGGGGTTAAGCAATAGCTCCCTTTTGACCCAAGAATCCCCCTTTTTCTAAAAGGGGGAGTGCCAAAAAAGGCTGAATACGGACGATCAAATAAACGAAATCAGGAGCTTTTTCTCCCTTGTCTTCTAGATTCCACCCCTCATCCCTCACCGCTAACTTTCAATTAGACTCATCTACTAAACCGAGTCAGCTACGACAAAAAAACGCTTGGAGCAAATCGACTCAAGGCAGTTTCTTGCTAGTGATGATGGTAGGTAACACAGGTAAACTGGGTTATTCAATAGTTATGTTAGGTTAGTGGGTTCGCTTCGTATATTAAATTTTCGTTTTTCGTCTGTTATCAGTTGTTTGTGTTCGTTGTAACTGACTGCGCTAGCCCTAACTCCTGATAAATGATTCAGGATTGTAAATAACGTGAATTATTTAGCTGAACTTGATACAAACTCAAGCCAATATGTTCACAAGGGAATGCATCTTTAATGTAAAACAGCGGATGAAAATTTTAAATGTTGTGGGTGCGCGTCCGAATTTTATGAAAATCGCGCCGATCTTGCGACAACTCAGGCACTATCCAGAAATTGACTGGCAGTTGGTACATACAGGTCAGCACTATGACAACAAGACGTAAAAAATTAGGGTTTTGGGTTCCTTATGCATTGCCTTTTCGCCCTACCACCTAACACCTAGCACCTGCCACCAAGACCCCGCAGGCTTTTATGAAGTTTCAAGAAAAAATTGTCATTATTACTGGTTCCTCAAGTGGAATTGGGAAAGCGATCGCGCTCCGATTTGCTAGAGAAAACACTAAGATTGCTGTGAACTTCAAGTCAAATTCAAGCGGTGCAAAGGTTCAGGAAAGATTATTAATACGGCTTCCATTCGAGGAATAGAACATACAGGGCGGCAAGGTGTCATGGCTTATTCAGCGGCAAAAGCGGCTGTAATTAATTTCACGAAAACTCTTACCAAGGAAGTTGCCCAAAACATCACCGTTAATGCCGTTGCTCCCGGATTTGTTTACACGCCAAATCATGAAGCTATGCCCAAAGAAATGACAAATGAGTTTATTGAAGAAACTCTCATCAAGCGATTTATTAGCGATACCGAAATTGGTGAAGCATTTATTTATCTTGTCGGAGCAAATGCAGTAACGGGTGAAGTCTTAGTTGTCGATGGTGGGTTCACGCTTAAGTAGAATGGCACTGTCTTAAGCCCTGAACTAAAGTACTCTTCGAGAACGCTTCGCGAACGCGAACGGGCTGAAAGCTAGAACCCGTTAAAACGGGTTGAAAGGCTGATGTATTAAGGGAGATAGAGGAGATGCATTCGTGACAAGTTAAGGCAAAGTAATTGTTGTCAATGAGACAATATACTTA
>NZ_JCACKQ010000075.1:0-31928 GCF_059505465.1 Symplocastrum torsivum | reverse complement strand
CCGCTTAAACTATTGATGGCTAAGGGTTTCGGCTTTGTGCAGCAAGCCCTAATTAACCGGGTTGATAAGCATAGAAAAATAAAAAGGGAAGGGAGTCAATACCTCCTTTCCCTTTTTATTGTTAGAATCCCGTAGAGAACTACTCAATCGTCTCAATCATCTGTTCACGAGGAACGCTCCCAGTATGTGCAGAATAAGTCGTATTGAAGGGGTCTGCATAAAAATTGATCTTTTGTTTGAAGACCAGCCAGAAGAAGCCAGGACCATGTACTAAATACCGCTTCCACAACCGCTTTGGTTCTGCGACTAAGCGATACAGCCACTCCATCCCAAGTTCACTGACCCACTTGGGCGCTCTCTTGATATTGCCAGCTTCAAAATCGATAGTTGCACCAATAGCTAAGAAAATCTTGATGTTTGGCAACTTATCTTTGTACTTCAAGATGAAATTTTCTTGTTTTGGCGCACCTACTCCTACCGCGAGAACTGTAGCTCCAGACTGGTTAATCATTTCAACCATCTTCAAGCATTCTTGTTCATCTTTCTCAAACCCAAACGAGGGAGAGTGCGTACCGATTATGATATCTCTACCAATTTTAGAATTAATCTTTTGTTGAGCAGAACTGGCTACTCCTTCGCGAGCGCCTAAAAGAAATATTTTGATGTCTTCGTTATCTTTATGGTACTCATAGAAAGCGGGGAAAAGGTCAGAGCCTGAAATTTTTTCTTTAACTGGTGACCCTAAAAACTTAGAAACGAAAAATAAAATTTTGCTGTCACACAACTTGTAAGTCGCTGCGTTATAAGCACGATAAAAATCAGGATCATCCTGTAGCTTCATCAGATGATCTACGTTGGGCGTAAAGACAATTCCACTCTTGCACTTTTCGAGAAACTCTAGCCGAGACAAATTATCGATAGCTACATTTAATAATTTTACTTGGCGCATCTGGCTTAGTCCTACTTTGGTGTAATTTGACAACTTTTTATAGGTGAAATTCCTAACTCAAGTTGGTGAAACTATCTACATCATTAAACCGCTATTTAGAATATTAAGAAGCCAGGCGGTTATCTTGCAAGTAAAAACGAGCAGCTTTACTGTCTCTTCAATTTTCTCTCTCAGCAACTTTACGGTTCCTTTAATTACAACACAGGAACTTACAACTCAAAGCGATCGCCTACAGCCCAACGGCAAACCACCAATTGTCTACCTTAAACTAAAGTTGTTTGAGAAAAAATGCCAAAAATCCCTAACTCAACTGGGTTAGGGATTTTTGGCGTTGGTTAATCCGCCAAATCCTTGATGCTCAACTTCCACAACGTCCCTTGCTTCAGGCTCAGGCGAGCGCTTGAACTTCTATTTTTCAGATCCGACTAAGCGCAGGCGAGGAATCTTTGTGATAAACCTTTACATGACGAGGGTAACTGTCAGGTTCGTACTCAGCAACTACACCATTGATGACTAAACCTAAGACCTCCTGCTCAGATTGTGCCAGTAACTCTCTTGCCGCCTTAGCAGTAGAGCCATCAATTTTATGGGGATGAGCGACGAGCAAGATACCGCTTGTCATCTTACTTAAGGTCAAAACGTCAGAGACCAAAATAAGAGGTGGCGTATCAAAAATGACAAAATCGTATTTTGCAGATAAGTTCTGGACTAATGCTCTCATGCGATTGGAATCAATCAAAGCCAGTGGGTTGGGTGGAATAGAACCCGATGGAAGAACACTAAGGTTGTGTTCAACTTCTTTAATCGCTTCTTTAAGTTCTACCTGGTTGACAATAATATCACTGAGTCCAGCTACGTTAGTAAGGTGCCAGATATGATGTTGCACCGGGTGATGAAGATCTGCATCTACTAGCAGAACCTTATGCCCCATTTGAGAAAGGGTAAGCGCCAAATTAGCAGAAACTGTAGATTTGCCTTCCTTAGAAACTGAGCTTGTTACAACAATGGTCTTCAGCACTTGATCGGGCTTGAGAAATTTCAAGTTTGACTGAAGCATTCGGTAAGCTTCACTCGCAAGTGAATGAGGGGTTTCTCTAACAGGCAAGGCTGGACTTGAAGATTCAGCCTCCCGAACAGCAAAGTTTTGTTTTTTCTTGTTTCTCTTGACCAGAGGAATCATACCCAGCCAGGGGTAATTCAACACTTCACGAATTTCCTTGATTGTCTTCAGTGATGGATCTCTTAAATCCAAAGTGAACGCAATCAGAACATATAACAAACTTGCGACAACAACTCCTCCGCCTAAAATGAGTTTGTTCTTGGAAGCAATTGGCTTATCCGGAACAGTAGCCTTGGCGACAACACGAGCATTACCGATGTTTTGATTCTCTGCAATCTGAGCTTCCTGTAGTCGCTTAACCAAAATCTCATAATTTGCCTTTGCCGTTTCAACCTGGCGTTCAAGGTCACTCTGAACCTGTTCGAGTCTAGGGATGACACCCGCTCGTTGACGATAAACGGATTGAGTTTGAACTAACGAATTTATTTGATTAATCAATCCTGAACGCTGAATTCCAGCATTGATATAGTCGTCAATTAGTTTTTGCTCTGATGCTCCTAACTGTAAGCTGCCTCCAGGAACTGCCTGACCATTACGAAGAACTTGTGATATTCGCTCTTGAACAACTCCCCTTAAAAATGTCTGCCGTTGCTTTAAGTTAACGACCGCTGGATTGTCATCCAGGTAACGAGAGCGTTGAACAGCTAGCTCAGACTCTACCTTCTGCAAATCAACCAATGCTTCCTGTACACCAGATGATTGACTTAAAGCATTCAAACTTGCTGCTACCTCAGGACTCAGTCCTATCTTTTCCTGCAAATTACTGAGCTGAGCATTTGTAGTTGCTAATTCAGCATTAGCAGTTGCAATTTGATTATTCAATAAGGTAATTGACTCTACAGCAGATGCTGCCTCATTTTCCAGGGCAACAACACCGTTCTTCTCTTTGAAGTCACGTAGATTCTTTTCGGCTTGAAGAAGTTTTTCTTCAGTTTTTGGTAATTCCTTGGAAACAAACTCACGCGCCACAGCGGCTTGAGTCCGGTGAACTTGAATGTTGCTCTGTAAATAAAATTCAATTAGCTTGTTGACGACAGCGGCAGCCTCTTCAGGCTCTTTACTTTGGTAAGAGATAGCTAAAACGTCTGTTCCAGTAACGGCTTTAACCGTTAGCTTCTTCTGGAAATCTCGATACGGCAAAGGTTTTCCATCTTCATCTTTAAGCTTGAGAGCAGCAATTGTTTGTTGAAGCAGAGGGGTTGAGCGAACAACTTCTGCTTCTGTGTCTACTGGAGTAGTCTGTTGACTAAGAGCCTCTAACTCACCTACTTTTTCTTTTTCCTCTGATAGAAGCGCAGAAGCGGTATCTCTTTTTCTAAAGAGAATTTTTCCCTCCGCTTCGTACACAGGCTTCCGTAGACCCATGTATACCCCTGTTAATAACAAGACTGCTAGGAAAACGCTGCCCGCAGGTAACCAATGACGCTTCAAGATGAGCCAATACTTGCCGACGTCAATGTCTTCTTGGTATTTTTGAAGATCCATACAGAACCCTGTGCTAAGAACGTTGGTTGTTAGTGGTGTTTACACACTAGCCGAACAATACAATTGGACACATTGTCCGTGCTGCGGCAGTGTTAGTCAGTTTAATGCACTTGGTGATCCCACTCGTCCACAAGGTCACTTCAACTTTGTGCAATTCCTGACAGGTGCGTACCATTTTCGCCAAAGGCGTTTTCTGTTGGGCACGGATTTCATGTCCGGCTCCTTTGCTCAGCAGAGTATACACCTGTTGCTGAATCGTTGCAACAATGGTAATGTCCTCATTCCAACTGAGGGTACCATCCCAAACTCGATACCACTGTTCAAACAACACTTTCTGTTGGGCTAACAGTGCTCTGCACAATTTCCCCTGCTGCACTTCTGGCAGACTCAAGCATAGAACCGATGTTTGCCAGTTGAGGAACGACCTTGGGTGTCTCAAGAATTTGAATGCGATTCTGCATTTACCAACTAATTGTGGATAGTCAGTATGATTTGGCTCATCTTTAACCATTCTTCATGAACCAACTCAAAAATTTATCCTGACCTTACCTATAATAACATTATTCTTGAGTGAGAAATAAATAGATGAAATCACCATACACATTATGTAAGTTCTAAATGGGCTGGACAGTGGTCTGTTCAAATATCAGCAGACAATGCCAAAGTGCTGACACCATTCATACACACAGCGTATGAATGGTCATTTAGCAACAACATGGACACAAATTCCTCTCACCGTCTTTTTTAACACCCGTTCCAAGTTGCGCCCAGTATTTTGAACTTTACGGTAGTGGCACCGAGTTAAATGCTCCTTTCATTGATAACGTTACTCTCGTTGGAATTTTCAGATTTAATCAATGAAACGATCGCTCTTGGCAAAACCAAACAGAAATAAGAAATAGGATGTTAGCTCTAGACACATACTAATAAATGGTGTGGCTAGAGCTTTCTCCACATCCCGCTAGACGCTTTGTATCAAGGATTTGCTGGTTTCCAAGACAGAATCAAGCAAAAGAATAGTATTGGAAAATTGATTAAATGCTGATGCACAAGATTAAAAACCAACTGTCCAATAATACCCTCGTTAAAAGCCTCGGTTGGCTAGCCGGAGGGGAATTTATTCAGCGTTTAATTCGTCTTGGAGCAGTCGTTGTTCTTGCCCGTGCCTTTACCGCTCAAGACTATGGAGTTTTCGCTATTCTGCTTACCCTGAATGAATTCTGTAATATCCTAATACACAAAGGAGGTGTTGCAACAAAACTCATTCATGCGGATCAAAAAGACCTGGAAAGTTTAGCTAATACAGCTTATTGGCTCAACTGGTTGATCTGCATCCCAATCTTTTTAATATATTGCATTGCTGCTGCTCTCATTTCCTGGCACTCCAAAGATCCTAATCTATTTCTACCTCTTTGTATTGTTTCACTGCCCTATTTGATTGTTCCTTTTTACGCCGTTCAGGATGCTCTAATTCAGCGCGAAAATCGCATGAAAGTTATTGCCTTTGCTGGCACACTTTATTCGTTCATTAGCAACTTCTCGGTAATTGGTTTTGCTCTTTTGGGTATGGGTATCTGGAGTATTGTTCTGTCGCAGGTTCTGTCACAGGCAAGCTGGTTTATTGTCTATCGAAGAAATCAGCCTTGGCGACCTAAAGGACCATTTACTCTCAACGGATGGCGAGAAATTGTTCACTTCGCAAAGTATCCACTTAGCGTCGAGTTTCTAAACAAGTTGCGAGCCAACCTGGACTACATTCTGGTTGGTAGCTTTTTGGGTGTTGAGCAGCTAGGAACTTACTTTTTTGCCTTTAGTGCTGGTCTTGGGCTTAGCCTTAGTGCAATAGGAATGATTTCAACATCCCTGTATCCCTACCTGTGTAAAGTTCGTAGCAATGAGAGCTTGTTTAGGAGCTACTACTTTAAGAGTTTGATAACGATCAGCACAGTGATGGTTCCTTTAATTCTGCTACAAAGTAGTTTGGCTTATTTCTACGTACCAATTGTGTTTGGTCAAAAGTGGGTGATTGCTATCCCGATTATTGTCATGATTTGCTTATCTGGTCTACCTCGTCCGTTTGCATTGGCGGCAGAGCAGTTACTAATAATTGTTGACAAGGGAAACCTTAGCTTACTGTGGAATCTTATTTTTACAGTCATTTTCTCTATTGTGCTCTTAGTTGCTGTGCAATTTAACATTTTTGTTGTTGCAGCATGTGTCCTGGCAGTTCACCTAATTGGTCTACCTCTATTTACAGTTTGGGCAACCAGGCTTGTTTTCTCTCGTCCACTAACTCCTCATATAGGCGAATAGTTTCATTCCTACGTTGCCAATCGATTACCTGATGAAAATAATGCCTAAACCTATAAGTCCGATGAACTCTAAACCGACCATATCTGTTGTCATTCCAGCTTATAACGCAGCTCACTACCTGACTGACACGATTCACTCGGTTCTGGCACAGTCCTATACAGATTGGGAGCTATTGATTATTAATGATGGTTCTACCGATACTACAGAGTCCGTTGTCAACAGATATTGCCAACAAGATGGTCGAATTCAGTTAGTAACGAAGGAAAACGGTGGGGTTTCTTCATCACGGAACTTAGGAGCCACTTTAGCAAAAGGAGAACTAATTGCATTTCTTGATGCTGATGACAAGTGGTTGCCCAACAAGTTGGCAGTTCATGCTGAATACATGCACTCTCATCCGGAAGTTGGAGTTAGCTTTGCCAGAGTGGAGCTTATGAATTCTGATGGTAGCTCTATGAATAAGCTAACAAGTAATCAGTTGACTCAGCTTCAACCTCAAGAATTTTTGTACTCTAATCCAACTGTAACGACTTCAAATGTAGTTATTAGACGTGATCTATTTCACAAAATGCAAGGGTTTGATCAGACGATTAACCACTCTGAGGATATGGAGTTGCTCTTCAGAATTGCAAGCTGTAGTGACTTCAAAATTGAGGGGATCAATCAGACTCTAGTTCAATATCGAATTCACAATACGGGACTATCTTCTACCTTGAAAAACATGGAAGATGGGTGGAAAAAAATGCTGGAAAAAGCACGTCAGTTACATCCTGATCTGGTTAGCAAACACTATGCTTCTGCTTATGCATCCCAGCTCCAATATCTGGCAAGACAAACCTTACGGTTAGGATTACCCCCAGAGTTAGGGGTAGATTTTGTGAATCGAGCTTTTCAGGCAGATTGGGGGCTTATGATACGGCAACGGCGCTCAATGCTCATTGCAATCACAATTTATGCTACCTACTTTGTTTCCCGATTGAGCGCAAATCCTGTGATGAAGTCATTAGTCAAGTAAGCGGGAACAGTAAATTAAAAAGCTGTAATTATGTTGAGCCTTCTTGATCTTTTTGAAACTTGGTTTGTTCGCTTTTCTCTCGCTTTTATAATAGGGAACCCATTGAACCTATTACTAATGGGAGCTAGTGGTGGTCAAGTAATCACGAACGCACCACAAAATGCTTCGATGGAACCCACGATCATTATGGGAATTAGTGGAATCGCCTTACTACTTCTACTGCTGAGATGGCAGCGACCGCTCTACTACATCAAGAGTAACCCTCACAGCATTTTTGTCTTCGTTTTTCTCCTTTTTGTCATTGCCTCAACCATCTGGTCTGACCTTCCAGACGTTACTTTTCGTCGTTCCATCCTTGTTACAGCAGTAGCAATATTTGCCACCTATTTTTCTACCTGTTTCAGCTACAAACAACAGCTTCAAAACTTAGGGTGGGGATTAGGCATTACAGCCCTGCTGAGCTTGGCATTTGGACTCTTTCTGCCAAGTTACGGACGGATGAGTCTTCCTCCTCATACGGGTTCATGGCGGGGTGTTTTTTTGCACAAAAATGCTCTGGGAGCACACATGGCTCAAACAGGTGTTTTCTTTCTTACTTTATTCTTCACAGATGTTTACGGTAAGCACAAGAAGATTGCCGTGGTACTTGTAGCGATTTCTTTATTCCTGGTTGTTGCTTCTCGCTCATCAACGGGACTGGTAGCTTTCGCGACAATGACGGCTGCACTGTTCATCTGCAATATTCTCAGGTTTCGCTCAACTGTGATCGTACCTGTTCTAATCCTTATCATCTTCATGTGGGGAGGATTCACGATCTACGCACAAAACAATGCCGAAGAACTTACGGCTGTATTGGGTAAAGATGTGGGCTTAACAGGTCGAGACGCTATCTGGAAGGCGGTTGGGGATATGATCAACCTACGCCCCTTGTTAGGCTATGGCTATGAAGCCTTTTGGTACAGTCCTTACAGTGCATCTGCTACCGTTACACGAATCCTTGGTTGGGCAGTGCCTCATTCCCACAATGGTTTGTTGGAATTACTGCTTGCTGTAGGTTGGCTTGGCACAATCCCTTATTTACTAAGCTTTGTGTTCAACATTGTGAAATCGATTCAACTGATTCAAAATAATGGAACAGTTGAAGCAATTTGGCCAATCCTGTTTCTACTCTTTATGATTCTCAGCAACTCAACTGAGAAAAATATTATGACCGCCTATGTATGGTCTTCTTATGTGTGGATTACACTCTTGCCTCTAAATCTCAAGGATGTTCCTTTCACAACCACGCAGCCAGCTTATAGCGGTCTGCATTTGGATGAGGTACAGGTTGATGCTTTTAAGGCAGAGGGCAGAAGTTAGATGTACTTCACTCAACCAAGAATCGCTATAGATAGAGCTGAGTAGACCCTAGCTGTCAATGGTTACAAAACAGCTCTGCAATTTAGGCATTAAACAAAATAATTACTAGCACATGCAGGAGTTTTCCTGTAAATATAAAAAAGTTTCTGTTATTGTTCCAATCTAACACAGTGATTTGGTAATTTCTCTTTTAAAAATTTCCTTGGGAAATCTCTTAAACTATTTCAGCAAGCAACTCTAGCATGAAACTCAAGATCTTTTCAGATCGTAATTTTCTTCCTACAGGAATGGCTCCAACTTCTATTTTGTACCCATTCTGGTCTGATCTACATTCTGGTGAAATTTACTCATGGATAAGTCCATACAATCGTTATGTAGAAGTTGGACAATCGTTTTTTGAAATGGTTCCACTTGAAGCTGCTGACATCGCTATCCTACCCATGGACTGGCGTAGCATTCGAGGGGACTCGTGGCGTGGTTCTAGTGATAAGAACGCTGAACAACTGGCGATTCAGTTTGCAGAACTGGTTCATCAGGCAGGTAAACCACTAGTTGTATTCTTTGGTAGTGAATGTTCAGATGAGAGTATTCCCATCAAAGACGCCATTGTTCTTCGTCAGTCTGTATATCAATCACTCCCACAATTTGCCAACAACCCAATCTTTCCATTTTTCTGCGAGGACTTCGTCAAAGAGTTTTTGGAAAATCAACTACCGATTCGGCAAAAAGGTCAAAAACCAACTGTTGGGTTTCGCGGTTTTGCTAGACCTCTCAGTCTAGATAGAAGGGTAAAAACGCTTGTTTATCATGGAATGATGCTTTCCAAGGAGGGCAGACTGGGAGCCTCTCCTTATAAAGGAGAATCTTTACGGGTCAAAGCTCTCAACATCCTGTCAAATCATCCGGAGATAGAGTCAAAGATCAAAATTTTTGATCGCGCAGTATTTTTTGATGCAGCAGATCCAGATCAAAAACGTAATGCTCGGATGGAGTATGTCCAAAATCTGACCGACAGTGGCTATACATTCTGTTGTCGTGGCTCTGGTAACTACTCTAACCGCTTCTACGAAGTACTATCCTGCGGTCGAATTCCTATTTTTCTCGACACCGACTGTAAACTTCCTCTAGATACTCTGATTGACTGGAAAAAATACTGTGTTTGGGTTGATGAAAAAGATCTTTCTTACATTGGAGAAAGGGTTCTCGATTTTCACAACAGCCTCTCTCCTCAAGAATTTGTTGATTTACAGTATGCCTGTCGAGAACTCTGGTTGCGTTGGCTATCTCCAGAAGGGTTTTACTCAAATCTTCATCTTTACTTGCAGAACCTGAAAAAACAGCTGGTTTCTGACGTTGCCAGATAAACGAATGCTCCTGTTAGCACTCTACACACTTTTCAGATTTCTCTAAACCAAAGTTCTGGATTGTTATCAAATCAAGGGGAGATTTTTTTAATGCATTGGAATATTGTTTCACCTTATCAAGACACAACGTCTAACAATCCCGAGGGAGAATGGTTATTACCTTATCTGCCTAAAGATAAACACAATTACAGCCTGCTCTCTCGGCGAAGCAAGAACGTCAATTGGCATGAGCGATCTTCTCCTGTCACCGATTATAGGGAATGGTTGAATTTATGGGAACAAAGTAGGCGGGCAGTGACAACCTGTCAGGGTGGAATGGTGACGATTCTACCTCAACTGGCAAGTGTGATTGGGCTGCAACAACGCTTTTTCGGTCCCCAGTTTCCATTAGTTGCCTGGTGGTTTAATACCAATCTCTACAAAGGGTACAAGTGCTGGCTAGCGAGCGCCGCACTCAAGGATGTCAATCGTTTTATTGTCCACAATAGGCTCGAACGGGAAGTTTATAGTCAATGGTTGGGAGTGCCGATTAATCGCTTTGAATTCGTGCCGATGCCAACGAGAATTCTTCCTATTACGGAACAGGAAGATACTGAGAGGCCTTTTATCCTATCAGTTGGCTCAGCCTTTCGGGATTATCCCCTACTGTTTGAAGCCGTTAAGAAGTTGGGTTTGCGTACAATTGTTGCTTCAGGACCAAAGACCCTAGAAGGATTAGAGATTCCATCTATGGTTGAAGTCCCCCTTGGCATCAAAAATCCTGAAATTCTCTCCTTAACTCAGCGTGCTCGATTAGCAGTGCTTCCTCTCCGGCAAGAGGGGTTAATTGCTGGAACTGTTGCAGCGCTCGAGGCTTTGAGCCTTGGTTGTCCTCTAATTGCAACTGATCGCCCAGGACCGGATGATTACATCCAGCACGGTAAAACTGGGTTGTTAGTAAGACCCAACTCTCTCACTGCATTAGTTGAGGCGATCGATCATCTCTGGCATGACGATACCTTGCGGGGGCAGATGAGAAAACAATCTAGACAATATGCTGAAGAACAACTTACGCTCAAAGCGGCAGGAGCTGCTTTGGGAGGGATTTTAGATCAGGTAGCTAATGAGTGGGAGCATAGCCCCCAGCGACTTAAGCACTGCATCAGGTGATAGCCAGTATTTAGGCATTGGTCTAACGCCTATTTCTTCCACAACACTGCCGCCAGGGCGAGATAGATCTGACTAGACCCTAGCTGTCACAGGTTACAAAACAAATCTTTGCAATTTAGGCATTAAACCCAACAATTACCTATAGATTATAGATTTTTTTGTGAATACGAAGAAAGTTTCTGTTATTGTTCCAGTTAGCTATTTAACAAAACAATTACCTGCACATTCTGGAGTTTTCCTATGAATACGAAAAAAGTTTCTGTTATTGTTCCAGTCTACAATGCTGAGAAGTATGTTTCAGATACTATCCAGTCACTGCTGGCTCAAACCTATGAAAACTTTGAAGTGATTATTGTTGATGATGGGTCTCCCGATAAAAGCATTGAGATTTGCCGTAAGTTTACAGATTCAAGAATAAAAATTGTTCAACAGCCAAACCGAGGATTGGCTGGAGCTAGGAATACAGGCATTCGTCAGGCTCAGGGTGATTACCTGTCTTTTATAGATGCAGATGACTTATGGACTCCAGAAAAGTTAGAAAAGCACGTCAAGCATCTGAACAGTTCCCCGTCAGTGGGGGTAAGTTTCAGCTATTCAGCATTCATTGACGAGTTGGGTCAAAACATGGGGCTTTACCAAATCCCCCGCAAGATCAAGGGAATTACGCCACCTTATATTCTCTGCCGCAATCCAATTGGCAATGGGTCTGCTGCCGTGTTCCGCCGAGAGGTATTTGAGAACATCAGGTTTCAGGATAATCTTCATGGTCAAGTAGAAGATTTTTACTTCGACGAGCATTTTCGCCAAGCGGAAGATGTGGAGTGCTGGCTCCGAATTGCAATTCAAACTGATTGGAAAACTGAAGGGGTTCCAGAAGTGCTCACACTCTACCGCCTTACCTCTGGAGGACTCTCTGCTAGTGCGCTTAAGCAATATAACGCCCTTGAAAAGCTTCTTGAGAAGGTTCAGATGAACTACCCTGACTTGTACGAAGGTTACGCCAGCTTAGCCAGAGCTTACTACTTAAGATACACGGCTCGTCGAGGTGTAACCTTGAGCGATGGAGCAATGGCTGTTCAAAAGATCAATCAGGCTGTAAAGCAGGATTGGCGGATTCTGAGAGAAGAACCACACCGAACATTGCTAACGTTTGCAGCCGCCTATGTACTTTGGCTAACTCCAAAACCTCTTTACAAGCAATTAGAATTGATGGCTTATAAACTGGTTGAAAGGAATCAGAAACGCTTCTCTTAATAGCTTTAGTGACAATAGAAATTAATCTAATAAGCAAGCCAATAAGCGATCGCGTAAATTATCAAAGTTTGCAAACCGATATCCTTATCACTTACTGGGCTTGAGGCGATGGTTGACTCCCTCCATCGCACTACTCGATGAGCGACTGATGAAATAGTTGCAGATGCTATCGAGATGGTCACGAATCGTTGCAGAACTTTCAATTTTCCCTACGGAACCTCAGAGACGGCAGGTTGTAAGTAGTTGTATAAAGCAACACCGGGACAATTCTGGAGAGAAAGTCCCGGTGTTCCCATTAGTTGCGTGTGTTTCAACGAGACAAACTAGGAGTCCGTCCTCAGTTACCGCTTAAACTTCTTCTGTTCCCAACCACACCCGTTATTGGGAACAGAAGAAGTTTAAGCGAATTCACAATCTACCTAACGGTAGCTGGAGTTTTTGAGGAGGCGAAATAAGCGTTTTGTTCAGCCCGCAGTTTGTCACAAAGTCTGCCTTCCGGTAACTCCACGTCATCATAGGTGAGGACGTGGTCTTTCGGAATATCCCGCTTCAGACGGCAACCTTCAGCTAACCCCATAGGTAGCAGGTTTTGCGCTTGGACAACATCAGAGTTTTCACATTGACCGTAAGTCATGTAGTAGCCGATGCCATCCAGAGTTTCTCCTGCCTTGAGGTCAATTTTTGCCGTCGTTACAACATCGACAAGCGGGCCACCCAGAGGTGCCATAACAGCATCTCCAAACAGGACAGCACGAGCAACGGATAGGGGTACCTCAAAGTGGCACAGGTGATAAGGGGTGTAGAAGCTGTAAAGCGGACCTTCCCCTAACTTATACAAATTCAGGTAATGACGTTGCTTGGGGTCGTCATGAGTCGCAAAGACAAATACGCCAGGACCTGGTTTGGTACCCACGACGTAATCAACAATACCGCCCAGTTCTTTGAGCTGGTCGATATCATACATTTTGGTCATCTCATCGACATGACCCCTGTAGTCATAGCCCAACATACCGCGCTTGGCGACCTTCATCCCAGTCGCATTAGCAACGATCGCTTGCTCGAAGGAAATTTTGCTACCATCGGCAAAACTGGTCACCATGTGAGCTTTTTGACCCCACTGCTTGGCAAACCCTTCTTGGGTAGTAGGGTTGCGGTAAGGGTCTTGTAAGCCTTTGATGTTGCCACACAGTAGTGGTGTCAAACCGATGCTCTTGACGAACCGATAAAGGTTCATTTCTACGCCAGGTTGGTCGCCATCGCAAGCGGACAGGATAACGCCAGCGCGGTCAGCATAGACTTTAAGAATCGGACCAACCGTGCCATCGAGTTCCGCATTCATCAGGATGATGTGCTTGTGATTGGCGATCGCTTCCATCACCACATGGGCCCCAAACTCAATCGCGCCCGTCACTTCAATCAGCGCGTCAATGCCACTGGCTTTACACAGCAACATCGCATCTTCAGTTACGGCATACTGCCCTTGTGCGATCACTTCTTCCAACTCCGAGACTGTATCAACAACCTTGACATCCTCAGCGCCAGCCTCAGCATACGCCCGCTTCGCGACATCTAGACTCCGGTTGGAAATCGCCACCAGCTTCATCCCTGGTACCGAGTTGAGGATTTGGTTAGCAATCCCCCGACCCATAAAGCCAGCACCAATCATCGCCACCTTGACTGGATTACCTGCTTGGGCCCGTGCTTTCAGCGCATTATCGACAATAATCATGATTTTGCTCCTACAGAAACAGATTCAAACAAAGGCCAAGCCGCATCTTTATCGGAAATTACAGTAATTTCGATCGGCCACTCAATGCCAAACGCAGGGTCGTCATAGCGCAGTCCCCGCTCATATCCAGGGGTGTAGAATTCACCCACCTGATACCCCACCTCAGCACCATCCGTAAGTGCCAGGTAACCGTGAGCAAACAGCTCAGGGACATAAAGAGCGCGACGGTTTTCTGCCGTGAGTTCCACGCCAATGTGTTGCATATAGGTGGGGGAATCAGGACGCATATCAATAATTACGTCGTAAATTGCCCCTTGGGTGCAGCGAATCAACTTAGTTTCCGCCGCAGGAGGAACTTGATAGTGCATCCCCCGCAGCGTGCCCTTTTTATGGTTGAACGACAAATTACACTGGGCAACCGTTGGCTTTAAACCGTGTTCTTCAAATTCTTTGGCACAGAACGTGCGTGCAAAGAAGCCTCTGGGGTCTTCGCGATGCTCTAAGTCAATGATAAAAGCGTCTTTGAGCTTGGTTTCGGTAAATAGCATTACTTGCTCCAGAAGAAATCTTTGTCAATTTGCTGGGTGCGAATCAGATACTCAAGCTGCTTTAAGCGAGTGAAACCTCTCGATTCAAAAGTTTCTTTGGTCATGTCAATTTGAGTAAACAAATCAAATAGCTGCTGGGCACCGCGCTTAGCATCCCAATCGCACTTGAATCCAGGGAGGGTTGTGTTAATTTTCTCAAAGGACACGCGATAGCTGCGGTTATCGGCACCACTATCACCAAAGCTCAACTGGCAGCCTGTGAAGATATCGGCAATGATTTCAGCGATTTCTTTGACTCGATAGTTATTTGAGGTGTCACCGACGTTGAAGACTTGAGCGTGAACGACATCACGGGGGGCTTCAAGCGCACAGACAATTGCTTTACAGATATCTAGAGCATGAACCAAAGGGCGCCAAGGTGTACCATCGCTCGTCATCTTGATTTCTTTGGTTGTCCATGCCAGTCCTGCCAAGTTGTTCAAGACGATATCAAAGCGCATCCGGGGAGAGGCACCAAAAGCGGTGGCATTCCGCATGAAGGTGGGCGAGAAGCTATCGTCTGCCATCGGCATGACATCACGCTCCACCAAGGTTTTGCACTCGGCGTAAGCGGTTTGGGGGTTCACTGAGGATTCTTCAGTAACATCGCCTTCTGTCGCAACACCGTACACACTGCACGAGGACATATAGACGAAGCGGCGTACTCCTGCTTCTTTCGCAATCGTGGCTAAGCGAACCGAACCTTTATGGTTGATGTCGTAGGTAATTGTCGGAGATAGTTGTCCAGTTGGGTCGTTTGAGAGTTCAGCCATGTGAACAATCGCTTCGACACCTTCTAAATCTTCATGAGTGATGTTGCGAATATCTTTAGTTAGGGTTTTGGCAGTAACTTCAGTACCGTTGTACAACCAACCCACTTTATAGTATCCGGTGTCTACCCCAATTACGTCATGTCCGCGTTCGATGAGGAGGGGAGGCAGTAATGAGCCAAGGTACCCTTCTGTTCCTGTTACCAGTACTTTCATTAGTTAAAAATTCCTATGCGTTAACGGCTGATTGTAGATGCTGCGGTGCTGGAAGCTGCTCTACAACCGCTTTGCCAATTTCAATAGAAGAAGTGGCGGCTGGAGAAGGAGCGTTACAAACATGGACGGAGTTTTGACCTTTGACAATCAAAAAGTCGTCCACGAGTTTCCCATCGTTCATCAAGGCTTGAGCGCGAACTCCGGCGTGGGTGGGAACAACATCGTCCGCTTGCACTTCAGGAATGAGCTTTTGTAAGCTGTGGACAAAAGCAGCTTTGCTGAAGGAGCGAATGATTTCCTTGATGCCTTCGTCGGCGTTTTTGGCGGCAAGTCTCCAGAAGCCTGGGTAAGTCATGACTTCTGCGAAATCCCGGAGGTCGAAGTCGGTTTTTTTGTAGCCTTCACGTTTGAGGCTCAAGACAGCATTCGGTCCGGCGTGAACACTGCCATCAATCATCTTGGTGAAGTGGACACCGAGGAAGGGGAAATCGGGGTTGGGAACTGGGTAGATTAGGGTGTTAACCAGGTAACGTTTTTCTGGGGTGAGTTCGTAGTATTCTCCCCGGAATGGGACGATTTTGGCTTTGGGGTCAACTTGTCCGAGTTTAGCAATGCGATCGCTATGCAGTCCTGCACAGTTAACGACGCAGCGTGCCTCGAATGTACCTTTGTTTGTCTCCAATACCTGGCTATTCGGCATTTGGCGGATTTTCTCAACTTTCGTATTGAGATGAAGTTCGCCACCTTGTAACTCAATCAGTTCCGCGTATTTCCGAGAAACCTGCTTGTAATCAGCAATTCCTGTTGAGTAGACCCGAATTCCTGCCACACAGGCAACATGCGGTTCAACTTCCTTGACTTCCTCTGCCGTGATTTTCTTGACATTCAACCCGTTTTCCAAACCACGTTGGTATAGGTTTTCTAGTCTCGCCAGCTCACTTTCATCAGTAGCAACAATGACTTTGCCACAAACTTCATGAGCAATACCATGCTCTCGGCAAAATTCCACCATCGATTGGCAACCATCACGGCAAAACTTCGCCTTAAAACTTCCTGGTTTGTAGTAAATGCCGGAGTGAATGACACCGCTGTTATTGCCAGTTTGGTGAAAAGCCCACTGGCTTTCCTTCTCTAGCACGACAATGCGTGCATTGGGATAGCGTTTGCCTAAAGCCATACCGGTAGAAAGACCAACAATTCCACCGCCGATGATTGCAAAGTCATACATAGGTATTTTTGCTACTGCCACTCTTAGTGTACGAATCGTTCTTGACGCTTTAAATTTTGGCTTACCAAACCTTCCAAGGGGCTTTACCACTCTTCCAGAGGTCTTCAAGATAATTTTTATCTCGTAAAGTATCCATGGGTTGCCAAAAACCACTGTGTTTGTAAGCCGAAAGTTGGTTACTTTCAGCAAGCTTTTCTAATGGCTCTTTTTCCCACACGGTGGCATCATCTGCTATATAGTCAATGACTTCTGGCTCTAAGATAAAATAACCACCATTAATCCAAGCCCCGTCTCCATCTTGCTTCTCACGGAAACTGGCGATTTTATTGTCATCTTCTGCCAAGGCGAGCGCTCCAAAGCGTCCGGCGGGCCGGGTTGCCGTCAATGTTGCTAAAGTCTTTTGCTCTTTATGAAAGTCAATCAACTCTTTGATATTGACAGCACTTACACCGTCTCCATAGGTGAAGCAGAAGGTGTCTTTGCCAACATGCTCTTTTACTCGCTTGAGTCGTCCTCCGGTCATTGTATTTTCACCCGTATCAACTAAGGTGACTTTCCAAGGTTCGGCATAACCAGAATGGACGTTCATTTGGTTAAATCGCATGTCAAAGGTGACATCGGACATGTGTAAAAAGTAGTTAGCAAAATACTCCTTAATAACGTATCCTTTGTAACCGCAGCAGATGATAAATTCATCTATTCCATGAGCGGAATAGCTTTTCATGATGTGCCACAGAATTGGCTTACCACCAACCTCTACCATAGGCTTTGGTCTAACGGAAGTTTCTTCACTAATGCGAGTACCCAGACCTCCAGCCAGTATCACTGCTTTCATGTAATTACCTCATAATTTTCAAGGCGACTAGTGTGTAACCTTGGGTAGACCGTGAACACAGAAATTCAGATGAGAAAAGTTGATAATTATTTGTCTAAACAATTATCCTAATCGTCAATGCACAAGCCAACTGTAAAGACACGGTAAATGGATGGACTCTCCATGTAAAAACTTCAAGAATTTCTGTAAATATTCCGGTTGTGCGGCAACCAGGTGGCCATAAACAGCAGCATCATAGCAAGCCAGGGTTTGTAATGCCAAGGAAAGGAATTGCAACTTATGAGTGCTAATTGTCACTCTAGAAAGAGAATAAAGTTCATTTGTAGAGTGCCCTAACTCCTGACCCGAAAGAACATGGAGTATTGAGAAAATGGAGAGATGGAGAGAGTGTTAAACCATTGATAGGGAGAAATACTTAGAGCTAGAAAACAAAGTCTCTCGGTCTCTAATACATCCTGGTGTATGTCTTCCCCCCCAAATTTATTCATGGGGTTTCTTCCCATCCTCATCATCCCAACCAACCAGGAACTCCTCTTCACGAGCTGCGGTGTAGCTCTGTCAGCAACACAGGCTTCTTGAATAAGTCAAGCTTGGCATAATCACCATCAATGGCAGTAATTTCAAACGGGGCAAATTGTTCACAGTGTGCAGGACATTTAGACCAATAGACGCGATCGCCTATTTTGAGGACAGTCCCCTGAACTTCATCCCACTGAACGGGGTTTTGCTTCGCTAAAGGGTCATCGCCAACGGAGTCGCAACACTTACCTTCCTCTCCAGACTTCACCAACGCCAACGCCAATACATCAACGTTGAAGGGGTCTACAAAAGGGAGACACACTGGAGCAAAGGTCAGCACACCCTTAACTTCTAAGCAGGGAGGTGAAAACGCCGTCCCCTCCCATTCGGAGCAAGTAGAACTATTGAGGTAGGAAGTCAGCGGAAATTGTGGAGCAGCAGCAATATGAGTTGTAGATGGTTCATACCAAGTTGCATTCAGTCCTGATACTTGACACACAGAGGCAGGAAATAAGGACTTTGCCTCAGAGCCAAAGAGGAGGTTTTTGCTCCCTTGTCCTTCTTGTTCCCCAAAGTCTCCCTTGTCTTCCTTATCCCTCTGTATCTTGTTTGACCGCAACTTGGGTTTTGCCGCAACCACTGTGTTGGGTGACTGTAAGAACCACTTCACTAGAAATGAACGCTGTCCCTGAATCGCAGCCGCCGTCACAAGCGAGAGTAGCTCACTCTCTTCGAGTCCCGATAGTGGTGTAACTTCCTCCACGGTGACTAGGGCGTGTTTATAGGTCTCTCGAAGGTCGGGATTTTGTGACAGTGCCGTGGGATTAATGACAACCGTTCCTCCCTCTTCTACCCCAGTCTCCTGCAAGTGAGAGTCTATCAAGACAGCAGACTGATTCAGAGGGAACACTTTCAAATGAACTCCCGCATGTATCGTCTCTGATGATTCTCGACTAGTAGCTGGTTCTATGGCTTCCGGCTGGGGAGTTTTCACATCTAGCTCCTCACCAACAGAAAAAGTGGAGTGGTTATCCACTGGTGGAGAAAAAGTGGAGTGGTTATCCACCACCTCGGATGACGCTCTAGCGTCATCACAGCCCCAAAGTGGAGAAGTGGAGTGAGAGTTAGTAATTAGAGATTGAGAACTACCAGAAAGTGGAGATTGAGTGGAGTCACTCTCCAAGGCTAAGGAAGTTGCTGTGAGATTCGACATCAGTTGAGAGTCTTCAAATCCCTGAGCCTCTTCAAGGGAAGCCAGAAGGCAGCAGGCAGAGGGCAGAAAGTTCCGGTCAGACGGGGATTGAGAGCCTTGTCCACAATCCGACGCTCCTATGCTCGTGCCATCGGCACCGGGATAAATCTTTTCTGCCTTCTGCCCTCTGCCCTCTGCCTTTCTTGGTTCAGCTTGATAGGTGTGAGCCGTTCCCTCGCACAAGATTGAATCTTCTGTAGGAGATAGGCTTGTTCCAGAGTCGAGTGGGGGCGAGGAAGATTCAGAACGTGAAATTAATCCACTTTCTTCTCCGATAACGTCATCAGTACCCGAATCCGAAGGTGGAAAGGTATCCACTTTCTCCACTTTTTCTTGAAATCCTTGTTTTTGCGTCCTTTGAGTCGGTGGAGAGGTTATCCACTTTTCTCCACTTTTCTCCACTTTTTTATCCCGTGGAGGGTCTGGCTCATCAAAGGGAAGATCGGGTAATTTCCAGGAATACTCCAGTCGGATTCCGCTCCCTTGGGTACGACCTAGAGAGAGTGCTTCTAACTCCCTGAACCAGGAGCGAATCGAGTCAGGACGTGGACGGTGACGGCTATCGTATCCACTCTGGACGACTTTTGCTTTAATCCAACTGTTGCCAGTCGTGGCATCCATGCGTTTGGATAGTTCCACGATTTTTGCTAAGTGTGGTGCCATTTCCCCCAAGTCGGTTGAACAGTTGGCGTGGATAAGCTTGACTTGACCGATGTAGAACTTAGCTAATGCGATCGCACTTAATAGTGGTTGCAGTGGGATTTCTTCATCGGGGATAGTCTTGCCGTTGGCAAGTTCATGGAGCACATGGAGGTTAAGCGCTAGTCGCCCGATATAGCCTTCCATCTTGGAATAAACTGCTCTCATTCCCGGTAAGGGGTGAGAGACACGTAGCTGCTCTAGCTGGTTATAGACAGGTTGATAACGCTTAAATGCTTCTCGTGAAAATCGATATTCTCTCGCTGGTAGTCGATCAATAGCGCGGTAGTAATTTAAGAGACGCCCGGTTAGGTCTAACCCAGAGCCATCATCATCGTTTAGGGTAGCTGCTGCCAGAGGCTGGTTGACAAACAAAAACCGTGCCCACTGTCCGTCTGGATCGGAGCAATCTCGCATTAGCCGCTTGAGAACTTCTGGCTGGATGGTGCCACAGATTGAGAGACTTAAGCCCTCGATATCGGCTTTGGTTCCAGCCGCTCTAAGAATAGTGGCTCCTGTGCCGTCGAAAGCTGAGAGGATGTCTTGGCGATCGCTTCCACGTCCCCCACTGTATTTGTTTTGAGAGGCAAATAATCCAACCAGTTCATCAACCAACGCCAGAAGTCCTTTATCTGGATGTGCTTGGAACTGATACAGAAGTCCCTCGCCAGTAGAGTTGGTGAAGTAATAAAGTCGCTGTTGCGGTTTTTTCGGTTTGCCTTCTGGGAATTTTTTTGAACGCTCCTCAGATTTACATTTCTCCCAGTCGGCAATTTCTTTGTCATACCTCGCTTGTGCCTCTTCAAAGGCAAGGCGATTTTCCCGCTGGAGGACAGCGAGTGGTTTTTTGATGATTGCTTTGAGGATTGGGGATTTTTTCTGTCCGGATTCGGAGACTAACCCAGCAAAGATGGTAGGCGGGACGCTGAAGCCTTGACCTTTGTGGATGACTAACTCAGTAGAAGTTTTGTGGAGACTGGATACGGCAACCAAGAGTGAGGTGAGACAAACTTCAGGGCGAATATTGAGTCCTTGTGCGAGTCCCTCAAGCGGAATAGCTAAGTCTGCTGGGAGAAACGCAGAAATGTTGAGGGATTGGTCGGTGAGTTTGAGGAGGTTGTCTACTTCAGAGCGGCGATTCTCCCTTGATTCCTCAATCTCCAGTTCCTGCTCAATGGTTTCAAAGAGTCGGGAAACCTCTCGTTCTGATACTCCTGGGAAAGCTCTTCTGATTCGGATTTTGGCAGTTTGCAGTTCGGATGGTGGTAAATCTTGAATCAGGATGTTTTTAATTTGGCTCCGGATTGCGGTGAGTTCAGAGGGCGTTTTTTGGGGTAATGTAACTCCGCCTGAGCCGTGAGAGTCTTCATTACCGTCAAAGTTCTCGCTGCCACCGCACTTCGGACTCCCTCCGCCATTGCGTCCACCACCGGAACCACAACCATCCGCGTCAGTGCGTTCTGTAGAGATGTGATTGCCTTTGTTTCTACGGATGGCATCTTTGATGTGAGCGGGACATTTCGCTTCAAAGGTGGCATTATCCAGTCGCTGAATTTTCAGCCAACAACTCTCCTCGCCACCACGGTAGAGTGCCGCTGGCTGGCAAGATGTCGGGTCAATGGTTTTGAGGATGCGGTTAATGCGATCGCTATCTAGTCCTAGTAAAGAGCCAGCCTGATGGGTTAGGGCTATAGTGTTGCCACTAATTTGAATACCGTTGTTGTCTCCCCAGTTCTGCCAGCCGTACCATTCTTGGATTGCTGTTGCTAGAGCGTCACTGCGGTCATCGGTTCGACACTTGCCCTGTAAAATGTCGCGACTGGTATCGTGACCCAACAATTCGAGTGGGATACTGCCAGGGATTGGGGATTGGGGATTAGGGATTGGGGATTGTCCATTCCCTAGATCTAATTGTTGGTTTCCTTTCCTTCCCCCCTTTTTAGTGGGGTAAATTCCAATTGCGGATAAAGAGTCTATATACACAGGTAGAGCACGGCTGATGGATTGGTAAGGATTGCCACTGGGGCCAATTGTGGGAGCGAGTACCGTAAAGCGTCCGGTAAAGAGGGCTTCGCCAACATGAGCGCCGCCAGGTGTTAGGGAGAAGTTAGTAAAGTTGGGTTTCTGTTCGAGCTTGAGGGCGATTCGCCAACCGCCTGAATGCGATCGCTCAATCAATGTTTGTTGTTGGGGTGTATCACCCGACGCTCTTACTCGCTCCAGAACTGAGGTAACAGCGGCATCGCACTCTTCCTGAGAGGGAAACTGTTTAACGTCAAAATCGAGCCAGACTGTATCGTTCCAGCCGCCTAGCGTTCCTACACCGTTTTCTGGGTTGGCAAACCAAAGTTCTAGATCTGCGTCTCGTGGGAGTCGGGTTTGATACTGCCGATGATTGATTAAATGAGGAAAGCCGTCACGATCTAAGTAGGAAGGATTTTTGCCAGTGTAGAGCTGTATCGGCTGAAGCTCTTCTGTGAGAGGGCAGTGTGCCCAAACACCTTGTTCAGGATGAGTCTTGACGATTTTTGGATGCTTTTTTGCATCTTGGGCTGGGGCAATGGGTAGTACTGGGTAGTTGTGAGCAATTAGCCAGTCAATAACTTCTTGGCGTTCTTGTGGCGCACTTGGCTTGATTGGAGTCTGTACCATTTCACTTGCCCCCCTGACTAGCTGTGTACACGTCAGCAATTGGTTGTTGGAGGGGACTGCTGAGGTATCCCTGATGAGCTAACGCAAGCGCCTGTTGTTGGTCGTACTGTTTTGCTGTGCCGTTGTGTTGTTGATTCGGCGTGCTGCTTGGGAGGGCTTGAAGAGTAGCCGGTTCCAACAGGTACGTCTCAACGCTGTGCTGGTTGTGAGAATGTTGCTCAATTCCACCTAGCCTTGGGAATCTGAAGTGCAAGGTTGGTGGAATTTTCGAGGTAGACAAGGGGGAGACAGCCGATGAAGTGAAGGGGAGGCTGGAAACTCTGCCTTGTCTTGAGGTAGAATTAACTACAGAAAGTTTCATATCTTGGAGGTGTCCACGTTCAGTTCTTAGCTGCGTGGGTGCTTTCATTTACAGGGCTGGTTCGCTGCTCGGTTTGGGCAAAAAAAACTGAGGGCAGCGCCAGCCTTTAACTATTGGTTAGTCTCTAGGTTTGGCTTTTCATTGTTTTGTCTCCTGTTGTCTTGGTTAGGTATTGGGCTTCTTAGCGGGCAGGGATTGAGAGACTATGAAGTTTTCTTGGATTACCAGTTTTGTTAAAGAAAGCTAGAGAAATATTAGCTTGTGATAACTAGGTATACAAGATAAACGGGGAAAATGATAAGAGGCTTCTCGCGTTGGGTAGATTGTCAAAGCAAGCGAGACGCTCTTGTTCCTCTCTTTCGAGTGCTCAACCAAGCTTTTAGCTACGGGGAGCGTTAGTTACTCATCGGGCAAGTCTTTAGGAATGTCTCTGTGTTTTTCCTGTAACAGCTTTTCCTGCAACAGTTCTTCCAAGTTCTCCTTGCTGAGAACGTCTTCAATCATTTCCCTGACGGTGTCAGACATGGTAATGCCCTTCAGGTAGCAATAGAGTTTGAACCTTTCCTTAAGTGCTTCAGGTAACCGAAACCTGAGATAGTCGTCCCTTTCCAGCATTTGTTGCTTCTGGACATTTGCCATCATTTGAGTTCCCAGATGCGTGTTGTCTAGCCGAGCGTTGTGATAACAGCATAGCAGATAATAGTGTGTTTGCTTTGTGATTGAGTAACCGATAGTTCAAAGATTACAATTACTGCATTCAGTACTTAATGCAGTATTTACTTAAGTTATTAAGTAAGGCAGTAGTTACTGCATTTAAAGGTAAGAAGAACATAATGTTTTGTGGAAGTTGTGATATTGAATGGAGGGTTTTTCGGGAGTTCAATTAACTCTTGCCCCTGTTGTCTGCCAGGGGGTTTAACCGAATGGCACTTAGTTAAGAGAGATGGGGGAGATGAGGAAGTAATTTCTGCCCCACCTTCCCCACCTTGCTTCTCGTAGTGCCATTTGACTTTAGGCTCTAGCGGGCTGGAGCGAAGGCAGGGGTTTCAAAAGTCCTCGGTCATCAATTGCTGAATCCACAGCCTGCCTTTTGCTTTTGCACTTGCGGCGTTGTAATAGATTTCGCCGTGACGGTAGACTTCGCCGTTTGGAGAAAGTGCTTCAAATTTGTGTCCTTGAGCGTCTTCGTACACTAGTAAAAATAGCCCTTGGATGTTGGTGAGTACGTGAATTTTGCTTTTGAGCATGGTGGCAATTAGTGTGCTTTGAGGGTACAGGAGTTTCTCGAAGGATGTGGGATGTTTACTTCAAGACGCTTCTACAGGCGACTCGTCAATTAAAGAGGACTGGCTGCAAGTCTGACTCGCCAACTTCGTCGATGAATGGAAGTTGAGGAGTGGTGCTGTCACTCCAGAGGAATTTGATGAAGTAAACCCAGCCTGGAAGGTTCCAACCTGGAAGGTTTAGGGTAAGTCCTACAACAACACCAATGCTATGGTAGGTTTTTCCTGTCTCATCGTCTGTGTAGCTGTGTTCTACTAGTTGGTTAAACCAGTATTTTGGTTGTAGAAATGTTGATGGGAGCCGTTGTTGGCTATGTTGACATAGGTTGGGTTCCTGGGGGGGTGAGTCAGTATAAATATTTGTCATTTTATAGAGGGTAGAGCAGTGCTGGTGGGGCTTGGGTAAGAAGCGTCCACGGGCGTATGCTTAAGATGAGCTGTGCCAGACGCATTGCTTGCGGCTGGACAGTTGTTAATCTGAGGTCAGAGTTAGGGCATTATTGCCAGAATTACTGGTATGCCTTTGCTTGGCGTTTTTTGATATGGACAAAGGTTCTGTCCTGGGTAAAGCTGAATGGCTCTCTCAGGTGCGGACAATTTTACGTCTCTCTTATTTGTTTTATTGGCTGTACTTGGGATGTATATGACTAACAAATAAACTGTATCCTATATGCACTAATATGACAAGCGACGAGATAAAGAGAGTTACATTCAAGCTGCCTGTGTCGGAGTATGAGCGGCTAGAAGCATTTTGTAAAAAGACTCACAGAGGTAAGACAGAAATCCTGCGAGAGTTTATCAGGTCGCTGCCTGATCCAGAGCCTGAGAAGAAGTAGGCAACGATGAGGGGTGAGGGCTTACATAATTGCGCCTTTTAAACACAATGCAACCAATAAAAAAAACCGCCTACTAAAGGCGGCTCATGCTGTAAACATTCAACAGTCAGAAACCTAACATCACCTTGATGACTTTTCAGACACTTTTTTATTACTCAAGCATTGCTTTTCGGCTTAGATATTCATCTCGGTTAATCAAATTTCGCTCAAAGGCAATTTTTAAGTTGTAAAGCTTTTCAAAGTTATTGACTCGCTTGTTTAACTTAGCTTCTGTAACTTCAAATTCTTCTACGTCAATCACTCCCATCTCTTTGAGTTCTTGGAGTTTGTGCAATTCATCCTGAACTTGCTTCTTTGCTATAATTAATTCTTGTGCTTTCAGTTGATCGGCTTGCTTAGCTTTGATTTCTTTGATGACTTCTAAAAGTTGCTTTCGCTCCCAATCTAGTTCCTTGATAGGAATAAATAAAGGTACAAGAAACTCTTGATTAACAGGCTCAGTTTTTCTTAGAGAATCAGCAACTGTTTGCCCTAGCAGGGTATATCTTTTCTCAATTTTAAGATCAATTTCCTTAATTTTGACCTCTAAATTAGAAAGTTCTTCATTTCTTTGGGCTTCGGCTGAGGTTTGAGTTGATACTTCCGAAAATCCTTCATTAATTGCCCGACCCAGATTACCGAGAAACTTATTCATGGTTAGTAGCTCCTTTTAGATTAACAACCTCTAAATGACTGAGAATTAAAGAGATTTCAGAATTATTTGCTTTTGTTGCTTGAATTCTTCCTCAGAAATTTCACTGGCTTCATATTTTTCCTTAAGTTGCTTCAGCCTGTTTATAGCTTCTTGGTTTGTTCCAACTCCAGTGAAATCTTTTTCGGTTTTATTGAAACTAGAAGCTGAAGCGGCTGAGTTTTTTTCTTGTAGCCGCTGACGAGCTTTGTTAACTGCCATTACTTGTTCGGCTGTTATAGCTCCAGTTCCTATCAGACCCAGCAAATTGTTAAAGCTTTTTGAACTTGCTTCTGCTTCCGTCACTAAGTTAAACATGAAGCTGACAGCAAAAAAATAGCCCAGAATCTTAAGTGAGTTGATTCCTCTATTTAAGTAAATGAGTCCAGCTATTGGAAAAATAAAGCTCAAGATTCCGGCTGTAGCAGCATTTTTTGAAGCCAGTTCTTCAGTTCGTACTATATCTCTCTTGGTGGGAATAAGAGGATTCCAAGGACTTACAGTAGTATTGCTTTCGGGGCTGTTTGCCAATATTTCCTTATTCATTGCCTGTACTCCCTGGCTGCTGTAGTTCTGAATATAACGGCTTAGGAAAGCCTAAGTAATAATGAATTTACTGAATTTTTTTTGAGTCTTATTAAGTTAATTCAGTATTTTCACGGTTTCCTAAGTAGATAGCTTGCAGACTTCCTTTCTTGGACTTTCGCCAGAACCTGATTGAATGCAAGTTTCGTCAACTTTTCTACAATGCAGTAACGCAGTAAATCAGTAAGTTTGACCTAACCCCCCAGCCCCCTTCCCTTGCAGGGAAGGGGGAGCCGGATTTTCGACTCTCTCTAGGTTTTGCTCCCCTCTCCTCTTAGGGGAGGGGCTGGGGGAGGGGTCAAACCGAGATGCATAGGTAAAAGAGGAATAGGTGTGATCGCCTTGAGGATTGTGTAGATGTGTCATGCTTGAGACATCTTGCACCGTGCGATCGCGTTGATGAATGCCCTAAAAACCCAAATACAAACTGATGAATGGGTTACAGCAACTTGGGAGCAATTTAAAGAGATTGCTTCCGATCCAGCCTACGAAAAAGCCAAGTGCTACTACGACAACGGACAGTTACGAATTGAAGTGAGTATCGGTTCCAGCCATTCCCGCGATAACACCGTTGTCATCTTAGCGGTTAACTTGTTCTGTGGGCTTAAAGGAATTCCCTTAAATGGGCTAACTAACTGTAGCTATAGAACCGACCAATCTCAGGTAGTTGCTTGGTTGGTGGCTCAATTTCAAGACAAGTAAAAGATAAAACTTACACCTATTAAGCGTATTATTTATTCGGTTGGCACTCCAACCACAGACCGCGAAAACCAAGCGGCAAAGTAAAGAATCTCTTCAACCTGCGGAAGGCGGGTTGCTGCCTGTGGAGGCTAGGTGAGACCTTTCTTAGAACCGCTCTTTGAAGGCACTGGCGGTTGGGACAAGAAACGAAGGTTTTGCTTTTAGAAGCGATACAGCTTCAACGAAGTATGCCGAAGTACTTCACAAGAGTCATACCGCCTTGGGTCGTAGTTTGAGCCAAAGCGGTATGAGACTTATATTTTTTGTTGTCAGAAGACCCTCAGTAGTCATAGCTAACGGCTTGTTTATGAGGGTGTTCAACAACAACTTATTGAGCGGAAATTAGTAAGTTCTTATTCAGATATTAGTTAAACAGTGCGGCGGTTAAACATATTCCAGATGAAAACGGTGAGAAGTGCGCCTAAAACAGCCAGAATAACTCCTGGAATACTAAGACTTGTCGCTGCCAGTGAGAAACTCCCCGTAGTGAGAATTGTTGCTAAAGTTCCACCGAGAAATGCCCCGACAATTCCTAATAAGATTGTTGAAAAAATTCCACCACCTTGGCGACCAGGATAAAGAGCTTTTGCGATCGCACCAGCAATAAGACCTAAAACTACCCAAGCAAGAATGTTCATAAAACTGTTTTGTAAAAACGTCTCTCATCGACAATTACAAGGTATCAGTTCTGATCTTCCTCTTCTATCTCCCTCACGAAATAAAGTGTTGTTCCCGTAAGGAATAATCCAAGAGATTTATTTACTAGGGATGAGACAAACTAAAAAGTTTCTTGTGGTAGAGTTGCAATGCTTAGTAGCGGAGGAGGCTGGAGAGAAGCTATCTGGTGCCCCTTACGCTCTCATTATGTGACTTTCACTACTCAAAAGCCAAGCACGTTCAACAGGTTGTTATTTGACTTTCTTCTCTGAGTTGTTCTCGGAGAGATATTTTGCGATCGCTTCTCCTAACTCTTGTTGAGATGTTTTATTTGTCTCTCGTTTAGGAAACAATGCCTCAGCAATCAAGAGGAAATACGCGGCTAAAAAGATAAGAGCGGGTATAGTCGTCATGGTTAATTTCTCCGGTAGACGTTGCGATCTGATTGAATCTAGTTTCACCGGAGTCCAGCGCTATATGGGGCTTGGACTGACACTTCGCGAAAAGCCACAGCAGCTTTTGCCTCCTTGCTTATTATTTCGTGACGGCAGGAAGTTAAATAAGGGACACTTCTAAAAACTAGCCAATTAGGGCTTGCCTTCCTCTCGATATTGTGAGATGCATAAGGATTAAATTCAACCTAGCTTTAATTTATTCAGTAATGCAGTAAAGGTGTAATTAAGTAATTGAGTCAGGCTCCCCATTTAAGCCGGATGCTGAAGGAGAGGAAGTTTTCTTGTATCTTTCCTAGATCATGTCCAAGGGACGGAACGAGTAAGGCAGTGGTGGGGAAGAAAAAGCGCGATCGCATTATTGCTATCTAGTTGTCATAAAGTCGTCACATCCGTCCAGTACACTTTATTTAAGTAGCAAACATAAGTTTTGTGCTTGCTCCTCACACCATTCACGATGCCCTTTCCACTGACAGGTGAGAGGGTATTTTTTTTGTTGCACCACAGGAGGACTGGGTGGTGTGGCTTCTGGTGTGGCTATCAAACCTATCGTCAAAACCGAAATCTTAAAAGGCACAAGATGCAGCGCTCCTACAGAAATTCAGGCAAAAACAGGTTTATAAAGGGGCTTAAATACTTAAAACAGTAACTCAGTAATGCAGTAGTTAAGTACTTAAGCAAGAAAGGTGAAGCTAAAGCTCAACGATGTCTCGTTGTATTGGTGTTCCTGGATGTCCAGTTTACGAAGATGCTTTAAATGCTTATTTACTGCATTACTGAAGTACTGCCATAATGCAGTAAGTAAGTCAGTAAGTAAGTAAAGCAGTAAGTACGCTTATATGACCATCATTGCCCTAATTAATCAAAAGGGTGGCTGTGGCAAAACTACGACAGCCGTACATTTCAGCTACTGGCTAGCAACAAAGAAGAAAACGAAGGTGCTTCTGGTTGATGCTGATGCTCAGCAGTCTAGCTCAGGGTGGTTAGAGGGCATGGAGTCGCCAATCCCCCACAAAGTGGTGCAGACACCTGATGATTTGCTAGAGCAAATCCCAGAGTTAGCGAAGCAGTGTAGCCAGTTGGTTGTTGATGGACCTGCTTCTCTTGCAGAAGCGACTAGGGCAATTTTGTTTCGTGCTGATTTGGCGATTATTCCCGTACAGCCAACTGGTGTTGACTTGCGTTCGGCATCTGAAGCGGTGAGATTAATCAAGCAGGCGCAGTCAGTACGAGGGGGTCCTCCGGCGGCGGCAGTGTTTCTCTCACGAGCGGTGAAAGGCACCAAGCTCAAAGATGAAGCGATCGCACTTTTGAGCCAAACCCCTGAAGTCACCATGCTCAAAACCGTAATTCATCAAAAACAAGCGATCGCAGACACCAGTGGTCAGTCCGCAACCGTTTGGGATTTACCCAGTCGTCCAGCTAAAGAGTCAGGGCAAGAATATGAGCGATTGTTCAAAGAAATTTTGGCATTGTTATGAGTCCTAAAAGAAGTCGGAAACCTCTGAATGATGCTTTAGCAGAGCAGTTTATCTACGGTGAGAAGTCGCCACAGATAGTCCAAGAGCCACCACCGGAAGCCACGCCACCTGAGTCGTCTCCGGAACAAGACTCAGAAACTGATAGCAAAAGCATTACCGCACAAAGTTCAACAAGTGTGACATCAGGTGCAACGAAAAAAAACGTCAATCCGTCGCCGTTGATGAATCGGTTTCAAGCGCAACCTAGAGAAGCGACAGTACGCTTCACGGTTGATTTATCCACGTCGATGCATCGGAAGCTGTCTATTTTGGCAGCGAGGACAGGAAAGAGAAAGGCTGAAATTGTGCGGGTTCTGCTGGATGAAGCCCTAAAAAATGTAGGGGAGTAGTGCCAGGAAGAGAAGCTAGACTGGTGTTCTCAAAAAATATCTCTTTAAGGGTAATTCTACTGACTGAAGAAGCAACCCGAAAGCTGGATAGGAGATAAAAGACGACAGATAAACACGAGATAAACATAAATGTTTGATGGAAGAATCATTCGCTGTGCCGGAGTTATGGTATTGACGCTTAGCGCCTTGTTTAGCCTCAACGGAGTGACTACCTCGGTACAAGCGGCTGAAACCCTTGTGTTGCGGCGCTCTCAAGAGAGTGAATCAATTGATGTTGCTGATTTGAAAACCCTGGTAGGTACTGAAACAACTCCACTAAATCTGGAAGATTTAGCGCGGATTTTGTCTGCCAAGGAACGCCGTCAAATCACCAATGCACTTCAGGCAAAATTCAACCTCAACGCTGTGGATGTTCGGAATTTCCTCAATACTCAGGTTGGTGATGAGCTTGCCACGGCGCTTGCTAGGGCTACCCCAAGAGCGGATAGGGTTGGGGTGCAAGCGATGAAAACTGCGTTAGTTTTGGGAGCCAATGCGCCTGAAGGATTGTCTTTAATTAGCTTTATCGAAGCGTATCCGAAGCCTCGCCTTGAACTTAATTTAGATGAAGCCTTTGAGGTTGTTGAAAACTTTAATGGAGCGTTTTGGCAAACTCAGGCATTTATGGCAGCGATCGCACCTCAACTTGCTCCGAGGCGTTCCCAGATTGATGTCCCGTTTGATGCTAGCCAGCCAGGACGTGCGACAGTTCAGGTGCTTTCTTTAAACCTCAATGATGCAGAACGTGGGCGCGAAATTCCCCTTGATGTTTACTGGTCAACAGAAGCCTCTCCTACCAAACCTCTCATTGTCTTTTCGCATGGTTTGGGTTCTGTTCGTACTGATATGCGCTACTTGGCAGAACATCTTGCCTCGCATGGCTATGTCGTCGTGGCGCTAGAACATCCAGGGAGCAATGGGACTCACATCCGGAATGCTCTGAGGTTAAAGGCTCCCCTCTTGGAAGCGGAGGAGTTTTTAAATCGCCCGAAGGATATTAGCTTTGTCCTTGATGAACTTCAGACGCTTAATCAAAATGCTAGTTCTCCACTCCAGGGTAAACTGGCAAGCGATCGTGTGATGGTCGTTGGGTATTCTTTGGGAGCAGCTACAGCTTTATCTGTTGCTGGTGCCCAACTGCAACTCACCGAGTTGAAACAGCGCTGTCCTGGGGATATTCTCGCGTTTAGTCTTGGGGAAACTGCCCAATGTTTTGCTGAGGGGCTTCCCGAAGACCGTTATCAACTGCGAGATTCAAGGATTAAAGCAGCGATCGCTCTTTCTCCCACCACGTCCCTGATATTTGGCGAAACAGGCTTATCTCAAGTCGCCGTCCCTACCTTAATTGTTGCTGCATCCGCTGATAAAACGACCCCAGCTTTAACCGAACAGATTATTGGTTTTGATAAGATGCCCTCACCCAAATGGCTAGTGGGGATTGTTGGTGGTACGCATCTCAGTGTCAAAGACCCCAGCACGACGACCGACCAAGCAGGACAACTGGATACACTTTATACAGGTGGTGAAGTGGTTGGTGAACAAGCCGTTGATGTTCGTAACTACGTGAAAGCGATCGCACTTGCTATGGCAGCACAACTTATAGATGAGGCTAGCCAATACGCCATCTTTCTCACCCCGGAGTACGCCCAGTTCGCTTCTACAAAAGCGTTTCCGATTCGCCTAGTTACTGAGATTCCGCCAGAAGCGGAGGCAATTCTTCAGGATTTTCGTCAACACCAAGCTCAAGAACCCAATTCTTCTCTGTGACACACTCTAGGCACTCGTTGCTATGCAACAGAGCGCTGGCTTCTTTTTTTAAAAGTCAATGTCGAGAAATCCGACCAATAAAGTACGGTTGTCACTACTCAAGGGGGACGAG
>NZ_JCACKQ010000074.1:0-32131 GCF_059505465.1 Symplocastrum torsivum | reverse complement strand
CTATCCACCAATGAAGGGTAAGAGTAGGCGGAAAATCACCTTTATTGCTCCAGTCCAAAATTCCATGCTTTACTATTGCAGGAATATTATTTTGTACTAATACAGTATAAATAACTCTTATATTTCCGTCTATAAGATGTAACCAAGAATCTATAGGATTGGAAGATTTTTTGATTTTCTTATGCTTTTTTCTCATGAAACCAATAAAAATTGGATCAATATTTTTTTGGTAATAAACCGGAGCCTTCGCATAAGGAGAAAGTAAATTTTCTAAATAAAATTTATCAACCATAAATTTAATGGAAGGATGACTTTCCGCTAGCTAATACGAGCAAAAAGTAGCCTCTCATCAATGGCTAGTTAATCGCAATGCTGTTTTGGCATTGACTTTTTGAGCGAATTGTAGTTTCAACAAAACGTTTTAGAGGAAAAATGATTTAGACACGCTATATATCGCGCCAAAATTACTCAGATTCTCCTATCGTTTTAGGCGAACAGTAGCGACTAATCAAGCTATCTGGAAGCTCTTGGTGAAACTCTAAGAAGATATCGAATAGTGCCAACGTTTGGCAGTAGTAGGGACTCGCTGCTTCATAGCTTCGCCCTCGACTAAGCCAGCGGTTGATACGAGATACATCTGTCTGGCACACCAAGGCAATTTCGTTACGAGTAATGCCCGTCCATTTCTCGGCTAGTTGTTGAGGAGTTAGTGTCAGCGGTTGTCGCTCAGCAAAGCGTTCAAGCAGTTGTTGTTCCCGTTCCCCGAAGAAGTTTCCGTTCATGATAGTGAATCCTCTTGGATTACGGGTTCAAGTTCATCTTCCCAAGCTGTTGTTGCAATACACCAAGAAGCACTTACTGATTCCTTATCAAGCCAAATCACATACTTCCACATCCACTCACAGTGATGAGGAGCATAAGCGTAGTAGCTTCCAATGCACCGTCCTGTATCAGTTTCGGTTTCTGTCTCACCGTTAACAGAGATAGGACACAGTCGTTGGCGATCGCCGTAAGTGAAGCGCGGAGCAGGAGCAGAAGTAGGGAAATCGGCAGGTAAACCAGTGGATTTAGGATATTCCAAGCCTATTGGTTCAGGAACTACTTCCTGGTTACCTCGCCGAATTGCCTTGAAATAGGCAGTAACTAATTGTGAGTCAAGGTTTTTTGCTAATTGCTGAACCAGCAGGGCAGCAATCAGTTCTGATTCGGGCTGAGTGATTGGCTGGCTATCGAAATCGGCACTAGAGATCTTTTGTAGCTGAGCAAGCAGGTCTGTCATGGCAAAGTCATCGAGTGCTTGCTGATAAATGGCTTTTCGCTCAGTGATTCCTGAGGGTGTTGAAGCGTGAGCAGGTCGGGCAATAGACATGAATTTACTGGCTTGTAGGTTGAGTTTTTTCTGGGCTGTATCTACTACTCTTTCGTATTTTTACACTTATAGCCTACAAAACGTCATTTATTGTCTATAGACTTATGGTCTGCATTCCCCGACCATGATGCCGTGAAGCAAGAAGGTCAATCGGGAATCAATCGACGTTTTGGGAAAGCCATTAGGCGGCGACGGCGAGAATTGGATTTTTCTCAAGAGAAACTGGCGGAAAGGGCTGAACTCCACCGTACTTACATCTCAGATATTGAGAGAGGAGAGCGCAATCCTTCCTTGGAAAATATTGAAAAGCTAGCGAAAGCCCTAAATATATCTATTGCTCATCTATTTACTGATTACGGTATTGAGGTGGAGAGCGAATCAGAAACCAAGCCTTGATCTGTTCAATACAGTTGCCGAAATTTTGGAGCTTTGTGCGATGCTGAAGTGCTGAGGGTCATGCCGGAGATGACGACGGAACTTATTCATTGAGTCGGAATTCTACCTAAACCAAGCTGAACCAACTTGATTTTGCGATCGGCGCATTAAGCGTCCTGGGATACTGCTGTCTCAATTTTCACAGCCGTTGTAGGGATGTTTTCGGGAACCAACCTAAAACCAAGTTAAAGCTTACCTAAAGCCTGGTTCAAGTTTTTTATTTTAGGCAGATTTTAGGCTAAAGCTTACCTAAAGCCCGGTTCAAGTTTTTCATTTTAGGCAGATTTTAGGCTAAAGCTTACCTAAAATTAAGCTTCATTTTAGGCAGATTTTAGGCTAAAGCTTACCTAAAGCCTGGTTTAGGTTTTTCATTTTAGGTGGATTTTAGGCTAAAGCTTACCTAAAGCCCGGTTCAAGTTTTTCATTTTAGGCAGATTTTAGGCTAAAGCTTACCTAAAATTAAGCTTCATTTTAGGCAGATTTTAGGCTAAAGCTTACCTAAAGCCTGGTTTAGGTTTTTCATTTTAGGTGGATTTTAGGCTAAAGCTTACCTAAAGCCTGGTTCAAGTTTTTCATTTTAGGCAAATTTTAGGCTAAAGCTTACCTAAAGCCTGGTTTAGGTTTTTCATTTTAGGCAGATTTTAGGCTAAAGCTTACCTAAAATGAAGCTCAACTTTAGGTAAATTTTAGGCTAAAGCTTACCTAAAGCCCGGTTCAGGTTTTTCATTTTAGGTGGATTTTAGGCTAAAGCTTATCTAAAGCCTGGTTCAAGTTTTCCATTTTAGGTGGATTTTAGGCTAAAGCTTATCTAAAATGAGGCTCAACTTTAGGTAAATTTTAGGCTAAAGCTTACCTAAAGCCTGGTTCAAGTTTTTTATTTTAGGCAGATTTTAGGCTAAAGCTTACCTAAAGTCTGGTTCAGGTTTTTCATTTTAGGTAGATCAGGAGTTACGCAGTTGGGCTGAAGATGGGGTAAAAGGAAGCAATGAATCCACCAAAATATACGGCTATTGAATACATTAACTTTCTGATGGCGACGCAAAAGGCATACAGCTATAGCAAAGCCGAGTGGGTGCAACCGACAACGGATAAGGCGATAGCCCACGATGCGATCAACCGTTTACTGAATAAAGATTACAGCCGTTGAATGGCGGCTGGTGACAGCCTCGCTACTTTTTCTCCGGGTAGCTGCGATCGCCGGGATGATGGGTGAACCAACTGAAGGAGGTTTTATATTGGATCAACCAAGCATTTAAGTTTTTAAACGTAGACCTAAAGAGCCTAAGCCAGAAGCGGCAGCAGTTTAAGGAATGAATTTAACCGAAATTCACCTACTCACAGTCACGCCTCTGGAAGACAATAAAAAAGATGCTAATAAACGCTTTAAGGTAAAATAAACTCATCTTTATAGCTGGAAAGGAGCAAGTGTAAAGCAATGCTTTACTTTAAAAACTTAGGGACTTTTCAAATGAGTGAAACAAACTTATGTCACCACGAACATTAGTAAACAAAGAGTCACCAATAATATACTATTAGAACAATATAGTATTAGGACTCTCATGTTATCACAATATCAATTAGACTAAGGTACTTGTATTCAATTTTCAAGATTAGGAAAGGTGAAGCGAAAGCTAATATCTTTGTTATTCCTGAAAAGGTGTGCTAGCCAACTTCGCTAGCACGGCAGATTCTCCCAAAGACAAAAACAATCGATTCACAATTAATTCAATCTCTAGCATAAAGTGCTAGAGCTAGAATCTGCAACCTATTTAGGAATCAATAGGAATTAATTTTCGCTGCACCATGCACAACAACATGGAGCACGAAATGAGCCAGACATCCAACGAATCCAGATCAGATAGCCGAGTTACAACCATCTCTCTTAATGGTCACAGGAATGCTAAGCAAGATCAATACGAGGCAATCACACGCTGCCTGGACGACGCAATCAATAGCCTAGGTGCAGAGCAGATTTTCAATCATCCCGCTCACAATTTCAAGCAATCTGGCAACAAGCTAAAGGGCGGTTGCCCTTTCCATGAAAGCAAGTCAGGCTCTAGCTTCGTGGTTACTATCTCGTCCAAATTATTTTGGTGTGAGGGTTGCCAGTCGGGGGGTGGTGCTGCCGACTATCGAGCCAGCTTAAGGGCAGGACGATGGATTAAAGCTCGTGGCAAAGATTTCACCTACACAGCAAAAGAGCTAGCAGCAGAAGCAAACATACCATTCCCTGAACTGGAATTCTCTCCTGAATCGATAGCAAAAGCAGAGAAATGGGAGCGGCGACGGACAGTTATCGCAGAAACTCAGAACTACTGTCAGGAAGTGCTGTGGAGTGATCGAGTTGAGGCATTAGAGGCTCGGCAGTATCTGGTATCTGAACGGGGGCTAACAGAAGAAGAAATCAAGTTGCTGCCCATCGGCTACTATCCTAATGCTGGTGAAATTAAGCGCCATCTAGTTTCTAAAGGCTTTTCTGATAAAGATTGGAAAAATACTGGCTGTGTGTGGCATCAAATGGAGGGATACATCACCTTCTTATGGAATGATGACAGCGGTCGCCCCCTCACGATCTACGGTCGCTATTTCCAGAAGCTTCCACCAGACGGGAAGCCGAAAACCATAGCACTCCCAGGTGCGAAAACCAAACAATCACCACTATTTTTTGATGTTGCGTTCAAAGCCGGACACGAAGAACTCGTTTCAGTCGAGGGCGTTTTGGATGCAGTTCTTTTGCAGGCGAAAGGCGATACCCGTGTTTGCGCTTATGTGGCAGCCAGTTGTTCAAACGACCAAATTGCAACTCTTAAGCGACGGGGAATCAAAAAGCTTACGCTGTGTGGCGACCCAGATCATGGAGGTGAGCGAGGCACTAATTCCAATGTTCTGCGACTAGCCCAAGCGGGGATTACTAGTTATGTCGCACCAACGTTGCCAGAGGGATTAGATCCTGATGAATTCCTGATTAAGTATGGAATGGAGGGTTGGCAAAATCACATTAATTCTGCTGAACATGGCTTTCGGTGGAAGGCGAAACGATTGCTTGAAGCCGGGGATGTAACCTGTGATAAAGGGAAGGCTGAAATTCTTGAGAACGCCACGGCTTTTTGTAAGGCAATCGGAAATCATCCCGATTTAGATCCCTTTTTCTGGTCTGTGATTCGCCCCACTTTAGGAATGGAGCCTCCGGAGTTCCAGCAGGGACTAGAAAAACTTTGGGAATCGTCTCCTGTTGAAGTCGCTGAGATTGAAGGCGATCGCGTAGAAGTCGGAAAGCGAGAAAATTCAGATCACAAACCGACTCGTCAGGAAATTAAGAGCTTCTGCCAAGAAATGTATGATGCATTATTTGCCCCTGGAGCTTGGATCTACGTTGCGAAACAACTTTACGAGTGGCAAGATACCCATTACGAGCCTGTTGATAATGCAGTAATTATCAAGAAAATCCATGATTACTGCGATACGTATCAAGAGCTGCAAAAAGCGAAGGGAAAAGCAGAGCAGGGGGAAGATGAAGAAAATTACATCATTTGCTACCCCTACGCTGATCCTAAATATGTAAATAAAGCGTTTGAGTGGCTGAAGCAAAAAGTAGGCATTGACCCCAAACTTATAAATCCACCAGGTCTGAATTGTGTTGATGGGGTTCTACAGCTCTCCTATGATCCTGATTCGCAGAAATGGATTAAGAGTCTAGTTCCCCACGACCCTAGCTTCTATTATCTTTATGCTCCACAGGTGAGCTACGAGATTCCCGCGCTGTTGTTACCGGATTCGTGCGATCGTCTGCTTTCATGCTTAGATGCTCCAGAGCGGGATATTTTCCTGAAAACCATTGCCGCCTCTTTAGATTTACCCACGGTGCGACGATACAGGGGGCGGGAAGTAAAAGCACTCCTACTACACGGTACGGGGAACAACGGTAAGGATACACTGCGCGAAGTAACAGCAATGATGTTCGGCTACCGAGGCATGGTAGGCGCTACATTATCTGATTTTCAGCAGTACGATCAGGGTCGCAAATTCCCCCTTCAAAAATTAGATGGCGCAAATATCAATTGGCCCAGCGAGAATGCGGATTGCATGATGATTGATAGAATCCAATCTCTCAAGATTGCTGTAACTGGCGACCCACTAGCAGGTGAGAAGAAGGGTAAGGATGAGTATCAGTTCCGCCCACGATGCGCTCACCTCTTCAACGTAAATGCCCTACCAAAACTGCAAGGAGCATTAGAGGCTATCATCTCTCGCTTCTGCATCCTTGGATTCAAGAAAACGTACAAGAGTAATCCGGCACCAGGTGAACTGCAAGCCGATCCCCGATTCCTCTATAACCCTGAATTCGTTCGCATTCAATTGTTGCCGTGGTATCTGCATTACTGTTTAGATGCCCTGGACAGACTCATGATCGAGGGCATCAATTACGATGTCACGGAACAGGCTTGGGAAGATTTGCGTGAAGAGACAGATCATATCTACTCCTTCTGTAAGGAAGTAGGGATTGGATACAAGCCCAATGGTTATCTTTCCGCTGATCAGGTATATGCTTGTCTGCGAAAGTGGTACATCGAAAACGGTACTTTAGAAATCGAAGAGTTTTACGACGGGCGTAAGAAAGATCACTGGAGTCCTAACCCAGCCTGGGGCGATTCATTGGTTAAAGCGTCGAATCAGATATTCCGCCGACTACTTAAGTTGTTTCCAGAAGCTCGCCGTGAACGTGATAGTTCAGGCCGCAACATTTTAGTGGGTATTGGGTGGGTTGATCCTACCCCCCTCGATCCACATACACCAGAAAATGTATCAGAAGGATACACTTCTGAACGTCTTCTGAACGTCTCTGAAGATGCTCTGAAGATGGTTAAAGCTAGTGAAATCAAGGGTTCTGAACGTGCTGAAGATGATTCCCCTATCTGCGGCGAAAATAAAAATTGGATAGATCAGAACTTAGATGCGGCACGTAAACTAGCTGATGACTGGATGAGGTGTAATGACGCATCTGAAGTCATAAAGCTCACAGCACCGCAGGAAAATATAAAGCCACGAGCCTGGAAACTGCTTACTGAAGAGGGAAAAAATTGGTTACGAAGTCTGATGTGCGAGACGGGTAAAGAAAGTGAAATTTCTAAAAATGAGCTACCCCCCTCAAATCACGTTCAGGACGTTCAGAATCCCTTAACCATGAGGTTTGACGCATCTTCAGAGGACATTCAGGCATCTTCAGAGGACGTTCAGAACTGTATCAGAGAGCTACAAAACAATGCCACTGAAACCATTGATATAGAGCAACCTGACTCCACATCGGTTGATGAAGCAGAGGAAGTGCTTACAGAAGAGTGGGAAGATGAAGCCAACCTAAACGACATGGCAAAGGATCTATTAGATTGCAGCAGCATACCGATGCTATGTACCCTCTTAAATGCCTGGATTAACTACCCCAAAGCGAAAGATGAGGCTTGTAAGCGTCTCTCTGCTCAAAAACAAGAGCAGATAAAAGAATGGGAAGCTGAATTGGATGAGCTGAAAGCAAGCTTTAAGGTAGGCGATCGCGTATTCGTGAACAACAAATCTCACACCGACAAACTGGGACCATACTCGATTGAGCGCATCCAAGGCTACAGTGCGAAACTCGAATGCTTCGCTAGTCTAATCTCAATCACTGATCTACGACGTGACGAATGATACTCCTTCCTCTGCCCCGCTGCCATCAAAACCGAGTATCCCGGTACTTTTTGCTACCGGGACACTATCTTTTAAATTAAAAGGATGAATCAGTTCTGATCATCAACCCAATTAGTCAATGAATGTTCAATTAAATCGCTAAAATTTAAATCAGTAAGCTGTGCTTTACAGCAATTTTCAGACTGGTGAGGTACAGGCAATTTTTCTCTCTTCTCCTATAGAGAATGGGAGAGTAGGATAGATGTACCTCATTAGCCTAGAAAACGCTGTAGCTATTCTTTGCTTAAGCAGTAACTCTTGTATTCTCAAGCGTAAACTAATTAGAATGTGTGCTGAAATTTGACTGTATTCCAAGATTGCCTCTTATTAAAGATCTACCTATAAAAAGAGAAGTTGCTTCGTGGTTTTTACTAACCTTAAAGCTCTACTTTTTTTAAATATAAATTGATTTACTTTACGCATTGGCTATGTTCTCGTTGGCGCTCAGATGCTTGCACACACAAGGCTAAAATGTTAAAGTTAATGTTATTGTTAACGTTTCAATTCCTAACAAATATGAGCTTAAAGAGAACTTCAAAAAAAATAGGCGCACCTAAAGCCCTCTACGAATCTACTCATATAAGAATCCCTGTACCAGTGAAAGAGCAAGTTGAAGAAGTTAGTGATTGGTACCGAGGTCTTCTTAGAAGAGGTGTTAAGGTAGAAAAATTACCTTATTTAATGGAAGTATTTGGGTGGGCAGAAATATTTCAAGAAGCTTCAGAAAAAATAGACGAATTAATTGAGGAACAAAAAAAACGTGAAGATGAAGTCTTACAACCTGGCAAAACCTCTAACAACCATGATTCTTATGAATACTATTTAAATTCAAAAGCTTATAAAGAAACAAAAAAAACTTTATTGGAAATAAAAAAATTACTAGAAAAAGTTAATGAGAAATCTTTTAATCCAGTACCAGAAAATGTCTTGCCTCCAGTTCTTCAAAATCAACAAACTATTAATAATAATTCTCAAATTAATCCCTAAAAACCTCGTTGGTAAATTAGTGATATACAAAAACATTCTATACTCCTATCAAGAGTCGGGTCGCCATGAGCAATATAAGTTCTTTGCGGGGAAAAATTAGAAATGTGTGAAAGCTTGCTGAAATGTTGTTGATTAAAGCTAGATGAAGGTAAATTAAAATGAAAAGATCTAAATTCGTTTTAAAGTCAGAAATCAAAAGAATTTCTCCTAAGACAGCAGTAAAACCATTGGGGATTAAACTGATAAGAAGTTGGTTGCATCCACTATCTGTAGGGTTAGAAAGCGAGTGTAGAAGTTGGAGATATGCAAGCTTAATCTGTGGAGTGGCAGCAGGTAGAGTCGATGGGGATAAAGAAAAGGTGATCTATTATTTAATTGAGAAAGGGCTTCTGAACCGTAGAGAATGGCAGGAGAGAATGAAGTCTTGTAGAACCTGTGATAAAATGTATCTAAAATTTCTCAATGAAGTTCAGGCTTTTCTAGAAAAGCAACCTGATATAAGCCATCCCGAAAAAGTCTTCGGAATTTAGTAGTTTTATTAAAGCCAAAACTGAAGAAAAACTAATCCTGAAGGCAGTACGTAGATCAACCTTCACGACGCTAGCTTTAGAAGGGAGAGTTAAGACAGCAAGGATTGATAATGTTCCCGTAATGCTTTAGCCACACCTAAAGGTACGAGATGATCGACAGACCCTCCAAATCTCGCTACTTCCTTAACTACGCTGCTACTTAAAAAACTGTACTCGCTAGCCGTTGCCAAAAATAGTGTTTCAATATCTGGTTTTAGGCTGTGATTGATTTGAGCCATTTGCAATTCTTTTTCAAAGTCCGATACAGCACGTAACCCACGAATAATAGTTTTAGCATTGTGCTGTTTTGCGTAGTTAACAGTTAAGCCTGAGAATGAATCAACTTCTACATTTCTTAAGTGCTGTATCGAGTTTTTAATTAATTTAATTCGTTCGGCAAGAGAAAACAAGTATTGCTTCTCTGAGTTAACTGCGACAAGAACAATTACCGATTTAAATAAATTTGATGAACGTTCTATTAAATCCAGGTGACCTAGTGTTATCGGGTCAAAACTACCGGGGTAAACAGCTTTCACGCTATCTCCATCTCCTGTATTTTGTTGTTGAAATCTTCAAAAGCCTACACGGGTTTTGAACCCAATTAGAATGATAAAGATTCTGTTCTTTGCGCTCACCGTCTTGACTCTTTTGAGCCAGGTTCACCCCTAACCACAAACGTAGATTATATATAATTAGCTTTCATAATCTTTTCTCCTATCTATAAGTAATTGAATGGTGATTAAAGCAGTTCACCAGCAGCATCGATATCGGCTTGATTGACTTCGACATAAAGAGCCAAATTCGCTAAGCTTGCGTGTCCGGTACGTTGCTGTAGTGTTCTTAATGGGATTCCAGCATCATGCAATTTAGTAATACCTGTACGCCTAAAACTATGTGTAGAAACGCCTTGTAACCCGATATAGTCGGCAGCGTGTCTCAACGCTTTGTCTGCGGCTTGTCTGGTCATGTGTCCGTTACCGGATGGACTGGGGAATAAATATCCCTTGGCTGGTAGCCCTACCTCGACCGTTGCGATTATGCTTCATGAGTTGCTGTTTTGTTAAAACAGCAACCTAGATATAATGCTATATCGTTGTTTTGGGCAAGCCTCCTAGTTTTAGACTCTGTTTTTAGGTACTTGCTGAGAACTAGAATCAATAAGGTAGCTGTAAAGTGTAGTGTAGTACATCATATTGCTGCAAAACAAAACTTGTCTTATCGGTGAGATGCTGACTTGTCACCGATTAGAACACAATACCTTTTAGGCTACATTGCTATAAAACAAAACACCCTACCAGTGAGGTAAGGTGCTGAGTGAAGGTGTACTAAGTTGAAATTTGTTCTCCCTATTCAGGAGTTTAGTGGCGGCTCGGCTGGGGCAAGTGCGATCACGTTTAAACTTGGCAGGTTTTGTCTGGATGCCGAGTTTTTTGAAAGGGAGATTCTCGAAAAAGCGCTAGGGAAGATTTATTCATCTGTCAAATGATAGAGTCTAGCTACTTCCGCAGGGGTTCCTTGAGATGAAAGGGTGTTATCTAGAAAAATGGTTCAAGGCTAGCAGTGTCTTAATTGCACTCTTCAGCCCTGACATGAGTGCCGCACAAGTGGTTGGAGATACAACATTGCCGATCGGGGAGCGATCGCAAGTTACGGGCAATCCCAATTTTCAGATTGACGGAGGTGCAACGCGGGGTGGCAATCTGTTCCACAGTTTCAGCGACTTTTCCATACCCACCGGAGGCTCTGCCTTCTTCAACAATGCGGCAGATGTGCAGAACATCCTGACGCGAGTCACAGGTGGGTCGATTTCTAATATTGATGGATTAATTCGAGCCAACGGTACGGCAAACCTGTTTTTGCTCAATCCGAATGGAATTATCTTTGGTCAAAATGCCAGTTTGAATATCGGCGGTTCCTTTGTCGCCACAACAGCCAATGCTCTAGGGTTTGGCAATGTTGGATTTTTCAGTGCCTCGAATCCCGAAGTCCCCTCCTCCTTACTGACAATCAATCCTTCGGCTTTGCTGTTCAATCAACTTGCGGCATCCCCGATTCAAAATAACTCAACTGCGCCAGCCGGAACGACTCTGGCTGGAGATGATACATTTGGTCTACGTGTGCCAAATGGTCGGAGTTTGCTGCTAGTCGGTGGCAACATCAGCCTGGATGGTGGAGGGTTGAATGCTCTTGGTGGACAATTGGAATTAGGTGGGTTATCTAGTGCGGGAACAGTCGGGTTGAATGGTGATGGTAATGATCTAAGTTTGAGTTTTCCCGATAGTGTAGCAAGAAGCGATATTTTCCTGAGCAATGGGGCGCAAGTCAATGTAATTGCTAGTGATGGTGGTAGTATCGCCCTTAATGCCCGGAATTTAGAGATGACGGGAGATAGTGGCCTAGTGGCAGGCATAGAGAGAGGACTGGGTTCTAATAATAGTCAGGCGGGAAATATTGCGGTTAATGCTACTGGAGCCATAAACCTTAACTATAGTGCGATTGTTAATCAGGCACAACGACAAGCAAATGGACAGGGAGGCGATGTCAATATCAGTGCTAGCACCTTGCAGCTTGAGGGTGGAGCACGGATATATACTGTTACATCGGGTGCGGGCAAGGGGGGTTCTTTGAGTGTTGATGCCCAAGATGTGCAAATCATTGGTACAAGCGCTGATGGTCGTTTTTTCAGTGCCTTGGCTGCTTCGACAGACGAAAACTCAACAGGGAATGCGGGTGATTTGACGATTAAAACTAATACCTTGCTTGTGCGAGATGGGGCACAGGTGAGTACTACTACATTTGGTGCGGGTAACGCAGGTTCTTTGAGTGTTGATGCCCAAGATGTGCAAATCATTGGTACAAGCGCTGATGGTCGTTTTTTCAGTGCCTTGGCTGCTTCGACAGACGAAAACTCAACAGGGAATGCGGGTGATTTGACGATTAAAACTAATACCTTGCTAGTGCGAGATGGGGCAATGGGTACTTACACATTTGGTGCGGGTAACGCAGGTTCTTTGAGGATTGATGCCCAGGAGGTGCAAATCGATGGTCAGTTTTACAGCAGTAGCGTGCTTACTTCTGCAGCGTCAGGCTCGACAGGGGATGCGGGGAATTTGACAATTAAAACTAATACTTTGCTAGTACGAGGTAGGGTAACAATGGGTACTTACACATTTGGTGCGGGCAAGGCGGGTGATCTTACAATCAGAACTAATACCTTGCTAGTACGAGATGGGGCACAGGTACTTACTGCTACATTTGGTGCGGGTAACGCAGGTTTTTTGAGTGTTGATGCCCAAGATGTGCAAATCATTGGTACAAGCGCTAATGGTCAAACTGCCAGTGCCTTGGTTGCTTCCGCAGCGCCAAACTCAACAGGGAATGCGGGTGATTTGACGATTAAAACTAATACCTTGCTAGTGCGAGATGGGGCACAGGTAGGTGCTGGTACAGTTGGTGCAGGCAAGGGGGGTGATTTGAGCGTTGATGCCCAAGATGTGCAAATCATTGGTACAAGCGCTGATGGTCGGATTCCCAGTCTCTTGTATACATCTGCACTGTCAAACTTAACAGGCGATGCGGGTGATTTGACGATAAAAACTAATACCTTGCTTGTGCGAGATGGGGCAAGAGTAATTACTGATACAAGGGGTGCGGGCAAGGCAGGTGATTTGGAGGTTAATGCCCAAGATGTGCAAATCATTGGTACAAGCGCTGATGGTCGGTTTCCCAGTGGCTTGTTTGCTTCTACAGATCCAAACTCAACAGGGGATGCGAGGGATTTGAGGATTGAAACGAATACCTTGCTAGTGCAAGATGGGGCATTAGTAACCGTGCAGAGTCGCGGAACAGGAACCGCAGGTAACTTGTTCGTGGAAGCCAATCAAATCTATCTCAACAATCAAGGCAGAATCAACGCCGATACTTCAGGTGGTGGGGGCAATATTAACTTGCGATCGCCCCTGATACTCTTGCGAAATGGCAGTAACATCTCAACCAACGCCAGAGGAAGCAACATTCCCGGTGGCAACATCGACATCAATACAGACAACTTGGTTGCCGTCCCTTCGGAAGATAGCAACATCACTGCCAATTCTCAGGATTTCCGTGGTGGGAACGTAATCGTGAGAGCTTCGGGCATCTTTGGCATTGAGTTTAGAGAGCAACTGACCCCTTTAAGCGACATCACCGCTACGGGAGTAAGTGAGGAGTTTCGTGGCACAGTAGAGTTCATCACGCCAGGGATTGACCCAGCAAGGGGACTAGCCGAATTACCTACAGAGGTAGTCGATGCAACGGATGCGATCGCTCAAGGCTGTCCTGCCAATGAAGGCAACTCATTCGTTGTCACAGGTCGGGGTGGCTTACCTCCCAATCCGGAACAACAATTAGACGATGATGCCGAATGGCTTGACCGACGCAGGTTGACAGTTGATCAACAGACCAATCCGGGAACAGAGGGTAGCCAGCAACACTCAGAGGACAGGCTTGACACCCGACACTCAGCACACCATCCCCCACTCATCGAAGCCACTGGATGGGAAATGGCTCCTACGGGTCAGGTCATCCTCACGGCAAGTGCGACTAATGTGACCCCCTCCAATCGCTGGGGACAGCCAGTTAATTGCGATAGGTCGTAAACTTCCTATGTATGTAATAGCAAGTCCGTCTAGCCAAGTCCGTTGTGAAAAGAGATCAGACCCAAAAAGCGAAGGGGAAGTGATCACTATTTACTAGAGGAGTTTTCGTTAATGCGCCTTCGAGCAAACGCTTTACTAAATGCGATCGCGGTAGGTCTGGATGAAATTTTTTGATAGGGGTTTGCTGAAATGAGGGTTATACAGAACTAGGAATTCTATGTCTAACCTAAATTAGATGATTGGTAGCGGCTCTGTAAGGGCAAATGCGATCGCGCTAGTAATCGTACAGAGATACGCCTATATCAATGTTTTCGTATTTCCCTGGATTCAATTTTTTTATCGTCTTCCGAATCTCTTGAAAATCTTGTTGTATTCCGACCTCTATGTATAGTTCAAAGCTATCTTGCTCAGAATCAAGCTTTAGAATTTGCCGACGCTCCTTGACTTCTATTTCTATTTCATTTGTTGGAAGATAATCAAGCTTAGATAGATTAAGCAGGGTTAACTTATTGCCAACTTGCACTCCAATATCATGGTTAAAAATGGCTAGATTGAAACGTACAGGTTCATTCCTCTCATCACCTGTATTCTTTAATCCCAAGTCAGCCCAAACAATGCATGTAATCATATACCAAGTGTACTGAACGTTCAGGACGGGAAGTTAACTGGGCACTCAAGCGTCCGAAGTAGTTGGTAGTGATTGCGCTCAGCCGTTCATAGCGAGATGCTGACTTTCCAACGATTCGGAAGTATCGTCTTTTGCGTCACATTGCGGCAAAGTAAAATCCCCCACTGGTGAGGTAAGGTGCTGACTAAGTTTGTACACAATGTACGAATCTTTATTGATTGGTAGCCGCTCTCTTAGGGCAAGTGCGATCGCCTTGTACTTGCTAGGTCACTACTGTTCAGTGGTAATATCCTTTCTTAAATCATCAAGAAAATTTGCATCTGGACTTGGTTCTGGCTCATCAGGGACAAACTCGAAACGGACACGAATCTTTCCTTTCTGCCAGCCTTTTCCTGTAGATGCGCTTAAGAATTCGCATTCCACTCCATCTCTCATCCAGCCCTGTGTGGTAGGGTTAGTGCCCCCCATCATATCCCTGAATCTTTTTTCTAATTGGTCTATTTTAAACGTCGCGTTGTTTCCAACCAAGCTTTCCTGTTGTTTCATTGATATAACATCATCAGGATCTAGATAAAACTCACTCATGACAAAATCCAGTTAGGTAAGTTTGTTTGCTTCCTCTAGTAAGCCTCAAAACCTGGAAAATGTAATTGAGATGAGTGCGATCGCGTTGAGCCTGTCAGGTCAGGAAGGATTTTTTTTTGGAGAGAGGGAAGTTTGAGGAAATAGGGATTGGAGCAAACAGCCTCTGTTACCCTTCAGTTTTTACTTAATCCCATCTCGTAGGAGTGTCAGCATCCTTTAATTTGATGTTGTAATAAACCAGGCAAACTTTCCTAGAGTCCCACTCTGCCCCGATAAGACCTGCTTTTCTTAACTTCTTCAAACACGAATTAATATGAGATGAACTATATTTACCGATTGTTTGAACCAAGGAAGAGGAAGTATGAGGTTGCACCAATAACTGGTTGATAACGAGGGTTACGGCTGAAGATTTAACAGAATCAGCCTTAATTCCTTGAGTGGAGCCAACAACCTGAGGTAAATGAGTTCTTTCGGAAGTTTGAAGCATTTATTCAAGGCGTAGCTAATGTTCAGAAGTGCTTGCATACACCAACCTATGTTGTTAGAAATATAAAAACAAATATTAATTTCCATTGATTTAATAACCTAAAGTTATTGAAAGTTACCGTAAACTATTTAGTTGCCTTTGAGTTTTGCTTTGAGGCTAGCTGGTAGGGGTATGAGTAATCCATCCAGTAGCAGCTAATTCAATGCGCTTAACTCGACTCCGAGAAAGAACGCGATCGCCTTTCCCCAGTGGAGTGCTTATCGCACTTAATCAACTAACCACTGCATTAGTAGGTAAAACACAAACACATAGGATAGTGACACCCAGATCACAATCCCAGCCACAAAATGCATCATACCAACTAGAAAATAGCTCAATAGTGTATTTTCTCCGTGCAGATTAGCCATTGTGTCAGTTTGTATTCCGCACCACTGCCAGAGATTTAACGTGAGATTGATAGCAAGCAAAGTTGCAAGAATAGAAGCTCCTAGCATCCAATGCCCCTCACGCATATCCTGTAGCCACCAGAGTTGCGAACCGCTCCAGCCTCCCATAGGCTTGTAGGCTGGATCTCTGGTCGGTGAAACGAGATACACAAAGACTATACTCGCTCCCGTTAGAAGCCCAAGGAGTTTGGTACTCATAATCGAGATAGCAAGCAGACCTACAAGAATGAAAGCCGCCAGCATCTTATGTTCCTCAGGCACCATCGGCAGATCATCTAACCACCAAAGCCTTAGCCCTAAATTGGCACCTATAAGCTGGTAGACTGACTCTCTCGTCGGAGAAAGGAAATATACAAAGATTGCACTGGCTCCCGCTAGAAACAGGTAGAATTTTGTACTTGTAATCGAGAGGCGTCGAACTAACTGAGAAAGCATAGTGCGTTACCCTTTACTCATTTATTTACTTAAGGTAATTCTTCTAAAGGAATAAAAGTAACGCTAAATATGAAGTTACGGCAAACTCTTCAATCACCCTTCAGCCGTGCCTTTACACCACTTGGTAGGGGGATCAACAAGCCATCTAACAGCAGGTGATTCAATGCTGATAGCTCGACTCCGAGAAAGAATGCGATCGGCTTACTGAACTTAATCAACCACCACCAGCCCTATGAGGTACCAGGTGTACACGTACCACAGTACAAACCACATGCACAAGCCAAGTATTATTAACCGTCCTATTTGCCTTACTCTTTGAAGCGTCCAGAGAACCAGCATGGAATTGAGCGCAAGCAGACCAGCAAGGATAACGGCTGCATTCGCCCAAACATCGTCATTCACACCGCTTAACCACTCAACCGTCGTAGCTGAATAAGCAGCATGAGGACGCTGGAAGGTAGGATCTTCTCTCAAAGGAGAAACTAGATACATAAAGATTGCGCTCGCTAGCGTAACCAGTATCAGGAATATAAGACTCGCAATAGATAAGCGTCGAAAAACCCTGTCTAAATGCCTATGAATCATGTCGAAACACCTTCAATAAGTAAAATTTTGTACTCGTCATTGAGAAGCGTCAAGGCAACCAAAACAGCACAGGGCGTTACCTTTCAACCATTTACTACTTAAGGTAATTCTTCTAAAGGAATAAAAGTAACGCCAAGTATGAAGTTACGGCAAACTCTTTCAATCGCCTTTGTGTTGTTGCTTGTGCCTTTGCTGGCTCTGAAATTCAGTTGCTTTTTAGTCAAGGGTTACAGACTTCACGTGATCGCTATTGGCTAGGGAAGTTTATTGAGAAAGTCCTGTATCTACTTGTTGAGGCTCAGCATTCAGGTCAAGATAATTGACATTTACTGACTACAAGCGTGTCACTTCTCTTTTTCGCTAAGACTAACAGGAAGCACTGAAGATGCAAAGGGTAGGAGAGTCAGCAGTTGGGAACTAGCGCGGGACGATCGCCTTGAGGTATAGCGATCGCTTTTGAAGTGCTAGATGACAAGGATTCAAAGTAACCGCAACGGAAATATATAACGGATATAACAAACCACTCTAGAATATAGCCACGTTCCCCAGGATGCGATCGCGGCTTTTACCCCTGCTCTCCAGCTTCTTGAGTAACCCCATCAGGCTGTGCGGAGTCTTGAGGTTGGTTGAGTTCGGGAAACTCATATTTTTCGGATTGGGGGAGAGGGGAGAGCATGGATAGACCTGTAACCGCGCCCAAAACCTGTTCATCACGTACCTCAATATAGGTCTGGAGTTGTTCGAGGTTGCGATGTCCAGAAACTTCTTGGATGACTCGTAGTGGGACACGGTTGTCTGACATCTGGGTGAGAGCCGTGCGCCGGAACGAGTGAGTGCTGATGCCAATCAACCCGACAAGCTTACAGGCTTTTCTCAGAGCTTTGTCGGCTGAATCAGGCTGGAAATGTTCGCCAAAGCGACCAGGAAACAAATAAGGTTGACCTGATGGAGGATGGTAGTTGGTAAGGAGTACCCGGAGGTCTGAGATAATCGGGATGCTGCGGGTGGCAAGTTTACCTTTCGTGTTCCCCTTTCTGATCGTGAGCCTGGGCAGGACTCTCCCGGCAGCATCGTAGGCATCGGCTGCTCTTAAAGTGCAGGCTTCCCGAATACGGCAGGCAGAAAATAGGCAAATCCCAAATAAAGCGCGATCGCGATCCAACTGAAATCCTTGGCTAAAGAGAAGCTGTATCTCAGCTTGTGTAAGGATTTTTGCCTTGCCGTGCCTGTCATTTTTCACTTCAATCTCTGGAAGCCGACATACTCTTAGGCATTTTCCCAGAGAATGAGTTGGTTTTCTTAATGAGTTATCTAAGGCGTTTGTGTAGTAAACGTCCCAAAAACAACGCTTTTGGAGATATCTCTGTATTTGCCCACGGTTGGGTGAACAGCATCATGCAGCCAAGCTGCTGCTAATAGGTAAGGGTCATTAATACCAAAACTCTTTAAAACATTTACGACATCATTTAAGTGTTTAGTATAAGGTTTGTAACTGTACTTTTGGTGTTGATGGGATGCTTCTGCTAGAGCAAAAGCCTTTTTTCTAAATCATCCATATTGTTACTCTTAACCCATCACCAAAATTGGTTCAATCCATATTAACTTTCGCTGCTGTCTGCCTTCTCCATAGGGTTGATTGCGTAAAAAGCCCCTGCGCCAGTGAGGACTTTTAGTACCACCTTTTTTGCTGCTGCCGTCGCTTTTATTGATATCCTCACGTTTAAGTCGATACTCTTTACCAATCCATAATGGTTGGTAAATATCTACAGCCTGTGCTTTACCAAATCCTTGATTAACCGTTACTTTTTGTTGTTTTATAGGTTCGTCTACTAGTTCAGGACGACATTCCATAATCAAAATCAACCGCAAGAAAATTGATTGTAAATATTCGTTAAATCCTGAAACTACCTGGGGGGTTATATCTTCAGAATCAGTATATGTAAACTTTCTTAAATTTTCACTAACTTGAAATCTGCGGCAGAAGAAACTATCTCCATCAGTTGCTGCCCAAAAAAGAATATCTTTTTCCGTATCGTAATGCCAAAAAATTGCCTTCACGCTACGCTTCTCTGGGGAAAGTATTAGATTTTTGGGCAACATAAATAATCCCGTTTTTATTGCCCAATTTAAATTATCAATCTCAACATTTAAGATTGATTGTTGTAATGCTTCAAGCAAGTCTTTTGCCACCCAATAAGCAGGACACTTTGCTTGCGCCACTTGAAAAAGAGTATAAAGAGTAATATATATTGACTCTTTCGGCTTGGCAATTAAATTATATTGCAGTTCGCTTTCTTTAGAAGAATAATAAGCATCAGCAACAAGACTACAGAGTTTTTCATAACTTTCGTAGCCATCCACAGACATAACAGGGCGAAGAACAATTTCTTTATACCAACCTTTGGGTTTTTTATTCATATTTGTAATGAATTAACTGGTTTTTATACCTTAACTGGTTAGCGTTACCTACCCTGGAGATTTGAAGTAAGCATCAGTGGGTAGTCCTTGTTTCAAGAGTGAGTATTCTTCTAAGTAGTTGCACTCAAAGATACTAAGGTCGTCGCCCCTACCTCTTTTTTTCCGTGCTTTTAGAACTGATTTAACCCACTCAGTTGAAAACGGAACCCCAAGATAACAGATACTTGGAGTTTCCCACGTAGGGTCAATTGCATGACCTTCTGGTGTAAGCAGCCATGCATGAGCTACAGCCATTGGTACGTCTTCTGCAAGCGCATACCCTTCAACATAAGTTAGGCTTTTCCTTTTAAACGCTAACTGCTGGCTATTCCAGTAGCAACTCTTGGGTAATCCTCGTTTTAAGGTTGTAGGCAAAGGTTTGGCTTCCATTACAGTGCCACACTCTAAGACCAGCTCTTCAAACCCTGCATACTTAGAATCTGGCTTTGAATAAATTTTTCTTATTAGGTCGGCTCGGTCTTGAAGATATTGCTTGAGATGGAAAAGCCGTTGTTCTTCGGTTGTTAAATCCTTCACTTTGAAGATATATCCTTACTATAGAAATACTTCATGAATTGAACAATATTCTTATCCCTTTAAGATATTTTATCGCGAGTTCTTCATGAAGTTTGTAGTCTTGTTTCGCAAGAAAATTGATGAGACAATCCAACCTGTCGTCCCAGTAAACCTTAATAGAATGAATTTGTAGATTGGCACAGTCGGTACCGCTCCACTTATTATTCTCGTGTACTCCATTGTTCGCGATTGCCTGGTTTATTTTTACAATTTCTCTAACGCAGAGGGCATATTCAGACTCAATTGCATTCTGGAATTCTTCAGCAATTCCTTGCTGCTCTGGGGTCATGAACTCTTGACATCTAAACATTTTCATTGATAGTGGGGAAGGGACAAGTTAATATCTGAAATAATACGTCAGGTAATAGAGCTAATTTAATAGAATTTCCTTGATAATAAATTTTTGGATAGTTAGCAGGATGAAAGATGCCGTGCGGAATGTCAGGTGTCTCCCCAAGCCACATCCTAGCGCGATAATCAATCCTTAAATCTTCTATATCAATCCAGAAATGGATGGGGATAGTTTCAGCGTTACCTTTATGGATAACTTCCCCAGTGTAAACAGTATGTTCAATTTCGTTGTCTGATAAAATTTTATGAAGAATGCGAGTCAATCCATCACACTCTAGGTGTTGTAATGTGTCATAAGGGTCGAGAATGAGACGTAAGTGATGAATGAATGATTGTTTATCCATTTTTGTATATCCTATCGATTCTCCATCTCTTCAATGGCTGCTTTAGCCATCGCTATCCATATTTTTATTCGTGGATTTTCTGCTTCGAGAATCTGCACATAGCGAGAGTTTTAAAAGCCTCTTGGGCTTCTTGCTTCGTAACCCCTCCAAAAAACTGAGCAACTGCTTGAGATATAACAGCTTGCCTTTCCTCTTCTATCTGCTGTTTCTTTCTTTGAGCCATGATTGTTAATCTTTATTCAGGGATGGAAATCCCTACTCAATAAACTCTCGAAAGGCTGAAAACAGTCTAAAATAACTTTGTAGCCTTATTCAACTATCAACTCTGGAAATAACTCTTCCGCCCTTTCAACACAAGCCTTCCAAAGCCTTTTACTATCATTTTCCTTGATATAATCCCATGCTCCGATAAAATAGTCGCTTCCTCGCCGTTCTAAAATCTCCCTAACCTTTTGTTTTAGTTGTTTTCTCGAAACGTTATTTAATTCAATTATCTGTTTTTCAATGTCTTCTAATTCATCTTCATACTCTTGATCTTCTTCACTTTTGGGAATATCAAAAAACTCTGCACCCAGTACTGTTGCTATTTTATCAATCCCGACATGATGTTCTATTCGGATAGTGAACATTTTTTTGCCACTACGTCTTAGGGTTGCATTTTTCATGTTTATCGCCATCCCTCCAGAGTCAGTTAATTAAATCAAAACAAAAGTCGTTTTGCTACTTAAAAGTACAAATTTTGTCTCTTTAACTGGCGTATAGGTTGCACAGTCTTTGAAATAAAACCCTGGGTGGTCGGGGCGCAAGTCATAAGTAATCCGCTGCCACCCAGTTTCAAGTAAGGATTCGACTTGGACAGGAGAAAGCAAATCCCAGCTTAGATACTTTAGAACCCCAATAGCGTAGGCATGAACCCTTCTGCGACATTCTCGAATTGAGCGTTCCCGCCCTTTGGGGTTAACATCAAAAACAGCATCGGTAAGGATACAAGCTCCAGCGTGGCTGAGAAGGTTGCCATTTTTGCTTTCTTTGATAGAGAAAACCTTGTAGTGCAGGTTGAAGTAAACCGCTACACACTGACCATAATGGTCAGATGGGTGAATCGTACTAAAAGGGTAGCGGTAAGCCATAGCTGAATCTCTACGCTACTCTCTCAAAGAAAGCTTGGCGATGCCACTCTAAAGTGTCCTGCCTTGGATAATACTGCTCATGAGCAGGCAGAATAATGGATTGATTCTGAAACGCCCTGATAGGTGTAGCATGTGGAGAATCCTCTCTCAAATCATCGGCAACGACAATGGTGTAATTGTCATTGAGCGTAAACCAGAAGCGGTCAAAAGCCCAGTGATGGTTTTTGCACAGTGACAGACCGTTATTAATCCGATCATCGTAGAACTGAGAAAACGGTTTGATGTGTGCCCCATCTACGATGTTCTGACCCAGAGAATTGAGAATTTGCAAGCCGCATAGGGCGCAGCGGTACTCGTAGACTGAAATAACAATCTTACGAAACGCTGCATCTCTAACGATTGAAGTCTGCTCATCCTCCAGTTCTTCAGGCTGGTAGACCTTACCTCCCTGCGATCGCAACCGCTCCTGTATCTCCTGAAACGCATCCACTTGAAGGAGCTGCTCAATCTGCTGAGTTTTGTCAGAGAACCAGGTGCTGATGAGGATGCCAGTCAAAGTAGCTCTTGAGTCAGGATTCCAAAGTAGCTCGAACAGCTCTTGGTCAAGGTAGGCATACTCAACCGTCTGCTGGAGAGCGCTTACTGTCCTGATTTTCACATGAGAATTAATCAGCAACTCAAATCCTGGCTTGGGGTAATGATACCAAAACCCGTCTCCCCTCAGATGGAAGAAAGGCAGACCAATATTAGGTTGGCGGACTGGTTCCAAGTTGCTCCACAGGTTTAGGAAAGTGGCAATTAGTTCAGCCGACAAGGTAATCTGGTTTTGCCGTATCTGTCCCTGGCTTATCAGTTCGATGATCGATAGCAGCAGAATAGGCTTGTTGGGAGCCACCCCACTGGAGCGGCTCACATTTAGCTTGGCAAACTTGCGACAGTAGTAGCTCAAATCCCTAGTCATAAAGCCAATCGTGAAAGAATACCGCTGCACCCGTAACGACCCCTATTCCCACCAATGTATCGGTCACGATGACCTAACAGCTAGGCAAGGGTACTATATCCAAGCCCACAGCATAGAGGAAGCGTGGCAGAAGATGGCGATAAGGTTTCCAGAAGAGGTGGAGGCAGGCTTTACCGTTCAGGAATGGGAAAGCTTTAACGTCAAGGTAATAGAGATTAGGCAGGATGCGGGGGGAAACATTATTGAAATTGAACAGGTGGGAGATGGCACTACCATTGAGATCAGGAAGGGCAAAGAGGGCAATATTGTAGAACGGGTAAAACGGGATAAAGAGGGAAACATTATAGAAGAGTAGCTTTTGCGCTCACTTCCTCTATCTCTCTATCATGCAGCCAGATACCATCATCAGTACGATTCTCAAGCACGATAAAAAAGTTACAAGCTATAAATTTGCCTTGCTTCGTGCCATCAATGATGTAGCCCTCAATTTCCCTGACCTCCGAAACTTTGGGCAAGATGTGGCAGTTCCTTTGAAAGTACTAGCTCAGTTTTGGGTTGCCTATTACTGGCCATTTGCAGATGCAAATAATCCCATCATCCAGCGACGAGGCGGGGGTAGTATAGCTTTCCACTTAGAGTTAACTGAGTTGCGTTCTCTGTGGCAGCAAGAACTTAAGACAATCTCTGAACCCTCTGACGGTTTCTTGTTGAGCAATGAGTTACGGATACCCAGGAGACGGGCTTTGTACTCGCCCCAGTTGCTGAGTATTTATCAAGATGTGCTGGAGAAAATTGAAAAAGCAATGGTTAACGGACCCATTTGTCACGCTGGTCCCGGACGGAATAAAGTGTTTAAAAAACCGAAGAAGTACAGTGAACTGGGCGATTCGGTTGTAACAATTCCCGGTACTGAACCAAAAGACAAATGTTTGATCATTCAAGCGGACTTGTGGCAAGCCTTTCAAAAAATGTCTCTCTGGATTGAAGCCCTCTGCATTCACGAATGGTGTTTGTTCTCTGAAACAGTGGAGCAAGAAGACGGTCAAGGAGCAGATCGCGGTCTAATATATCGATTGCTGACCGACAGACCTGACAACCGCAGACCTTTAACTTGGGAGCGAAATCACGTTGATGTGCTGCTCATGGAAGGCAGAGCATTTATTTGTCCTTGGACGGAAAAGCGAATCGTTCAAGGTATCGAGTACGCTTTAGACCACCTCTTGCCCGTATCACTTTATCCTATTAATGAACTGTGGAATCTCATTCCCGCTGAACCGAAGTTTAATTCACACACTAAGCGCGATCGCCTTCCTTCTTTAGAAAATTTGAGGCAAGCTCAACCTCATTTAGAGTTAGCGTATAGACACTACAGCAGCTCTAACTTACTGTTGGTAGCACTTCAAGAGGATGTGGAGGTTAGGTTTTCGACCGTCTCTCCTAGTACTGTTTCCTTTCCTCTTGACCTTGCTAGTGCTGTTGTTGACTTGATTGACATCGTTGCTGAATCTCGCAACCTAGCTAGGTTTTGATAAGAGCGCAATACCATACTTGAGCAAATGATTGAAGATTCAGAGATAGCATTATTATTACAGGCGTTTCAGCAACTTTACTCACCTCCCTATCCCTGGCTAAAGGTTCCAGAGTATAAGGTGGGGAAGCATGGCTTGTGGACGTTAGACCGATTCGACGAGAACGTATTGATTCACGGCTACTTCACTGGGGTACAACCTGCCAAGCACAACTATAGACTCAAGAAAGGCAATACCCTTTGGATGAGCCTCACACCGATGGAGTTAGAGAGCCAGTCTCATCATGCCTTAGCTGCCTACGGTCACACAGTTGTCATGGGTCTGGGGATGGGCACTCTGCTCTACAACATCCTGGCGCGGGAGGAGGTGACTCAGGTAACGGTGGTGGAACGCGACTCAGAAGTATTCGAGCTGCTGCACCAGATTGCTAGTCCCGCATCTTGGTCGGGTTGGGAGAAGGCAAGGTTTGTCTTTGCTGACGCTCTAGAGTGGAAACCCGATGAACACATTGATTATTTGACGGTGGATATCTGGTCTAAGTTAGGAGACTACAATCTCCGACCTGATGGTCAGCGAATTCAGGCTAATGTTCGAGCAGATAAGGTGGCTCTGTGGGGGCAAGAGCTGGACTTCATAACCTTTCTCGCTCATCAAGGTTATGAACCACCTCCTACATTGGAACAGTACCGTGAATATATTGAGACGATTGGTATCCCACTAATTGAGTCTGATAACCCTGACTATCCAAGCTACTGCATGAAGGCAGGAAATAATGCGATCGCCTAGTAAGACTTACTCTAAAAAGGAAATCTGGGAGAAACCGACCTTTGAACAACTTCACCAACACGTCTGATGCTGAACTCAACGCTTTGTACGAGTCCGGAGAAAGGAGAGTACTTAACGAATTCAACCGGATAAAGCTTCCAGAATTAGTCGAAGCCTTAAAGAAGCCTGGGTATGTTAATTTACCACCTTTACACCAGAGAATGGTTCTTTGGGATTCTGTGCAACAGTCGCGGCTGATAGAGTCGTTTATTACCAACATTCCCGTCCCACCAATGGTTTTCTATGAGCAGGAACACAAATCTTATGAGGTGATAGACGGTCTCGAGAGAATTAGTACCATTCAGGCTTTCTACAAGAACCAACTTAAGCTGAATGGTCTTGAACTCTGGTCAGAACTGAACAGATGCACCTATGCTGAACTACCTTGGAAAGTTAGGACAGCGCTTGATCGCCGCTCCATATCGTACATAGTAATAATCGCGCCGATAGAATCTACTTCTGCTGAAGCACTGTACCTAAAGCAGCTTGCCTTCGAGCGACTCAATATTGGTAGGGCATACCCTTGCTACTAACAAATTCTCCCGGCTACTGCGTGAATGCATTTATCACACGCGATGTCCCAGTCAGTTCATATTCGCCACATCGGTGTGTCATAAAAACGACGGTTTTCTAGGATGCCAACTGTCCTGTCACTGCCCACCATCTTACACAAACGTCCGAATCTGGAATACTGTTAGACTGCCCGTGTCAGTACTACAGAACAAGTACTGGACTTGCAGACTTCCGAAATGTGTTTTCCGAAATGGGTGAAGTGCCCTGAGCAAAAAAAACGACCATGTAGTGATAACTTTAAACTAGAGTTATCACTACATAATGCCTTCTCTGATTCATCGCAAAGTAAAAGGCAAGATTTACCGATATCTTGTTGAGAGCTATCGGAACAATGGGAAAGTACGGCAGAGAGTGTTGAAGTACCTCGGAGCTGCCCCAACTTTACCTGAAGAGGCACCGATAGGAGTTGTGCTTTTTGCAGGTGGAGGAGGCGTAGAGTGCGGGATGATTGCCGCTGGCATCCGACCCGTTGTGTGTGTTGAGTGTGATCCGAAAAAGCCTACGTTATCAAAAGCACTGGCTCAAAACAATCACCTAAATTTCAAGCCTTATGGTGGCAAAGTTCTTTATCAAACTGTCGAAGAGGTGGCTTTGGCTGGATTTTCAGATTTTCCTTATGCCCCTGATTATCTTCACGCTTCTCCAGTCTGCTCGAATTTCAGCCTAGCCAACAAGGGTAAGGAGTCACCTGAAGATATTGAGGCGGCGATCGCTACAGCACAAGCTATCAGACATCTTCAGCCCAAATGCTTCACATTAGAGAATGTCCCTGCCTACCAGAATTCAGACTCTTGGTATTTGATTAATCAGACTCTTAAAGAAGAAGGATATCTTGTAAAACCAGTAATACTAGATGCCGCTGATTATGGAGTTCCACAGTCACGTAAACGCTTCATTGTTGTGGCAAGTCGGTTCACCCAACCCAAACTACCAGCTAAGTTGCAGCGAGTGGGCTGGTATGAAGCTATTGAAGATTTGATTGATGAATTGCCAGCGTCAGTTCTGCTACCTTCCCAACAAAAGGCACTAGAAGTAAAGCGCTCATTACAGCCTTCTATTAAAGCACTGCTGATAGAGCGAACTGGATTTAGAGAGGGTACGCCCAAAGTGCGGGAACCATTCGAGACTTGTTGGACAATTAAACGTTCGATATTTACTGACCAGAACGGGAATAATCGTAGCCGATTCATTGATGTTTGGTTAGCCGATGGCGCAGATGGCGTAGTTAAGGGTATAACAATTGAAGCGATCGCCCGACTACAATCTTTTCCAGCTTGGTACTACTTACCAGATGAGGTCAGTATTGCTGGCAGCATCCTGGGGTATAGTGTGCCGCCTTTACTAATGAAAGCGTTGCTCACAAGTATCTAACTTTCAACGCCTGCTCGACGTAGCGTAGCCGATTCGCACCGCGTCCTTGCCCTTGATGAGCGGGGTGGAGCGCAATCAATTTGTTCGACTCATTAAAATTCTCAAAGCGCCATAGCTAATATTCCCGGTTCAATAGCGTAGAGGAACAATCAGTATGAAAAAATGGATGGGTTGATTTTTGGAAAGCGCCTCTGACACACGAGCAACTGAACTTATTCAACAACGCTCCCTTCAGAACCGTTGGCAGGCAAGAGCAACTGCTAATGGATGCTGACACACTCATACAGTGGAAGGCTCGAATATTTGACTACCAGCGTCATGTGAAGGAGAGCCAGCCGCCAAGACAGAAAACGTTATTTGAGTTAGCCGATTTGGGTATTGCCCCGGCACATGTTGAGCCGGACACCATTGACCCATTCCGCTTAATAGCGCAACCGATGTCGTTTTGGAGAAAACCCACCTTTGATAAAGGTCAAGCCTGTTTGTACTTTGTCATTGACCGCACTAACCCGTCACTGCTGCTCTACACGGGCGAATCATGTCAGTCTGATAGCAGATGGAAGGGTACTCACGATGCCAAGCGCTACATCGACAAATACATCGCCTTGCACCGTCAGCATCAATTATCCCCGGCTGTAAGCATTGCTTTCTGGTTCGATGCTCCGGTTGAGCGAAAGGCACGTTAGCAACTAGAACGGGCGCTCATACTCAAGTGGCGATCGCCATTCAACAAGGAGTGCTGGAAGTGGTGGGGACAGCCATTTGACTAGCGTCTATCTCCTGTAAGCTCAGCCCAAGCTTCCAGAAACTCATCCCATTCTTCATCAGTTTCAGGCGGTTTGTTTTGTACCAATCCCGCTAACTTACTTAAGTTTCTCGCAAGCGATGGGTCTTCACCAATAATTATTAACTGATGCTCTAGTACAGGCTCATAGCCCTTAGCTGCTAGAGCTGCATATTCCGTATCACTCATGCCGAGGTCATGAATTGGCGGCTGAGTCATTCTTCTACCTCTAACTGATAAATTCTGGTCGATGGATGCTCGGCAATCACTCGCCAATAGTAACCCTGTGGTGGCTGGAGTGTGCGATCGCCACAACGGTAGAGAAAGGTTGGTTCTTTAAACCTGATAGCTTCTTTAAGCGCTTGCTCTAAGTCGGGGTCTTCAGCCTCGTTGTACCAAAGCAAATGAGCATTTCCCCAATATCCAGCACTCACTAGGCTCAGAAAGAGCCATTCCATAATGCCTTGAATTTCTTCTTCAGGCAGACTACAAGTGTTCTGTCCATAGCTGTCTATAGTTGGCTGTGGTTGCTTCTTTGTCGGGAAAGCTGAGCCGATGAACGAACGGATTAGGTTTATCAGTCTGTTCATTATACTGGCATTAAAATTATACTAATTCTATATACTGATATAACAGTATATATAGTTTATCCCTTCTCGCTTAGATCTTTTCGGCTGGTCGTCCTGTTTTCACCTTTTCTAAGCGGTTAATCACCATCACTAGTTCTTCATCAGACAAAGACGCAAGAATGTGCAGCCCTGCACGAATCACTTCGCTCTTTGTTGCATTGACAGCCGACTTCAAACATCGCTGCCGAATTGCTGCAATTAATTCGTAATCTCTTCCTGGGAGTGTGAAACTATCACGAATCACCTTCTCTCTTGAGGTTGGTGGCTGTGTGTCTTTTCCCGGCTGCTGTTTCTCCGTTACCGAGCCAGCCACTTGACTACTTTTATCTTCCAATAGGCTTTCGGCTTTATCAAAACGGTTTCGCACGGCTTCGTCTTCAGCTTTTAGCGAACTAGAGAGAGCCGATTTCATACTCTTCTTCGTCATGGTTCCTCTAGGGTTAGAAAGAGTTAAAAGCGTATCAACTATTTTAATGGTATATATATTTTTTCTGGCATATACACATCACTGACCTTTTCTCGACTCAGTTTTGTGCAACGATTAGAAGAACTCGCTAAACACTATAAAAGCTATAAACAGTACAAACTGTTAATACAGTTTTAATCATTAATACAGTTAACCTTATGGCAGCTAAGATTATCGCTGTTGTCAACCAAAAAGGCGGTTCAGGGAAAACGACTGTCAGTATGCAGCTTGCTGGTGCGCTGGCACGGCGCTCTAACAAAGTCTTAGTCGTCGATGCCGATCCTCAAGGGACAGCTACACGCTGGGCGGCTTCCGCTCTTGATGAAACCCCGTTCCCAGCTTCTGTGGTAGGGTTGAGTGCTGCCAGCACAAAGGTTCATCGGGAAGTCAAAAAGTTTATCGACGACTATAACTACATCATTATTGATTGTCCGCCAGCAGCGGATTCCCCTATTCCGCAAAGCGCTTTGCTGATTGCAGACCTAGCGCTTGTGCCGCTGATTCCTTCACCGCTCGATATGTGGGCGGCGGTTGGCATTCGGCAGGTGATTCAGAACGTCGGTGATTTGAATGATGCCTTACACTCCCGGCTGATCTTAAACCAGTGCCAGCCTAAAACCACTTTGACGCAGGAAAGTTTAGAAATTTTGCCAGAGTTTGGCATTCTCCTTGCCAGGACGCAAATACAGCATCGGCAGATTTACCGACACTCCGCTGTATTCGGTCAGAGCGTTCATAATTTTGGTAGCAAAGCCCAGGCAGCCATTGCCGAGATAGAGAGCTTGACCGAGGAAGTGCTAGAGATACTATCAATGAAACAAGATAACTCTTAAAGATTAAGAGAGGCGATCGCTCTCGAACCGCAGTGAGTATCGCTAAGATCACACTCAGAACTTCATGGTTGTGGGGATGAGAGAGGCGGCGGGAGTCGTAGACAGCCATAGCGGTATGTGCGTAGCATATCTAGTAAGTTCTCACTTTCCTTCTTCATGTCGAGTAATGGCTCAAACTCTAAACTGGATGATGGAATCAAAGCGCCTGATGCCCTGGCCGCTGCTATGGAGTCCATCAACACACTCTCCGCGTGGTTGTCAGATGCCGGATTAGATAAGAGTGCGATCGCGCAGTGGAAGTTCAACGCACTAGCCAAGAAATTCCCCGATCTCGCAGACATCATCGAGGACGCGAAAAAACTGATAGGGAAGAGTGCGCCCGTACCAGAAGTTGGTATGAGCGTATCTGAGGTTGCCCAACGGTTGACATCTTTATTGGGGCATCAAATTAAACCAGCACAAGTGAACCAGGCTTTAGTTGAGTTGGGCTTTCAGGTTCGTCCAGATAATGGCAAAAGAATTTGGCAGTTGACCGAGTCGGGGAAGGAATATGGCTTCAGTCGGTTAGCGACATCGAAGACAAATGACTGGTCGGGTCCACAAGTTTCCTGGGGAGAGGCTGTTATCCCGGTTCTCATTGATTATTTTGAATCGACTGCCGACTCCTCTTCTAAAGAACAAGCATCTCGTCACTCTCTAGATAAAACAGTGGTTACACAGGAGGATGCATCAAACAGTTCTCCACCACCTGATTCCATACCAGCGCGTTCGCCTCAATCCGAACCGGAATCCAAAAACTGGATGCTGACGGAGCGCATCAAAGCCTTGAAAAAGAAGGTGACAGCTTCCCAACGGCTGCACATTGAGATGGAGGCGGCTGAGGCATACAAGGAACGGCATGGGAAACCCCCAGCCAAGGAACAAATCAAAGGTAAGTACTGTGATGTCTATCCCTCTGCCGATTTGGATTTGTTAGATGAGGCGCTTGGTCGGGTACTGAAACGTTATGCAAAGAGCAGCTTGTAGGCTTGTGAAGAATAGCTCCAGCCTAAGGTTCATTATGTGACAAGATTTGGCGATAACGAGTCTTCGGCGGTACGCACAACATCGCAACCAATGTCTGTTGGAATAGAGGTATATTTGTATACCGCATTCTTTTTAGCATATATATCCCTTAAAAATAGTAAAAAAAGCTAAATTATAGGTGTATTTGTATACCGCATTCTTTTGAGTATGTTTATCACTTGGAGAGAGTACAAAGGGAAAAGAGCCAATAGCCTAAGATGCCATTTGAGGCACAGCTATTTAGAAGGTAGTTTTAAAAAAGAGACAGCAAAGTATTTAGGCTGTGTGGCGCTAAAGCCAAGTAAGCCTGAGCGGGAAGTGTTTTGGATGCAGGTAAAATCTGCGCTGGATAAATTGAGCCTTACTACGGAACAGCGGCTAAAGATAGAAGGCGCGATCGCACAGAAGGTTCCAAGAGGAAAACATGAGAAGTTCATCACTGCCAAATCCGATGAGCATTACACCCCTAAGTACTTCTTGGAAGCCGTAGTGGAGAGTATGGGTGGGATTGACTTAGACCCTGCCAGTAATAGTAAAGATAATCCCAATGTCCCAGCGAGTAATCATCTAACTCTTGAGGATGATGCTCTGAAGCATGACTGGGCTGGACGGGTGTTTCTTAATCCTCCGTTCTCGGAAGTATCAAAGTTCATCAAGAAACTGATAGCTGAGATTGATAGCGGCAGAGTCACCGAAGCTATTGTTCTAACCAAAAGCGATACCCGTACTAATTGGTATAAGCAACTGCGCCAAAATGCACAGTCACTCTGCTTTGCTGAAGGATATCACCGCTTTGGAGATGCTGATAATTCAGCTACGTTTGGTGTACTGCTTTCCTACTTTGGCAAAAATCAGGCAAGATTTCGCGAGGTATTCAAAAAGTTTGGAGTCTGTTCGGGAGATTGAGAGGAACCGTCCTGTAGTTATAGCTTAGGAGCAAAGTTATAACTACAGAAATATCTTATATTGCTCATCGGATGAAATAATTTTTTTAAGGTAGTTCTCCTTTTACATTAAAGCCAATGAAACTCACTTTTGTTAAATCTCACAAATCAATCACTTCTTTACCAAATATAGAGTAATCTTACATGGGTTTTTAACTCTTCTTGCACTTAAAGTTTAAGCCTATTTAACCTCTTAAATTCAAAGGCGGAAGTTCTTCAACTCTTTCAACTTTATAAGAAACGAGGGGGAAATCACCTGGTAGAAACACCACATAAGGAATTTGTTCAAGTAGAGGTTTATTTGAAGGATTGAAACTGTACCAATCCCTTCCTCTATAATCAATGCGGTAATGCTCTACATCTATCCACCAATGAAGGGTAAGAGTAGGCGGAAAATCACCTTTATTGC
>NZ_JCACKQ010000073.1:0-32225 GCF_059505465.1 Symplocastrum torsivum | reverse complement strand
TCAATCCCGCTTAAACTATTGATGGCTAAGGGTTTCGGCTTTGTGCAGCAAGCCCGAATTAGTCTTAGGAATGCGAAGTATCCCTAGAGGAGTTATCGTTCCAGAGATTCTCGGAAATTTTCTAATTCGTTTTATCGCAACCTTGATTCCAGCCTTTGGTGAAGAATTTGGTTGGCGCGGCTATATGCTACCGCACTTGGTAAAACGATACAGATTAAGAACAGCACTACTTCTTCATGCATTTATTTGGTGGGCATGGCATTTGCCTGTGATTGTTGGAATGGGCATGGCTGAAAAACTTACTAATAATATGGGCACTTCCATCGCCATTATGCTTGCAGTAAGTCTAATTCCTAGCATGATGCACGCGATGATTTATGCCTATATTTGGACAGTTACGCAGAGCCTTGCCGTTGTAACTGTTTATCACGCTGCATTTGATGAAATTCGGGATGCGATCGAGGTTTCGATCGGCTATGGTTCTCTAGTTGAAGTCTGGCAGATGCTGACGTTGACAGTATTAGGCGGACTGCTGCTGTGGAAGGGGAATTGGAAGCAGTTAACTGCGAAGAAAACATGAGCAAGTCACTTTTGGCAAGGTGTCAGGAAATATTATGAACTCAAAAACAGGACGAATAGCGCGATTTAACATCGAAAATGGCGAATTTATTATGCATTTATAATTGCATATGTTCTTTTTTCTAGCCAATTTACCTACACCGAACTGTTGATTTTTTCTGCGGAAATGATGAGATAGTTACATTTAAAATCATTTTCTAACTAATCAGTATAAGCAAAATTTAAGGAATCACAACTATGTATACCAGCACATTATCAAATAAATCACCGCTAAAGTTCTTTCTACTGGTTTTTGCTTTTGCTATTCCATTATGGGTAATTGGAACAATGGTCAAAGTTAAAGGACTTCCTCTGGATGTTCCTGTTACTGACTTTATAGCCGCCTTTATACCGTTAATAGCTGCCTGCATCCTTGTTTATAAAGAAGAGGGGACTATTGGTATAAAGAGTCTGTTAAAAAGAGTTTTCGATTTTTCAAGAATCAGGCAAAAAATCTGGTATTTGCCTGTTATTTTCTTGATACCAATAATATATTTATTGATATATGGAGTAATGCACTTATTTAGACTGCCACTTCCTATAGGAGTGGAAATTCCGTTTCTAAAGAACGCAGTAATGTCTGTTGCCTTTTTCATCCTTGCTACAGGTGAAGAAGTTGGCTGGTCGGGATATGCCGTTGATGCTCTGCAAGAACGATGGTCTACACTAACAACCGCCATCACTATAGGCTTGGTGTGGGCAATATTGCATTACCCATCAATCATTCAACAGGGTCACGATTTTATCTGGATACTATGGGCAACTCTCGGTACTGTTGGTATGCGGATACTTATTGTTTGGCTTTATAACAACACTGAAAAAAGTGTATTTGCGTGCATTTTATTTCACACCATAGCTAATAGCGGTAGGATTCTATTTCCAAAAGACAAAAACCACAATCCGCTAGTTGACTATCCTGATGTTCACTATTCAATAATTGCAATCACCGCTGTTATTGTAATCTTTCTGTGGGGTTCAAAGACATTAGCTCTGTATAGATATAGCGGTTCTCAAATAGATGAAGTACAGTAACAACAATGAGTAAACTAAAGATTAAGTTATCTCTGAAATTCTAACTAATTTTAGAAGCAGAAAATGCGGTCTTAATCATGTTCATTTTATGGCGAATTATGCTTTATGAAATCAACAAAATCTAACCCAATGAACAAACTTTTCCGCCTCATTTTGATATTCCTGAGTGTATTGATTGTCATCACATTCAACATCAATGGCAGTGCAAACAAACTGGACTTGGATGATAGGATCGATCGCTTCATCACAACTCAAATGAAGACTCATCACATTCCTGGTTTGGCAGTCGCCATTACTCACAATAACCAAGTGCTGCACGTTAAGGGATACAGTACAGCAAACAACGATCGCCCTGTTACAGCACAGACCCAATTCTTGATTGCTTCGTTGAGCAAATCGTTTACCGCAATTGCAGTGATGCAGCTAGTTGAAGCGGGACAAATTAATCTAGATTCACCCGTGCAAACTTATTTACCAAAATTCACCCTGACTGATCCAGCGATCGCTGCCAAAATAACCATTCGTCATCTCCTCAATCAAGTGAGTGGTTTATCTGACGTAGGCTTTCCTGAGTTGCAGGTTTCCCAAGCAACAACAATTCGAGATCGCATTACTAGCCTCAGTCGAGCAAGTCCCGTTGCGTTACCCGGCGCTCAGTTCCACTATTTCAATCCTAATTACGAAGTGTTGGCCCAAGTTGTTGAAGTGGTGAGTCAACAGTCATTCTCAGCCTACTTACAAACGCATATTTTTACACCTCTTCAGATGTCGCGAACGCTCAATGCAACTACAAGTGCTGACGCATTCCAAGGTGCTACCAACATGGCACAAGGACATCTGATGGGATTTGGACTTCCCTTCGCATATCCAGAAATGTCTGGTTATCTGAGCGGCAGTAGCGGGATTGTTTCCACCGCAGAGGACATGGCAAATTATCTAATCTTCCAAACCAACAGTGGACAATTTAAAGAGACAAAATTGCTTTCTGAAAGTAGTGTAGCGCTGATGCACACTCCACCTAAAACCATCGGTAGTTCCTATGGCATTTCCGCAAATCAAAACTGGACTGATTCAATTACTAAAGGATGGGCAGCCTGCCGCAGGTGGGTTCTCAATAACCTTGTGGGGTATCGCGATCTCACTGCTGATGTTTATAGGTGTAATGCTGGGAATCCGCAGTTTGCTTTACTTACCGCAATGGAAACAGGCGATTCGTAGAACTCCATTGTGGCGTGTCTGGTTAGGGATTGGCTGCACATTCTTGCCAGGGTTTTTCCTACTCGTATTGCCTTGGCTATTGGCATTGGTGTGGCATCGATTCTTTGGATATGTAGTGCTGTTTCGATCTATGCTGGATCTGATGCTTTGGCTGAGTGTGTGTGCGGTTTTGGGCGTAGTAAATGGAATTGCATGTTTGATAGTTCTGGCGCGTTCCAATGGATTGGAGTATTAGAAAAGCAAAATTATCTATTCAATCTCACGTTAATTTCACAATCCAAAAGAAATTATTTTATGAAGAATTTAAGCCAGACTGCCAACTCATCAAAAAGCCTAAAACGATATCTAGCCCGTCGGTCGATGCCTCCAAAGCGCTCATCGATATCGCTCAACGTGATGTGGCTGGAGTGCTGCACTTGTTCGACACGTCTCTAGAGGAGCTAAGTGAGACTGAAGCCAACGATCCAAGGTGGATTAACAGTTGATCGTTGAAAACTCCGAGAGGATCTGCTGGTATTGTTCACTGACTTGCTCAAAATCATAGGTTGGGGTGATTGTCTCAACCTTGAGTGCTTTGAGTTGCCCTGCGGAGGGTTGGGCTACTTCTGCGAATTTAGCTTAAGCAAGGGAGTGATCCAATTTGCCTTGGTAGATTGCTTTATGATTAACGAATGGTCTAAATTTTGTTGCAGTCAGTTGAATCTAAATTTAAACGAAACCTTGAGATCAAAGGATGCTCATTATGAAGAGAAAAAAATTAGCTGAACTATTCTTATCCCCAATTTAGCTGTAGTGTAGAAATTCGATTTAGAGTATACCTCTGAGGAGTGTTTTAGTAAGTGTTTGAATTGCGTGTGAATTGTATAAGTTCTACTAAAGTATTCCTAAAGGTGGAGATGATATTGAGAAACTTCGTTAAGGTTAAGGTGACAACGAAAGAAACCGAATCTGAATCTTCAATCGAAACCTACGAGGTCAAGACAAAAGCCTCTAACTCGCTCGAAAAATTTAGAAATTGACTACTGGAGTCGTCGTTAGAGAGTGGAGAAGGAAAAGACAACGATTTTAACAAACGAAAAAAACAGCTCTCATAATAACTAGAGCATTTCTCCCAAGAAACTAAATTTGAAAAGTTTTTTGTTTAAAACGTTCAGGGTTCATCTTTTTCGGACTTTCTCTAAATAACACAGACTAATTTAGGAGAAAAACAATGGCTGAAATGATTGTCTATGCCGATTCCAATTTTGGAGGAAGTTCAGGTACTTTTACCGGAGACCTGCCTAATGTCGGAAATTTTTGGAACGACAAAATTACCTCAGTTAAAGTAATCTCTGGTACATGGCAAGTTTTTGGGGATACTAACTTCAACGGTCGTAGTCAGACACTTCCCCCGGGAGAATATCGTAATCTTGCAGTAAGTCCTGGTGGTATCGATAACGATAGCATTTCGTCAGTCAAGGTTGTAGGATAACAAGCCAGAAAGCATCACATCCGTTGACCCCCATTGCCAGTGGTGGCAGTGGGGGATTTTGATTTGTAAGCAGGCTAGAAGCGCCAATTGAGGATGGATGCTTGTGAGCGGAATCATCGGCATTATTTTGGGTATTTTCGTTTTATCTAACTTTCCGTTTAGCCCAAGCAGATACAGAAGATGCTGCATTTGACAACAACTACAGGAGCCTTGGTGACTCGGTTGTTGTTTGAGGGAACCCGCACCGTTGGGGTGGAATATATACACAAGGGAACGCTGCACCAAGCTAAGGTTAACCGGGAAGTGATTTAAGGAGAATACTCATGTCTTACCTTACAAAACTCAGACGTATTATCGTAATCCAAGAGCCGCTAGCAGTTATCAAGTTTCTTGTAAGAATATTGATCATACCGGAGCGACTTTATCAGCAAGATGTCGTCTAGTTAATGGCTCAACCAAGTCAACATCAATTTTGATTCGGGGAATAGACAATCAAAATGGAAACTTGAGGTATTCTCGCTAGTCATTAAGGTCGGATTAATCCACGACAGACAGCAAACAAGGAGAATTCCATGACGAACTATGACTACATTATTATCGGTGCAGGTTCGGCAGGCTGCGTTGTCGCCAACCGTTTGACAGAAGACAGTAAAACAACAGTGTTATTACTCGAAGCTGGCAACCCGGATACTAAACCGGAGATTCAAATCCCGGCGGAATGCCTAAAACTATTAGGTTCTGAGGTGGATTGGGGATATTTTTCCGAACCAGAACCGTACTTAAATAATCGCAAAATCTATTGTCCCCGAACTGCGGGTACATGGGGTTGAGGGGTTGCGGGTCGTCGATGCCTCAATTATGCCAACTCTGACCACGGGAAATACTAACGCGCCGACAATTGCGATCGCTGAGAAAGCCACCGATTTAATTAAAGCTGCACATTCCACATTATCGATCGCTCATCAATCTTCGCAAAATCTTGTCTCTGCGGGTGGAAGTCATCAGAAAGGAAAATATGCAAAGAAAGACATTTAAGACGTCTGATGGTGCTGCCTTGAGTTACATCAGTGCAGGTAAGGGCAAACCGCTCGTGATGCTTCACGGTTGGTCGCAGTCGGCGGAACAATTCAAATATCAAATTCCCGCTTTTGCCGAACACCATCAGGTGATCGCTGTTGATTTGCGGGGACATGGTGAGTCTGAGAAAGTATCGTTCGGTTATCGAATTTCTCGCTTGTCTAAGGATGTTCAGGAATTGATCGGCACTCTGCAACTCGAAAAGCCACACCTGCTAGGGCACTCGATGGGATGTGCCATCATCTGGAGCTATCTCGATCTATTCGGATCAGATGAAATTGAGCGGTTAGTGTTGGTTGATCAATCGCCACTGGGAATATTGCGCTCTGCTTGCAGCAGCGCTTCGCTATCGCATTGGAACGTTCAAGAAATAGCAGAATCCGGGGCAATTTTTACTGCTGAACAACTCAATGCAGCAGTATACGCTTTAGAGAATAGTGAAGCTGAGGAATTTACCCGAAACCTTCTGGCTTCAATGGTCACGCCAGCGATGTCAAAAGAACAGTTTGAGTGGATTGTCGAGTGCAACCAACGCTTGCCGCGAGCGATCGCTGCGACGCTGCTGTACAACCATCTTCATACAGACTGGCGCGATCGAATTGTCAGGATTCGTCAGCCAACTCTGATTATTGGTGGCAGAAAAAGTATAGTTCCGTGGACATCACAAGCCTGGATTAATCAAAGCATTCCTGACTCTGAGTTGGAAATCTTTGAGGAGGCTGAAGGTGGGGGACATTTCATGTTCATCGAGAATCCAGAAAAGTTCAACCGACGAGTTTTGCAGTTTCTATCGCGATCGAAAAAAACAGAGCTGGTCGGAATTTTACTGCAAGGTCAAGTTAAGCTGCTACGCATCTAAATTGAATATAGAGACGGGCAGGATGCCCGTTCCACAAGAGTTGTAGAAAAATTGACTGTCAAATTAGATGCACAACAGCTTATTCCCCAACAACTCTAATAATTTGCACACTACGTTAGTTATTCAATCTACAACCTGAAGAGGAAAAACAATGACAACTACATTTGTTCAGAATCATGCTTTTTTCAACGATCTCGCAGCACCGCTCACAGGAGAGCTTCTGATCCCTGATGACGCTGCCTATGAACAGGTGCGCCACCTCTGGAACGGGAAGGTGAAGACCCAACCTGCCGCGATCGTGCGTTGTTTGACTGTGCAAGATGTCATTCATACGGTTCGCTGGACACGTACACATGGGCTGCCCCTCTCTGTTCGAGGTGGAGGACACGATTTTGCCGGACGAGCGTTGTCTGAGAATGGTGTCACGATCGATTTGTCCCAGATGAGAGCCGTCACCATCGATCCGGACGCGCGCACTGCTCATGTTCAAGGTGGAGCAACGGCTGGCGACCTGATTGAGGCAGCAGAGAGATATGGGTTGGCGACAGCTACAGCAACCATCTCCAGCGTTGGGATGTCTGGATTTACCTTGGGAGGGGGATATGGTCCTCTGACGGGTGCTTATGGACTGGGTGCCGATAACCTGCTGTCAGCACAAGTGGTAACTGCCAACGGGCAGCTTGTAACCGCAAACGCCCAGGAACATCCAGACCTGCTTTGGGGACTGCGCGGCGGCGGTGGCAACTTTGGAGTCGTCGTTTCCCTGGAGTATCGTCTGCATCCGCTCACGACGGTGTTGGCTGGGTTGCTGCTGTATCCTCTAGAGCAAGCCAGAGCAGTGTTACACCGTTTTAACGAGTTCATCGCCGCAGCACCCGATGAATTGACGATTCCGTCTGGGTTCCTTCAGATGCCAGATGGACAGACGGTTCTTTTTCTCTCACCCACCTATTGTGGACTTCTCGAAGCAGGTGAGCAGGCGATTGCCCCACTGCGGACTTTTGGCAAGCTGCTGGTCGATCGGGTGCAGCCCGTCACGTATAACGCACTGATTCATGGGCAGGATGCGCTTGCACCGGAAGGTCGCCACTACTACATCCAAACTCAGTCGCTCAATGGTCTCCAGACTGAGACTATCGAGGTGCTGATCGAACAGGGACTGCCATTATCTTCTCCCTTTTCGCTCATCGAACTCCATAACTTTCATGGAGCCGCGAGTCGTGTGGGTGTTTCCGAGACTGCTTTTGCGCTGCGTCAGGATCATCTGACGGTTCAGATGATCGCAGCCTGGGAACCACAGTCTCCCGACGAAGAGCAGCGGCATATCCAATGGGCACAGAACATCTCACAGGTGCTTGCACCCTATGCCTTCAAATGGGGATACATCAATGCCCTGGATGAGAAGGAGCAGGAGCGCGTTCCACTCGCCTTCGGACCGAACTATCAGCGCTTGCTCGACCTCAAGCGGACATACGATCCGGATGATGTATTTAGTTCGACGATCGGACATCTCGTAGCATAGCGATCGTTCGATCTTCTAATACCCAAAGCAGAACACAGATTTCAGGGCGATCGCAAATCTTCAAATCTTCATCAATGCTCTGATTGATGTTGTCAACTTAACCCTGAAGATAGTATTCACTATCAATTCTCTGTCTATGAGATGACCCTCGCTCCCAGAGTGGACATCCCGCTCCATAAGCATCCCTATCCAGAGTTCTTCTACTTCTCGAAGGACAATTGAATTTCGCTCACAAAATCCCATCGAGCCTACAGTTTTTACCCCCTAAGGAGTATCTATGAATAACAATCCTGTCTTCAATATCTTCGGCGAGCCAGTCGAAATTCTCGTAACAAGTAAAGCCACAAACAATTCTTTTTGCACTGGAGTGCAGACATCGCCGCCGGGTGGCGGTCCGCCTCCGCACAAGCACGCGCGGGAAGATGAACTCTTTATGTTGATTGAAGGAGACTACGAATTTTTCGATAGCCATGAATGGAGCCGGGTCATGAAAGATGAGGTTAAGTACTCGATGAGAGGTAACTTTCATGCCTTTCGCAATTGTGGAAAGAGAACGGGAAAGTTTCTCTTCCTCACAATCCCCGGCGGTCTCGATGAGTACTTTGAGACCATCAGTCCGCTAACATTGCCAGAGGATATGGAGCGCTTCATCGAAATCAGCAAGCATTATGGTATTGAGTTCATGGCTCCAGAGCCGCCCAAGCTGCCAAACGCTTTGACGTAAAGCCTTGAAGGCTGTCCACACTTAAGAACTACGAGCAATCGACGTAGATAAGGACACAGAACCTCTCACAGGCACTTGCACCCTATGCGTTCAAAGGGGGATATATCAATCTCCTGGATGAGCAGGAGCAGGAGCGCGTTCCACTCGCCTTCGGTCCAAACTATGGGCGCTTGCTGGATCTCAAGCGGACATACGATCCGGATGATGTATTTAGTTCGACGATCGGACATCTCGTAGCATAGCGATCGTTGCCATCAGCCCGTTGGCGCAGCCTACTAGAGGTAATCGCGCCTCATCGATGGAGATTACCGTCGGGCTATTTGGGTAAAAGGCTTTAGTCCATAGTGACGTTGATAACTACCTCGAAAGGAGTCCGCCATGGTCGGTGTATTCGTAACATTTCACTACACAGACAATTTCGATGAGCAAGCCGTGCGGAAGATCGCAGAGACCGCACGCCCAAGGTTTGAGGGAATGCCGGGATTACGCTCAAAGGCGTTCACGCTCAATTCCGGAAAGCGTGAGGCTACGAACTTTTACGTTTGGGAGTCAGAGGATGCAGCTAAAGCGTTTTTCACCGATGAGCTTGTCGAGCGGGTAACCGATCTCTACGGTGTACGCCCTAGCATCGAGTTCGTGCAGATTGCCACGCTAGTGGAGAACGGGGGGAGCGTTTATGGCAAATGATAAGACCCATCGCTATCAAACTCAGGTTTTATGGACCTTTTTTCAAAGCCAAAATCGTGCTGTTGCCTACGACGCGCAAACCGCTAAATTAGCGATCGTTGCCACCCGCGCAAAGGGAGTATTTAGCAAGTTTGAACATACGTTTTTTCAAAAGGAAATGACTAATGACATCTAACCAACCTTTACTTGACAACAAGCCCTTTTCACTATCAGGCGATCGCTTCTCCTGGTATGCCAAGATGCGCCGCGAATCGCCCGTCTTTTATGATGTTACCCAATCCGCATGGATGGTGTTTCGCTACCAAGATGTGAAGCGAATTCTCAGCGACTGGCAAACATTCTCGTCGAAAATGCCGCATCCCCCTGAGCAAATCGACTTTACCCAAAATCTTAACCGTACCGATCCACCTCAACATCGAACGCTCCGCACACTGGTGGCAAAGGTGTTTACCCAGGGGCGGGCTGAGTCACTAGCACCTCGGCTGAGAGCGATTACGCAGGAGTTACTCGATCGTGTCCAAGCTCAAGGACGGATGGACTTTATCCACGACTTTTGCGTTCCTTTTCCTCTGATCGTGATTGCTGAAATTTTAGGCATTCCAATTGAAGAACGCGACAATTTCAAACGCTGGTCAGACGGCAGTATCGCAGGAGACTTGTCTGCACAGCGAGCACTGGGCGATTATTTTCGCGATCTGTTGCAGCAACGGCGCGGTCAACCTGGTACGGATTTAATCAGCGATCTGCTGGCGGTGCATGAGGCAGGTGAAATATTGACGGCTCAAGAACTGGTGGATATGTGTATCCTGTTGCTGGTGGCAGGCAATGAAACGACGAGGAATTTACTGGCGAATGCGATCGTCTGCTTCTATGAGTACCCAGATGTCTTCGAGCGACTGAAGCAGGAGCCGACCTTGCTCCCCTTGGCAATTGAAGAAGTACTACGCTACCACTCACCGTTTCAATACCTGCGTCGCTTCACGAAGGTAGAAACTCAACTGGGCGAACAAACCATTCCCGCAGGACAGCAAATCTTTGCTTACCTCGGTTCAGCCAACCGGGATGAAACGCAGTTTGAGCGGGCAGATAAATTTACGATTGACCGTGACCCCAATGAACACGTTGCTTTTGGCAATGGCATTCACTTCTGCTTAGGTGCGCCGTTGGCTCGACTAGAAGCTGCTATCGGGTTGCAAACAGTAATGGAGCGGTTTCCTAATCTACGAGTCGATCCCAATGCAACGTTAGAGATTATCGGGGGCAACGGTCTACATGGATTGAAAGCACTACCCGTTCTGTTTGGTTAAAGGGACGGAGGAAAAAAGCAGTCTTAACCTGCCCTTGGACTCTTACAGCAGTATTTGGAATTCGACCTCCAATGGTGTTGCCAGCCTGACGGCCCACAAGAACTTCAACATAGAGGAAAACTTCCATGTCTCAGAACAACGATCTCACTGTGACCGATCGCTTTACCATTTTCGAGCAGCTCAACATGCATCAGCGTTGCATCGACAAGGGTTGGGGGCGCGAGCAGGTCGATCTCTACAATCGCCTTTACTGGGCGGAGGCTAAATTCAACGTCAACGATCTGCGTACTTCGACCTTCGAGGGTCCTGACGGCATGAAGCAGATGTTTGACTACGCGCACAGCGTCTTCCCGATGGACAAGTGGTTCCACTCGATGGGCGCGTTCGAGATTTCTGGCTCAGGTGACCGAGCCGAAGCGCACTGGCGATGGGTCGTATCCTGGAAAGCCGAGCACGTCGGAACCGTATCGACTGGCACCTACGACGATATCTTTGAGCGTCGCGACGGCATCTGGAAGTGTCTGGAGCGCACTTCCAAAACCGATCCCAACTGGCCGGAAGACCTGTTTGGGCCCTTCTTCGACGCGGCGGATACTACCTTCAAAGCATCCTAACAAACTAATTTACAGTCCCATTGAAACATCAATCTGCCACTATCGACGAGCAATCCTGCGTCAGTCGCTCCATCGATTCCTCATAAAAACTGGAGAACAGCAAAATGATTCAAAAGATACTGATGCGCCGCGCCGCCCTTCTCGGTTTCGCGCTGCTCTTTGCCACCCCTTTCGTTTCCGCTTGCTCGCAGTCCGCCGCGACGATACCTGCGATCGCCTATCCCGAAACCAAGCGGGGTGATGTTGTAGAGAAGCCTTTCGGGCAGACGATCGCCGACCCCTATCGCTGGCTGGAAAACGATGTTCGCAGCGATAAAGAAGTCGCCACTTGGGTCGAATCGCAGAACAAAGTCAGCAATGCTTATCTCGATCGGCTGCCGGGTCGAGATATCTTCAAGAACCGACTGAAGCAGTTGTACAACTATGAGCGGTTCACCATTCCGGTCAGAAAGGGCGGACGATATTTCTACTTGCGTACCTCCGGCGTTGAGAACCAGCCGATGCTCTATGTCCGTGACAGCGTGGATGGCGCAGGGCATGTGCTGATCGATCCCAACACTTGGGCAAAAGATGGGGCGACCGCGCTTGCCGAATGGTCAGCTTCCGACGATGGCACTCGCGTAGCCTATGCGGTGCAGGATGGCGGCACGGACTGGCGCACCATTCGGGTGCTGGATGTCAACACGGGTAAGGTGCAGGCTGATGAGGTCAAATGGGCGAGGTTCACCACCATCGAGTGGGCCAAGGACGGATCTGGCTTTTTCTACGCTCGTTTCCCTGAACCGAAGCAGGGCGCAGCGTCCCAGGCGGGCGTGGAAAACCATACCATTTATTTTCATGCGATCGGTACGCCCCAGACACAGGATCGGCTAGTCTATGCAACTCCCGACCAGCCGACCATGCTGCATGACTTGAGCATCACCGAAGACGGACGTTACGTCGCGATCGCTTCCTCGCCCGGTACACCGGGTAACAAGCTGACCGTAGTGGATTTCAAGAGCGCGGACTGGAAACCCCGCAAGCTCGTCGATAATCTCGACAATTCATGGGCGATCGTCGGCAATGTGGGGACGAAGTTCTTCCTTACGACCAGCAAGGACGCGGCCCGCCTCAAGGTGGTGACGATGGATATTGCCGCCGATCCGGTAATCGCGGATGTGGTGCCGGAGCAGGACGCGGTTATGAGCAAAGCGTCGCTGGTCGGCGGACGGCTGTTTCTGTCCTATCTGGTTGACGTGAAGACGGAGGTTCGACGCTACACGCTCGAAGGCAAAGCCGACGGCATTGTGAAGCTGCCCAGCATTGGTACTGCGGGAGGCTTTCAGGGCGACCAAGACGACAAGGAAACCTTCTTCGGCTTCACCAGCTACAACGCTCCGGGCATTATCTATCGATACGATATCGCCAGCAACAGGGCGCGCGTCTGGAGCGAGGCAAAGGTGGCGTTCGATCTCAAGCGGATCGCGGTCGAACAGCGTTTCTACAAGTCGAAGGATGGCACCCGTGTCCCGATGTTTATCGTCCGGCGCAAGGATGTGACCAGCCCAGCACCGACCCTGCTCCATGCGTATGGAGGCTTTAATCTCAGCGAGCCTCCCGCCTTCTCGTCCGAGCGGCTGGCGTGGGTCGAACAGGGCGGGGTGTTCGCGATCGCCCATATTCGCGGGGGCAACGAATATGGCAAGGCATGGCACGACGCGGGGCGTCGTCAGCACAAGCAAAACGGCTTCGACGATTTCATCGCGGCGGGCGAGTATCTGAAGGCACAGAGCATCACGTCACCAGACGGACTAGCTATTGACGGCGCATCGAATGGCGGTCTCCTGATCGGCGCGGTGGTCAACCAGCGACCGGATTTGTTCGCCGCTGCGCTGGCACAGGTCGGCGTAATGGACATGCTGCGCTTTGACAAATTCACGGGCGGCAAATTATGGGTTGACGAATATGGCGATCCGGCACGGGAAGCGGATTTTCGTAACCTCTTCAAATATTCGCCTTATCACAACATCCAATCCGGCAAGGCATATCCCGCGATCCTTGCCACCACTGCCGACACGGACGATCGCGTGGTGCCAGGACACAGTTTCAAATATGTCGCCGCGCTCCAAGCGGCGGATATCGGCCCCAAGCCGCACTTTGTCCGCATCGAGACGCGCGCGGGTCATGGAGCGGGCAAGCCTGTTGACAAGATCATCGAGGAAACGGCGGATATGTGGGCTTTTGCCGCGCACTGGACTGGGCTGAAGGTGAAGCCAACGAAATGATCGCAGACGATTTATAACCACGGATGCGGTGGTTCTCACTCTTGAGCATCACTGCATCCATCACCAAACATCGGAGCTAAAAATATGTCACGCAAACCGATCGCCACAAAAGAACAGTCTCCACAACGACCACTTACTCCCAGTGCCAAACACCCGCTTCGGCGATTTCTTCGCAAACCCTTCCAGATCATTCGCGCCAATTTTCGAGCCTATCTCATCATCAACGTCATTGTGTATGGCTCATTCATCGCTGGGTTAGTAGCGGCGATGGTCTTCCCCAACCTGGGTGCAACTCAGGTGGCCATCCAGGAAGACAACGGAACGTTCGACTTAGTCCGATCGCTACTCAATAACCCTTGGCTGTTCTCGCTGACCATCCTGGGAGTCAACGTCATGACTGGCGCGCTGTGGATCGTGCTCCCTTCGCTGATCGTTCCCTTCACTGGCATCGCCATATTCGCGTATAAGGCATTCACTCTCGGTTTGCCCATAGCCCCGACTACCGCGCGCGCTGCAGTGATCTGGATTCCGCACTCGCTGACGGCACTCATCGAATTCCAGGCTTATGCCCTCCTAATGTTTGGCGCATACATCCTTGGGCGGTCTTGGGTTCGCCCCGCAACCATCGGTGCTCGGAACCGTCGTCAGGGTTACGTTCGTGGGCTGCAACAGCTCGGTTGGCTGAGCCTGTCCGCGCTCCCACTGTTCATCGTCGGCGCGATCTGGGAGGCGTTCTCGATCCGCTACCTAATACATCCGCTGACCCAATGGTTGTTGTAGCGCTTTCCACGGCGTGAGGGCGACTGGGAAAACTGAGAATAGTAAAAATGATTAAACAAATACCGATACGCCGAACAGCCCACGATTCCGGTGATGATAGCCGCTGGCATGGGCTGATATGACGGATCGGAGTTTGATTTTGGGCTGAAGGTCAATATTGATTGAAGCAGGAGAAATAGGATGATACTGCAAGATAAAGTGGCGTTAGTCACTGGAGGCACATCGGGAATTGGGAGAGCAACGGCGATCGCCTTTGGTGCTGCTGGAGCAAAAGTGGTGTTCTCCGGCAGACGGGAAGCAGAAGGAGAAAAAACCGCCAAACTGATTCGTGAAACGGGTGCCGAATGCCTATATGTCCGTTCCGATGTCAGCAGTGAAGCAGAGGTGCAAGCTTTAGTGGAGAAGGCGATCGCCACTTACGGCAGACTCGATTGTGCCTTCAACAATGCCGGGATCGAGCCTGTTTTCAGCGTGTCTGGTACAGAGAATAAGCTTTATCGGAAAAAGTAATGAAGCGATTTACCTTGTTTACTTTCCTGTATCTCGCGCTGGGAGTTTGTCTGAGTGCGATCGCGCTTGGGTACCCAAATCTACCTTCGAGTCTTCAAACAAGCTTGTTCGTCAGTGCAGGAGCCTCCTACATTGTTTGTCTCCTCAGCACCTTCCCCTTTTGGCGCGAGACGACGATCCGCTTCTATCGCAGACGGAATTCAGCGGTAATTCTACCCTGGTTGGTGATTGGAGTGAACATTGTTTGGATGATTTGGGATGTTCAGAGTCAGAACTGGACGATGGAAGCCATTTTACGAGCGTTTTCGAGGCTATTAGTTGTCTTAATGTTTGCAGAAATCATTGTGATGACATGGCAAGTGAATTCTGAACATTAGTATCTAAATTGGATGCTGCCGAAACGAACTTGCGCTTCACCGTAAGAATCTGGAAGAAATCAAGCATTGGAACTCAGTACACTTCAGATCAATGCAACGAAATTAATGCTAGGAGAAACAGAATGATACTGCAAGATAAAGTGGCTTTAGTGACTGGTGGCTCATCGGGAATTGGCAGAGCAACAGCGATCGCATTCGGTGCTGCGGGTGCAAACGTTGTCTTCTCGGACGTACGCAGTGTAGAAGGTGAAGAAACTGCTGCGCTGATTCGCGAGACTGGAGCGGAATGCTTGTTTGTCAAATCAGATGTATCGAGTGAAGCGGATGTGCAAGCCCTGGTGCAAAAAACGGTCGCTACTTACGGCAAGCTCGATTGTGCCTTTAACAACGCTGGGATTGATCTGGCTGTTAAACCGTTGCACGAACAATCGATCGAGGATTTTGACAAGATCATGTCGATCAATGCGCGGGGGCTATTTCTATGTATGAAATATGAGATTCAACAGATGCTGACCCAAGGCGCAGGCGCGATCGTGAACAATTCGTCAACGAATGGTCTGGTTGCGCTGCCGGGGATCTCTCCCTACGTTGCTAGCAAACATGCAGTGATGGGGCTGACGCGATAGCGAAGCGCTGCTGCGAAGCGCAGATCGGCTGCCCTCGATTATGCCAAACAGGGCATTCGGATTAATGCCGTCAATCCGGGTCCGATTGCGACTGACCTGATGGCTCGTAGCGCTGACCAAATGGGCATCACGTTCGATGATCTCGGATCGATGGTTCCAATGGGTCGGATTGGTCAGGCAACGGAAATTGCTCAAGCGGTTATTTTTCTTTGCTCTGATGCTGCCAGCTACATCACGGGACAACCCTTAGCGATCGATGGCGGATATACAGTGAGTTAATTTTTGATTATTGATAGTGGAATCACAGTGAATCGATCCATAAACAAATCACGATGGTTCCTTGAAGTGATGGTCAACTCTACAATTTTAAGGTGGTGAAAATAATTAAGTGCGAAATTTTGCGCCTCGGATTACTAAACGGGGACCCTTCGGCGGACCTGCCGAGTATGAATCCTTCTCTGAAATTGTTAGTGCTGTAAATCAGTGGATTGACAATAGAACGATACAGGTAATCAATGTTGAAACCGTTGTTTTACCAGATCGTTTAGAAGGCACAAGTGATAGTTTTTACGGAGTGACGGTCAGTAATGGTGTTTATCCAGTGACGACCAGTAGTGGCATTACAATCAATTGCTTTCAATGTGTGCGTGTATGGTACAGAGAATAAGCTTTATCGGAAATAGTAGACAGTGCAATTTAGAACTGCGTTTCCTGGTTCTCGTCAAACTACGCGCCTCAGCGTAACAACCCACACCACTCTATTCCTGTCAATGCGTAAGTCCTAACTTAATAAAGTAAAGAGAATCATGTTCCGATGAAAAAATCAGAAGTTGCTCCTCGTTTCTCGATCGCTACATCGATTAGTAATTCTCAGGATCAAATGGAAAAATCAGAAGTTACTCCACAAGAGACGATGCTCAATCTAATCAGTGGCTTTTGGGTTGTTCGATCAATCTATCTCGCTGCGGAGTTAGGCATTGCCGATTTGTTTGACGATCAGCCCAAAACGATCGCTCAACTTGCAGCCGCAACGAACACGGAGCCGCGATCTCTATATCGACTTCTGCGTGCTTTGGCAAGTGTTGGCATTTTTACCGAAATCTCAGATCAATGCTTCGCGCTGACCCCGTTGGCCGCAACGTTGCAAAGCAATAGCCCTAGATCCATGCGGTATGTAGCGATGGCACAGATGGGCTACGTCTCTTCTCTAGGCTGGAGCCACGGGCTACATAGTTTGAAAACAGGCGAAAAAACTTTCGATGCTGTAACAGGCATGGCGGTTTGGGATCACCTCGCTCAACATCCTGAAGAGGCTCAGATATTCTCGCAGTCGAGGAATAGTATAGGAACTGAGAGCGCACAAGCGGTTGCTGCCAGCTATGACTTTTCTGGAATGAATACAATCGTCGATGTGGGGGGAGGGCACGGCAGCGTAATTTCTACAATTGTGCGATCGCATCCCCATCTCAACGGCATTCTCTTCGACTTACCTGACATCATTGCCATTGTCAATGTAGACGAAACAATTCAACCCGTTGCCGGAAACTTCTTTGAGTCTGTGCCAACTGGGGGCGATGCTTACCTGATGCGATGGATTCTTCACGATTGGGATGATGAAAAGTCCTCGCTCATCCTGAAGAATTGTCATCAAGCCATGCCGGATCACGCCAAGCTACTGCTAATTGAAAGCATCATCCCACCCGGCAACGAACCCTCTCCCGCAAAGTTCGCCGACGTGATCATGCTATTGCTGACGGGCGGACGGGAACGATCTGAAGAAGAGTATCGATCGTTGTTGCGATCCAATGGTTTTGAACTGACGCGCCTGATTCCAACACCCTCAATGCTCAGCATCATTGAAGCAGTGAAACTCTAAAGCATCCATGTTTCTTTAGGAATAGAAAGATTAAATCACCGCTTAACTCAGCGAACTTGAGTGTTCTAAATAAGCTAAACGTTGAAGAATGTGAACAACTGAGTCACCTTAAGGTCGCGTTGGCGAAGCCTCTCGGAACGAGAATCGCTCATCTGACAACTAACTCAATAAACCACACAGGAGGATATCAAAACAATGATTTTATAGCAACCGCGTAATTCCTATAAATTAAGCTTTGCGAACCGCGATCGTATACGAAGGTCGCTGTTTTGCTTCGCGTTGCGTTTTCACAAGTCGAAAGTCGCGATCAATGTACAAATGTTTGAGTTGCGGTCTGGCCTGAAAGATTTTTTCATACTTTTTCGCGGTGCTTTGATCGAGCTTTTGAAAATCTGGCGTAGTATTTGCTTCGCCTTTTGCCAGTTGTTTTTGCACAGCAGATTCAAACCAGGCTTGCGCTTTTTCGATCGACAGTGGCGAAAAATTCAGTCGAAAACCTTGCTGAATGCCAATGTTTTGAATGAACCACTGATCGGATCGCACCTCAAATTTTTGCAAGATCATGAAGTCGTAAGCCACCAGTTTTTCTATAAGTCGCTTTAACAAAGGCAGCTTTCCCGGTGCATATCGCGCCATGTTTGCGTAGTAGCCATTGGCTTGGAAGATTTGATATGACTGCTCATAAATCCGTCCGGGAAATATGTCTTGAAACGGAATTGTAGACCACACAGGCGACCAAACACCGACCACCAAATCAATCTGATCGATCGCATTTGGAAACGGATTGCGGCGGCTAAGTTCATCAAACCAGGGCATCAGTTCAGTTTTGGCAAACGCGACTTTTTTACCGAGTGCCTCGCCGTCTCGATCGCCCACTCGATCGATTAATTCTTGCTTCAGTTCGTCTGTGCTTTTGTGTGTGAGTGCGTCTGCTGTGACCATTTTTCTCCTTTAAGCCTGTAATCGACTACTCGATTGAAGTTTGGGAAGCGTTGCTGGCTGATTTGTGCCCTGAATTGGTATAAGAAACTGCCGTGTTTGTCGGCAATTCATCGGCGCACTGCTAAGTCTAATGATACTGGCAAATCATCCTGATTTGGCTTTGGCAGGCACAATTTGATAGTAAATTCAATTGGTCGATCAATCTTTTAATGGTCTTGGTTTATTTTATTTTTATTTTTCTCAATGGACGGTGGGAATGGTTAAGTTATTACCTCAGATTTCTATTGCTAATCGTATTTGTCATAGCAGCATATAAGTCTTTCATCAAAGCCAAGTCTTTACCCCTTTACCCTCCGAAAACGTTTAAAAAATATCTTGAGTTAGGAATCAGCGCTTTTGTTGTGATGCTATTTATAGCTAGTCTAAAGGGTTATTTTTTTACTGGCTCATCTATCGATCTGTCTTTTCCATTAAAGAACGGCGTATAGCGTTTTCAAATGAGACATGAAAATGCCTCGGAGTTTTTTAGGCTAGAAAATGTGACTTGGAGTGCTGAAATGTCAGGGATTACAGCTCTTGCCAGAGCGTAAATGCCGAACGCCTTAGTTTTACATCCCAAATGAAAACGCTATATATTATGTTGCACATGTCTACAGCCCTTGCGATGGGACGATCGCCAATCTAGTCAACGATTTGCCTAATCTCGTTCCGGGAGAAAGCGACCGAAAAAATCCTGCTGGAAACCACATTCTACTGAGATGTCAGGGTGCCGATATCTTAATGGCTCATCTTCTGAAAGGTAGCATCACTAGCCAAGTCGGATCGCTAGTCAAATCAGGAGATGCGATCGCTAAGATTGGCAACTCAGGAAACACCAGTGAACCTCATCTTCATATCCATGCTCGAAAAGTAAACACAGGAAAAGCGATTTTAGCTGGAGAAGGACTGCCAATCACATTCGACGGCAAGTTTTTGGTTAGAAACAGTTTGCTTATTTCAAAGTAAAGCGATGTTTTCATTTATTCAATTCGCTTCAACCTAATCACATAATTCAACTTGTTAATCCTCTATGGCACCTCATCCTCCTGTCTGGACGCTCTCGTGAATTGTGTTGTGGCGCTCATACTGATAGCAGTGTTTGGAAGAGCGAATCTCTCGCGCCGAGAAAGGGTTTGCTTTCGCCTGGTCTAAGCAATTAACCCTCAACTCTACTGCCATTCCCTCTCCTCAAGTTCCTTCTGCGGCAACAATAAGGCGGATTCAATCTCCTGCCGCACGACAGCCGTCACTTCACAGTTGCTATTGAGACAATCGATGAGCAACTGATTAGCATCATAGTAGCGTTGCAACACTTGCTGCTGCTCAGGGCTGAAGTGCCACTGATGCTGAATATTTCGATGAAGTGCGATCGCTTTCCTTAATCGCTCACTCCAAGCGACATGGTTGGTTTGCCACCATGCCTGAAACCTTTCTCTGTCGTGTTTTGAGTCAGGGAGTTGGTCTTGGAGTTGTTGTAGGGACTGCTGTAACCCCAGATCCAGCACAATGGTGAGGGCATTACTCAGGGCATCGGCACAGGCATAGGCATGGGCAAAATCAGGGCTGGAGTCAATAGCACTCTCCAACACCAAGTCATTCAGTGCTGCATCCAGAAAAATCCCTTGATCAACAGTACAGGCAAGGGCAACGTGAGGAGCAAGTTGAGGAGTCCGGGCAAGGGCAAAGTAGAAAGCGCGAATTGCCGATGGCTGGGGAGGAACAACTTGGGACTTTTGACTCGCCCAGGTTAGAAACTCTTGGAGATAGGGGTCTTGGGCAACTAGCCCATCCACTTGTTGCTTCATCAACTGTACCAAGGAGTCTGCACTCCGCAGCATGGCAGCCGTCAACAAAAAGATTTCGCGCCAACGGGGTTCAGTGATGTGACTCACCAGACGTTCCAGGGGTTTTTCTAATGCCTGTAAATTATGACTGGCAACGATTTTCCGGGCAGTGAAGTATTCTTGAAACGCCAAATAAGAGAAGGAGAAAATTCCCCGCACTCGTTCTATCAATAAACCATGTTGCAACTCTATAGCCTTGAGTACCACTTCACTATCCAGTTGCAATTCCTCTGGCTCAGTGGAAGCATTGGGTAAATTACGGATATAGTCGCCAATGTGACCCTCCATGGCACGCTGTTCCAGAAAGTAATGCCCCTGCTCAAACGACACGGCTGCAACCTGACTCAGCAGCTTGAGCTTTTGGGGCAATAAAAACCCCCGGTAAACGGCATCCCTCTGAATCCCCCTGGTTTCATCCCATTTGACGAGGAGAAGGTCTAGACATTGCTTATAAAACTCGCTTTTTTTGGTTGGGAATTTTTCCTGGCGACGGAACACCCAGCAGGCGAGATGCAGAAACAAGGGTGTGACGGCGAGTCTACGGAATTGCAAGTTTTCCGGCAAGTCTAATTTCTCAATGAACTCAACGGCTGGATCGACTTCATCCTCGCCATTCGTTTTCGCCAATGTGGCAAACCACTTCTGAGCAAAGGCAGCAATTTGCTCTTGGGTAAACGGGGCAATTTCCACATCCGTAAATCGCTTGAGGGTAAACGTTTGACCTGCTGTTCGACAGGTGGTGACAAATAGATTCTTTTCATAGTTCTCGGATAATCTGCGGATTTCTTTGACGACGGCGTTGCTATCTGATCCGAGTACTTCATCCAGCCCATCGAGTAGCAGCAAGACTCTACCCTCAAGCAGCAGGGTTTCAATGACGGAGAGGTCTGAAATTCCAGAGGTAAGAAATTCTGCTCGGATGTAGTTTAATAAGCTGCTATGATCGGCTTCTTTTGACTCGTCCGCAAAATCTCTTAAGCTAATAAAAATGGGAACTCGGTTTGCCGCAAATTTGCCTTGGTTGCACTCAATAGCGAGATGTTGTAGAAAGGTGGTTTTACCAGACCCAGGTTTACCCAACACCCTCAGCTTAGAGTAGGTTTCAACAGCCCTCATGCCTGATATTTTTTTCTGGGAAACTTCACCCAAGCCAAAGTGGTCAAATTCTTCTGGAGTAAGGCGTTCTATGTCAGCGATCTCTAACCACTGTTGGCTTGCGATTTCCTCCACAATATTGACATCGATGTAAATGTCCTCTAGCCCAACGGGACGGCTGATATCTAATAGCTGCAAGGTGCCGCACTGGTTTTGAATTTTGTCGTGGCGTTGCGATCGCACCTGTTTGACCAAGGCATCAATCTCTAGACCTGCCTGTTCTCCAGGTTCTGAACCCTCTTCTGGCGGATTTTCCGCAATCTCCCGCCAATTCAGCCCCAAGACAGAGCAAATTTCTTTAAAGGTATGGTGTTCAATCGGACGACCTGAGAAAAACCTCCAAATCGGCTGACGAGTCTTTACGTTCACTTCTTCTGCCAGGTTTTCTTGAGTCCAACCTTTATGGGAAAAGGCTCCTTTAGCCTGTTGAATTCCGGCTGGTGATGCCTGGAGCGATCGCTTGACCATACAATAAAAAGTTCATAATAAAACTTAGGTTTTTATAAATAATACGAATTATACAGACTTTTTATGCTAAGCATCTTCTACTCTGTTTAAATTATACAAAATCCAAGCGGTCTGGGCGTGCGACGCGCCAGTGCCACGGCGAATTCGTGATAAGTAAACGTGGTTTGCACTCAGCCTTAACTTGTCAGCATTAAGCTTAAGTTTCGCTTACCTGAAAGCTGCTCTTCTAACGTAACTTTGTTTGCCAAAAATCCCTCAATAGATACACCAAACCTAGAAAGAATATATAAAGCTTCATTAAAGACTTTCATCCTTATACAGTATTAAAGTGTTGGCCAGCGCCTAGTATGCATAAATCAACGCTAGTGAATTTAGGCAGGCGATCGCCTTTTTGCAAATACAAAGGGCGAGTTATAAGAAAACCCGCCCTTTGCAACTTAGGGATGTACTCTTTTTTGGAAATCCCTTAATTCAGACAATTACAACACGCACTCGTTACTAAGGACGATTGCCAGGAGTCCGTCCTCCTTCATCATTACTGCCACCACGAGGCTGAGAGTTACCAGGATCGCAGCCTTCTGCACCATTACCAATCCCTTGGTTACAGTTTTGACGCTGGGGTTTGTTGCGATCGCTTCCACCTGCTTCAACGGCTGGGATTGCTGGTGCTGGACTTGCTGCCGGAACTGGAGTTACCTGCGCTGGAGTTGCTGGCGCTGGGCTTACCTGCGGTGGCGCGGAGAATTCTTGAGTCACCACGTAAGGTGAAGAAATAGCTACCATCTGCCCAGTGCTAACCATTGCTTGATAGAGAAAAGCCGCAACTTCTGCCCTGGTTGCGACTGTATTTGCACTGAAAGTTTTGACATTAGGATAATTCACCACAATACCCCGTTCAGTCGCGGCGGCAACAAGAGTGCGGGCATCGGCAGGGATACTAGCGGCATCACTATAAAACCGTAAAACTGATTCAGTAGAGCTACTAACCGAATAATTCAGACCCTTCGTTAAAGCCATCATAACTTGTAAACGAGTCAGGCTTTGGTTGGGGTTAAACTCACTACCAGAAACCATGTCTAAAAAGCCCATTTCATAAGCTTCTCGGATCGCGTTGTAAGCCCAGTAACTTGACGAAACGTCTCTAAAATTAACCGCATTACGAACTTTAGTCTTCTCAAATGCCTTGCGAATCATCGCCGCAAACTGAGCACGAGTCACTGGCTCATTTGGACGGAATTGACCATCTGGGAACCCAGTGATAATATCTTGCCTTGCCAGTTCTGCAATAAAGTCTCTTGCCCAAAAGTTTTGCGAGATGTCTGAGAAACTAACTTGAGTGCTGCGGCTTGTTGCAGCTACCTGCTGTTGTGTCCTTGTCGTGACTCCTCCTGTCGTTTGGCTAGTACCAACCGCTTGAGTGCTTTGACTGCTGCTATTTTGAGTGCTGCTAGTACCCGTGACTGATTGACTAGTCTGAGTTGTGCGGGTAGTTACTTCTCGGCGGGTGGTTTGCGTCGTTGTACTACGGATAAGAGTTTGAGTGGCTACTTCATCCAGCTTTACGAGAGAACCCGATTCGTCAGTGCGATAAACCCAGCGCTGTTCACCACTAGCAACAACGACTCGCCAACCTGGAATCATAGCTTGAGTACATATCTGATCGGCACTAGCCAAACCCAAGCAGCCATCTGACCAAGTTTGCCGTTTTACCTCAACAACACGTAGCTGTGATGCCTCCATCCCACTTTGCTGCATGACATTCTTAAAAATGGCATCAGTAATTGCTTCAGGTAGTAACTGGATGTCATCCTCTGCCATTTGGCTAACAGAGAATTGATTCGCTAAAAGATTATCGGTTTGAGTTGGCAACGTATTAGCTAGCAAAGGAGTAGAGGTTGCCATCCCTGCCGCCGTCAAGACAATCCCACTTAATGACACAAAAAAACTCGAATTCATGAGTCTCACAACAACGCCGAACGGCAATATAGACTCTGAATTTGAGGACATGTTCCCGTTTAATTACCTTCTGTATTCAAACTTTCCTGAATCTATAACTTAGTCTCTAATTTGCTTCAAGTTCATCAAATATCTACACTTTAGGGCTAGACAGTAAGAGAAAATTAAGCTAACAAAATCCAAATCCAACAGTGATTAGCGTAAACCTTTAGCTTGGCTATAGCTGATAGGCGATTTAACTAAATTATTTTCTTGAAAGCGACCAAATCGGAAAAGTTTAAGTTGGTTGACTAAATCATTAGTTGCCCCTAAGACATACTGGCTCATTAACTCGCCAATAATTGGACTCAGCTTGTAACCATGACCACTGAATCCAACAGCACAATACAGTCCTGGTAAATGTTCTAATTTATCAATTATTGGTTGATAATCTGGTGTAACACCCCAAATTCCGCTATAGGTGTCTACAACTTTCCCTTCTTCAAGAATTGGGAAGCGGTGAAGCAACTTTTTATGCAATTCTTCAGTGATATTCTCAAAAAGCTGTCCTTTGAAATCATCCGCATCTTTGAGACTGAACTGAGGATGGTATTTGGGGTCAGAGTTGCCGATGCGAGTTAGTGGTTGCTCAGCATCCGATCGCATATAACAAAGATTGACCAAATCTGAAACTACGGGATGGATTTGAGCAAATTCAGAAGGTCGTTCTACTACGACAACATGTTCAACAACTGGAGTTACAGGAAACTCTAACCCCAATTGTTCAGTAAATTTTCTTGCCCAAGGACCAACACAGTCAATTACCGTCCGGGTTGCAATCTTACCTGTCGGTGTAACAACGCCTTCAATCCCTTCGGAATCTACCATGATGTCTAAAACAGGAGTTTGGGTGCGAACCTCTACACCCAAATCTGCTGCACGTTTGGCGAAAGCGCGTGTAGTTTGTGGAGGACTGCCATAGCCAGAATCAGGTTCATAAGCGGCGGCGGCTACATTAGTGAGATTCAGGTGAGGTACTTTCTCTTGAACGTGTTGAAGCTTTACCAAGTCAATATTAATGTTCATCGACTGATGCTGTTGCACCACCTGATGAAGTGTTTCTACATCAGCTTCCCCAACCAGGATGTAGTAACCGCAGGCATGAAACCCAGCATCATAGCCACCATATCGCTCTGGAAACTGATGATATCGCTGTAAAGATTGGTGAGCTAATTCAGCAAGAATCGGGTGGGTGTAATGGGTGCGGATAATTCCAATTCCTTTACCAGACGCACCATTGGCTAGCTCTTTTTTCTCAAGTAACAGGATTTTTCCTGCCTTCCTTTCTGCCAGATGCAAGGCAATCGACGCTCCAATGCAACCCCCACCTACGACGATAATGTCAGCTGTCTCCACCATGCACCATCCCAATTTTTTACGTCAGCTTTTGTAGCGGAGCTTATTATAACAAGTCTAGAGACTCTGCTGATCGATGGTTTTGAGACCAATCTTGCCTTATTAAGGCAGTTCGACAGTAGTGAATTCGATATCTATTGAGAGAATTGATTAAGGTATCAAAAATGTCTCCGCATGGAACAGAATGTCTTAGACCCTAGCAAGCTTCCCCTGCATTTAGCTATTTCGGAGAAACTACGTGAACAAATTTTTGGGGGTGAGTACTCCCCTGGAGAGCAGTTGCCGAGTGAGCATCAGTTAATGTTGCAGTTTGATGTCAGCCGGATTACAGTCAGACGTGCGATCGCAAATTTGGTCAATCAAGGCTTAGTCGTCTGCCATCGTGGTAAAGGCGTTTTTGTCAAAGAACAAAACAAAGTCACTCGCTCCTTATCTAATCCTCTCGTCTTCTTTGATGAAGACATGACACGTCAAGGAGTCACCAGCAGCATCAAAAGCCTTTGTTTTGAAGTCACAGAACCCTCCCCTAGAGTTCGCCAAAAACTCAAGCTGTCATCTGATACTCATCACATCTACTGCCAAAAGAAAATCATCCTCACTGATGACATTCCTGTTGCCCTAGATATTACCTACATTCGTTTTGATTTGGGAGAAACATTTGCTGACGAACTGCAATCGAGCTTGATTTACCCCACCCTCGATAGTAATGGCGTTTCCGTTGAACGAGTAGAGACTATTTTGGAGTGTACTCATGCCACTCACGAAGTGAGCGAACACTTGGACATTGCCCTTGGCGCACCACTATTAGTGAACCGCTATGTGGCGTACACTACAGCATCACAACCAATTATTTGTGGTGAAACACTTAGTCGAGCCGATAGGCTTTGCTACTCGGTCGTTTTGACGAAAAATGGTAACGGTTCAAGCCCCTTCGCCCCAAAGAGCTGAACCATAAAACAGTAGTTGACTATACAGTTTTTTAAGGATTATCTTGTCATAACAAGATAATGCTAATTGATTAGCAGCAGCTAGTCGGCATCAATTCATCAATGAGGAGGAGCAACCTTTGTGTGGCATTGCTGGAGTCATCTATCGTAATCCAGAGTATTACCACAACCTTGGCTTGGATTTGCTAAAACTAATTCAGCCGCTAGAAAGTAGAGGCCCAGATTCTTGTGGTGTTGGACTCTACGGTAACTCGGTTGAACCTCAGCAAGTTAAGGTGCTTTTACTGGCTGAGGGGAAGGTGCCATGGGAGAATGTCAAGCAACTATTGAGCCAACTGGCTGAGGTAGTGGCGTTTGAGAGTGTCGGCACTGGGTATCGTGTGACGCTGCAAGGGAAAGATGAGCAATACTTCAGCATTGAAGTATTGAAAAGTGAGTTAGTCAGAAGCTTTCCCCAGCTACATTTGATGAGTGTGGGGCAGCAGCTAGAGATTTATAAAGAAGTTGGTGCGGCGGCGAATTTGTTCCAGAAGTATGGTTTGGAAAACTTTGCCGGGAGTCATGGCATCGCCCATACTCGAATGGCAACAGAATCTGTGGTGGATACCTATCATTCCCATCCCTTTACCTCAGCCCAAGATTTATGTATTGTCCATAATGGGCAAGTCTCTAACTATTACAAATTGCGCTTTGTGCTAGAACGGCAAGGAGTGGTGTTTGAGACGCATAATGATTCAGAAGCGATCGCACATTATCTCCGCTATCAATTACTCCAAGGCAAATCCCTAGAAGCCTCACTCTACAGCCTACTCAATGACTTTGATGGTACCTATACCTTCTTAGTCGCAACCTCAGACAAAGTTGGACTAGTGCGCGACAAATTTGCAGCAAAGCCAGCCGTAATCTACGAGTCTCCACAAATGATTGCTGTTGCCTCAGAATATCGTTGTCTGCTGAGTCTACCCAGTTTCGACAGCAGTGCAACCATACGCGAACCTGATGCTGGAGAAGTAAACGTTTGGTCAGTAGCAAGCACTCCTTCTCAAATACTAGAACTGGCAGGAACCGCAAGCAAGGTTTAATCCTAAAACCCAAATTTTTACTCTTTCTTCGCGCCTTTGCGGTTCAAATTCTTAACTCAGTTATGCAAGAGCAAATCCTCCTACAAGAAACCGTCCTAGACTGTGCCAACCTCAGCACACGAGAACTGAATCAACAACTCAAAGCTTTAGCTTCAGAAGGTGTCCCTGTTGTCAAAGTACTCAACCCAGCAGGACGACATAACCTAGCTGTAGGAATGGAACAACCGATTACTATACACTTCCAAGGCCCAGTGGGTTATTACTGTGGCGGTTTAGGAGACAGCATCAATATTGAAGTGTTTGGCGCTTGCGGTTGGTCAGTTGGAGAAAACTTGATGGGCGGTACAATTACCATTCATGGTAGTGCTTCCGCTAATGCTGCTGCTTCAGCACATGGTGGTAAAGTTTGCATCCTCGGTAACGCCAGTTCACGCGCAGGAATTTCCCTAAAAGGCGGAACTTTAATTGTTACTGGTAACGTAGGCTACGGCTCTGCTTTTATGATGCAGCAGGGATGTATGATTGTCTGCGGCAATGCAGGCGAAAATTTGGCAGATTCTATCTACGATGGAGCAATTTATGTTGGGGGAACAATAAGCTCTTTAGGAGCAGATGCAACGATTGAACCGATGTCTGAGCAAGATTGGCAAAAGCTTGAGCAAGAGTTATCTCCTTTAGGAATTGCTCCGCGAGAGTATGATTTTAAAAAAATTGTGTGTGCCAAAGAACTGTATCATTTCAAAGCCAAAAATTGGGCAAAATGGAAAGACGCTTATTAGTTGTTGGTTGTTAGTTGTTAGCTAATGATTAGCTCGTAAACGGCTGTACACCTACATAAGCTGGACGGGCAAGATGCCCATCCCACAAAAGAATCTTAAATATCACCTTACAAGTTAAATGATTATTAGCTTAACAACAAACAACCAATAACCAATAACCAATAACCAACAACCAATAAATAATAATGGAAAAACGTATATTAGAAACTAGTAGCACTTACTCCCCTTCAGTTATCAACGCTATTCAAGAACGGGCAGAACTTGGTCGCTACATGATTCGGGGATATGGGGCTTTTCGCAATGTTCCTCGATTTGATGATTTGCTCTTTCTCACAGCTTCGATGACGCGGTTTCCTTTGGAAGGCTACCGGGAGAAGTGCAACACCAAAACAATGTTGGGAACACGCTTCGCTAAGCGTCCGATGGAATTAGAGGTGCCAATTACAGTTGCAGGCATGAGTTTTGGGGCACTTTCTCGCAATGCAAAGGTGGCGTTGGGACAGGCGGCGACAATGATGGGAACTTCTACAACTACTGGCGATGGCGGGATGTTGCCAGCCGAACGGGAAGCGTCTTCTAAGTTAGTTTACCAATGCTTACCTTCACGCTATGGCTTTAACCCCAAGGATTTGAAAAAAGCTGATGCGATTGAAATTGTTGTAGGGCAAGGGGCAAAACCGGGTGGTGGCGGCTTATTGCTAGGGCAGAAGGTGAATAAGGTGGTTGCTGGGATGCGGACGTTACCGGAAGGGGTAGATCAGCGATCGCCTTGTCGTCACCCTGACTGGATTGGCCCAGATGACCTTAAAATCAAAATTGAGGAGTTGCGAGAAGCAACGGATTGGGAAATTCCCATCTACGTCAAGATGGGGGCGACTCGCGTCAAGGATGATGTGAAACTGGCGGTAAAGGCTGGTGCTGATGTGATTGTCCTCGACGGGATGGAAGGCGGTACTGCCGCAACTCAGAGTATTTTTCAGGAACACAGTGGTATTCCCACGCTTCCTGCATTAGTGCAAGCCGTGGAAGCATTGCAGGAAAGCGGCGTTTATGGACAAGTACAATTGGTGATTTCTGGTGGTATCCGTTCGGGTCCTGATGTTGCAAAGGCGCTAGCGTTGGGGGCTGATGCAGTAAGTCTGGGAACTGCCCCTCTGATTGCAATGGGATGCAATAAACCCGTCTACATTGAGGACTATCAGAAGTTAGGCACAGAACCTTATCACTGCCACCATTGCCATACTGGGATGTGTCCAGTCGGGATTACAACTCAAGATGAGGAGTTGATGCAACGCTTACCAGTAGAAGAGGCGACAACACATGTGGCAAATTACCTGCAATCTCTGGTAATGGAGGTACAGAGTTTAGCACGCGCTTGCGGTAAGTCGGATGTGCATAATTTGGAACGTGAGGACTTAGTGGCGTTGACTCTAGAAGCTTCAGCAATGACGAAGTTGCCGCTAGCGGGTACTGATTTTGTAATGGGGCAGTAATACTAATTGATTAGCTCTATTACCCATGTATACCTAAAGTTAGAGGGGAAGTTAAAGAACTTTCCCCTCTAACTATCTGTAGTAATATGGTCTGATTCTATTTGATTCTTCCCTCACCAGAGATTTGAGCTGATTATCTAATTTGTCAGTCTGCTGAGGAAAAAGAGTCACGTATCGAGATCGTTATTTTGCAACAACTTTACTAATTATTTGCTCAAACATTAATTTTGCTGAGATCAACGGGAAACATAGCAACTGAAGTATTATTGTTCAGAATTATAATTTTTTTAGCTAATCTCAGCCGAGCAACGGGTTCTGCGATCGCCAAAGCCGCATCCACTAGTACTGCTGCTGTGTCTTGCGTGTGGCAGCGGATATACAATGCTCCCCAGCGCCGGAATACCTTACAATTGCGTAGAGGTGCAAGCTGCCGGAGTTGCTTAGGTTCCTCGCGGTAGAAGTCCAAAATTAGTTGAGCCAGTTGGCAAATACGGTTCATGATTGTTAACCCTTACTTATAGTGCGTACTCCCGCTCAAATCAGCCTTTTTTTGGCAAATGCCCCTTAAGATTGCCAGGTTATATAGGCTAGTTCAGACAAAATTCGACCTAGGCTCTAGTGAAAGCTCAGGGAGTATTCACTCCATTAGCTGTTGCTTAAACTGAAGCCATCTGCTCCTACCAAATATATTGAAGCGCGAATTCCTTAGGGGCGTATCTATGTAGAAAAAAGACTTAATAACTACTTATGATGAAGTAACTATAGGCAAAAGATATGTAAGCTAGTTTTCACGCGCTTTTGCGAGATTTTCTGTCAATTTCCTAGGTTAAGGTTTCTTACAAGTTCTTCAAGAAACTAGACAATTGAGATTATTAAAACTGATAGGAGGAATTATCAAGTGGTGGTATTGAAAAGTTTAAGCAATGATCGCTATGAAGGATTAGAGGAGATTGTTGCGATCGCACGTTCCGTTGGTTGGGGTGCTGCCAAAATCTTGCGCTCCTACTATCGTGGCAATTCCAACGATGGAAACTTAGAAATTCAAGAGAAAAAAGATGGTCCTGTCACGGCTGCCGATGTCGCCGCTAACCACTACATCCTAGAAGAACTCCAAGCCTCTCTCGGTACACAAGACTTCGGCTACCTGAGCGAAGAAACGTATAAATCCTTATCAGAGCAAACGCAGGAGTCACTCCAACAGCAACCTTGGGTATGGATTATTGACCCTTTGGATGGCACCCGCGACTTTATTGAGCGTACAGGCGAGTATGCTGTGCATATTGCCCTAGCCCATCAAGGCAGACCCATTTTAGCCGTAGTTGCATGGCCGGAAGCCGAGAAGCTGTATTATGCCACCCTTGGCGGCGGCACCTTTGTTGAAACGTCAGATGGTGTCACAACACCCATACGTGTATCAGAGCGTAATGCGATCGCAGATTTGTCCCTTGTCGCCAGTCGTACTCACCGGGATGAGCGTTTTAACCAGCTACTGCGCCAACTCCCCTTTAAAGAGAAACACTACGTTGGCAGCGTCGGCTGTAAAATTGTGACAATCATTGAACAGAAGGCAGACGTTTACATCTCTCTCTCCGGTAAGTCTGCCCCTAAAGACTGGGATATGGCAGCTCCAGAACTTATTCTCAGGGAAGCAGGTGGACAATTCACTCATTTTGATGGAACTCCTTTGTTGTACAACCAGGGAGACATCAATCAATGGGGTGGTGTAATGGCAAGTAATGGTCATTGCCACAGTACTCTTTGTACTCAAGCCTCAGAAATTCTCGCGCAGATAGATAGTTAAGCGTCAAAACATTCATTTTGAGATGATTGCAACACTATGATTATCTTCTGTTTGTTGCCGCTTTTCTGTAAGGCTAATAGTCCGAGATGAACCCTCAGATATATTGAAGACAAACCAAGCAATAAAACTCATCACTATCATTTCACCAGCATCTTCAATAAGAGCAAGTGAGGGTTTCCAATATGGGGATTGGAGCGCTATGTGAAGCATATCTACTACAATCCCGAATAGAGCTAAAGCAAGCAGAAAAATAGTTAAATATCTAGAATTCTTTTTTGATGAGCGATCGCTGAAACGATAGGCAGTAGCAATACAGATCAGGAAGAACAAACCAACGCAGGCAGATACAATAAGTTCTCCAAAGTCTACTGCTCTCAAGTTGAATGCTGGGGAGAAAGCGAGTCGGTGACTAATTTTGCTACCTATTCTTTCGTGGATACTGATAGCATCATCTAGTAACAGGTAACAAAACAGTATAGACCAAGAAAGATAGAGATAAGAACGATTCTTCCAGGCTAAGAGACTTAGTAAAAGGGCAATCCAATACTCTTTGATATATTGAAACAGTTCTGCATAGCCTTGGTCTTTTTCAATCGAAAGATAGGGGTTTGAAACAAAGTCTGTTGGTAGATAAAGGATATGAAGAAGAATAAAAATTACATCCGTAGCTAAAAACAAATATAAGAGTCGAGTTGTGTTCTTGTTTATATAGCGTTTTCAAATGAGACATGAAAAAGCGTCATAGTTTTCAAGACTAGGAAA
>NZ_JCACKQ010000072.1:0-32857 GCF_059505465.1 Symplocastrum torsivum | reverse complement strand
GCTTGCTTAATTGGCATCTTAGTTGTTGATTTAGCATACTAAGTACTGAAGAGCCTTTATTATTTGGTTTTTGATTCAGAAAAATAGGTGTTGAGTTCAATAAAAGTAAAACTATCAAGCTTGTCTTTTAATAGAGTGAGCGTGAAAAGCAGTTATTGCGAATAGTTATGATTTGGTAAATAATCTTGCTCATAAATGATGAAGACTATCGACGAAATTTATACCTATGGGCTGAAGGTGATCGACTCAGCTAATTTTAACAGCTTGCTTAGGGATGAATTAATTTAAAAAAGTCTAAGTCATTGGCAAAAGTGTCCGGTTGAACGCAATCAATCTAGAAAAGATAAGTGAAAGTCTCAGAGTAGTCTTTCACAGATGTTCGTGAAAGTTGGCGACCTGCCAAATCTTTTGGAGATTGAATTATGCCTAACCTCATCACTGTTACAAGTAATGCTGACAGTGGCACAGGTTCCCGAAAAGAAGCGATCGCCCCTACCCAACTCAAATACACCATTGGCTTTGCCTTCAGCCATGCTAGACCAATTGTTACCTTAACGAGTGATGCAATTATCTTGGTAACCGTTTAGTGCCTCATAGCATAAATGCCGCGAGTTTAACTCTAAGTGGAAGAGAGCTTGCCACTTATATAACTCTAATGGCTCAACACCTTCGTGACCACATTTAGAACACATGACGCTCTGAGGTGTAGTTGTGAGCAATTCTTAGCTTTCAACCCAGCTTACTCAGGGTAAGCGTCCTGCGCTGACGTTAACTCAACTCAATTCGCAAACTTTCAAATTGCCAGGAGATTGAAGAATGCCAAACGTAATCACAGTTAGGAGCACTGCTGATAATGGATACGGAGTGCCTTCGGTTCCAGGGTCTCTCAGAGCAGCAATTGAGATTGCTCAGCCAGGAGATACAATTCAATTTGACCCTAGCCTTGCTAACCAAACCATTACCCTCGAACGTCGGTACGACATTGAAAAAGACATAACCATTGATGGCGCAGATGCTCCTGGTTTGACTATTAGTGGAAATCAGGAACAAATAATCTTTCGACTAGCAGGGGATGGTAGAGAGTTTACACTACGGAATCTCACCATTACTGACGCATTCCACGAGTACGCGGGGGCAGGAATTTGGGCAGCAGATCCAAACGCCACAATCACGGTAGAAAATAGCGAGTTCTACAACAACATTGCCGGACAAGGACCTGCAATTTGGGCAAAGGATGGCGCTAACGTAACGGTGATTAACAGCAAGTTTGATGGTAATCGGGCTACGCAAGACGTTGATAGTGCTGGTGGAGCAATTAGTGCCTTTGGAAAGAGTCAACTTACTGTCAAAGGTAGTGAGTTCACCAATAATGAAGGATTTGCTGGTGGAGCAATTACCACCGTATTTACCCCACTAACGATAGAAGACTCAATCTTCCGCAATAACGAAAGCAGAAGTTGGGGGGGAGCAGTCAACAACGACGGTGCAAGTGTCCCTAATCAAGAGCGATACTACAATGGCGACTTACCGAGAGACAGCGTCGGCGGCGAGACAATCATTCGTAACTCTATCTTTGAGGACAATACCGCCGTTGGATTAGGTGGAGGAGTTGCAATCTGGGGTTATGACCAAGACTTTGTGACCATTGAAGGTAGCACATTTATCAACAATGAGGTTACTCCGGACGCACAAGGCAATGCCAAAGGCGGTGGTCTCCGAGTTACTGGCAAGCTCGTAACTATCGAAAATTCCACCATTGCCAACAACACGTCGGCAGAAGAAGGGGGTGGTTTATGGTACTGGGAAGAATCGCCTTTCAACATCATTAACACTACCTTTTCTGGTAATGAGGCAGCAGAGCGTGGCGGAGCAATATACAACGCTCAGTGGGGTTCTGAAACCAACATCGTTAATACGACTTTTGCCAATAACTCTGCGGGAAGCGAGTCCGGGGCAATCTATACCGGAAACACCAGACCTGTTATTGTCACTAACTCAATTTTTGATAACAACACGGCGGGGGATGGCTCTAATCCGAATCAACAAACCAATCGAGAACTGACTGGCGGAAACAATATTCAATCTCCAGGCAGTGGCAACAATGCAACAGAAAATATCATCATTGTTGATCCCTTACTGGGAGCGTTACAAGACATTAATGGTGTTTTCGTCCATCCCTTGCTTCCTGGTAGTCCCGCTATTGATGCTGGAACAAGTGTAAGCGCTCCCGGAACTGATCAAACTGGGGCAGTTCGTCCTCAGGATGGTGACTTAAATGGCAGCGCTGTCATTGACATCGGTGCTTATGAATCTCCTGGTACTCTTCTTACTCCAGAAATCCAACTTCTCGATGGCAGCACCGACGTTGTAGATGGTACTACCGTTGCTCTTGACTTTGGTAATACGCTGGTTGGGACACCACTCGTCAAAACTTTCACCCTCGTTAACAGTGGTACAGCCACACTTAACTTAGGTGAGCTACAACTGCCTACAGGCTTCAGCTTTGTAGGAACTCTCCCAACTAGCGTTGCGGCTGGAGGTGAAACGGCATTAACTATCGAACTGGATGCCTCTGCCATTGGTACCTCAACCGGAGAAATCTCCTTCACCACAAACGACAGTGATGAGAACCCGTTCAACTTCGCCATAAGTGGTAACGTCACGGCTACGGCGACAAGTCCAGAAATCCAACTTCTCGACGGCAGCACCGAAATAGTTGACGGCACGACAACTGCCCTTGACTTTGGTGACACACTGGTTGGTACACCACTCGTCAAAACTTTCACCCTCGTCAACAGTGGGACCGCTGCACTTAACTTAAGTGAGCTACAACTGCCTACAGGCTTTAGCTTGGTAGGAACTCTCCCCACCAGTGTTGCTGCTGGAGGCGAAACGGCATTAACTATCCAACTGGATGCTGCTGCTGTTGGTACCTCAACCGGAGAAATCGCTTTTACCACCAATGACAGCGATGAAAATCCCTTCAACTTTGCTATTGGTGGTAGTGTCAGTGCCGCCACAAGTCCAGAAATTCAAGTTCTCGATGGCAACACCGATATTGTAGATGGCAGTACAGTTGCGCTTGACATTGGTAGTACCTCTGTAGGCAGTACTCTCACCAAAACCTTCAGTATTCAGAATCTAGGAACCGCCGTTCTAAACTTGGAGACTCCTGGTTTACCGGAAGGCTTCAGGATTGTGGGTGACTTCCCTAGCACTGTAGTAGCAGGGGATTCAGCTTCGTTTACGCTAGCTCTCGACACAACCATTGCTGGTACTTACTCTGGCACCATAACTTTTGGCAACAACGACAGCGACGAAAGTCCTTTTGACTTCACCATTAGTGGTACTGTTGACAGCCCCCTAGTCCTCAACCCAATCAACGGCACTGACCTTTCTGAAACGTTGGTTGGCACGGCTGAAGATGACCGAATTGATGGGTTCGGTGGTCAAGACCTCATCAGTGGAGATTTAGAGAATGACCAGCTTTTTGGTGGTGCAGGACACGATCGCATTTGGGGTCGTCGTGGTAATGATCTACTCTACGGAGGTGAAGGTCACGACCAACTTAATGGCGGATTAGATCAGGACAGCCTCTGGGGTGAAGCTGGTAACGATCAACTCTGCGGCAACTTGGGTGATGACTGGCTTAATGGTGGCTTGGGCAATGACACCCTGACAGGAGGCGCGGGTCGAGATACCTTCGTCCTTGCGGCAGGACACGGCAATGATTTAATCCGTGATTTCCAGTTGGGTGAGGACTCAATTGGCTTGGCAGAAGGTCTGAGCTTTGAGCAATTATCGCTGCGTCAAAAACATAGCCAAACCTGGGTTGTGGATACGGCTCAAGGTGAATTATTAGCGCGTCTAGATGGCGTTGATGCCACGTTATTGACTACTCAAGCGGCTACTACCTTTGTGCTGATGTAAGGACGCATTGCCTCTTGAAGGCAAGTGAGAGTTGTTGTCGCAACAACCCTCACTTGTCTGCATTGGAGAGTGCCAAAGACAAAACTTGCTTGCTCTAAAAAAAATATGCCTACAAACAAGTTGATGCGATGCTTGTATATCACCTGTCCGCTGTTGGGAGCTTTGACCTCAAACGCAGTGGCTCAGACTGTTGAGGGGGCAGCAACTGATCTACCGAAGACAACAGGAGAGGCAACGCTTAGTAATACGCCTGATAGTGAACAAACATCCCAGACTCAGGCTGTTTCGACTTGGGTAGCTGAACCTGAAACCACACTTACCTCCGAGACAGTAAAACCAGAATTTGCCCTTTCCCCAGATATAGTTTCCGCTCCTCAGCCTGAAACTAACCCCACCTCGGACACAGCACAGCCAGAGTTTGCACCGATTCCAGCTACAGTTTTGGCTCCAAAGCCCGAAATAATGTCTACTCCGGAGACAGTAAAACCAGAATTTGCCCTTTCCCCAGATAGGGTTTCCGCTCCTCAGCCTGAAACTAGCCCCACCTCGGACACGGCACAACCAGAGTTTGCACCGATTCCAGCTACAGTTTTGGCTTCAAAGCCCGAAATAATGTCCACTCCGGAGAGAGTAGAACCAGAATTTGCCCTTTCCCCAACTACGACTTTCACTCCCAACTCCAAAACCGCAGAAGATGTTACCCCTTCACCGGATGTTGAAAGTGAAGCCAGCTTGCTTGCTCAGACGACTACTCCAGAACCCATACCACCATCTTTAGAAACAACCGAAAACCCTTCTCTAAGAGTGCTGCCCCGCTTCGGTGGAACGTTCACCACAGGACCAGGTATCGGTTACTCCAACTCTTTCGGGAGTATTGAAGGCTTTGTACCCTTGTCGCAAACCTCCGGTAGCAACCTCACTTTCTTGGAAGGACGGCTATCGTTATCAACGGAAGACTCTAACCTAGGCGGTAATCTTGTTTTAGGACATCGTGTATACAACGCTGAAGCTAACCGTGTTCTCGGTGGTTATATTGCCTTCGACAACCGTAGTACTGGCAACAGTACCTTTAATCAAATTGGTGTAGGGTTCGAGAGTTTGGGGGAATCCTGGGAAGTTCGGGGTAATGCATATGTGCCACTGGGCAATACACGCCAACTAGCCGCAGAAACGATCGCTGATTTAGGGACTTCCACCTCAGATCCCTTTTTTCAAGATAATTTCTTGGCTGTCACTCGCAATCAGCAACAGCAGCTTAATCGCCGTTTTGAAGCGGCGATGACTGGCGTTGATCTTGAGGCGGGTGTGAAACTTGCCTCGCTTGGTCAAACAGGTGACCTACGGGGCTATGCTGGGTTGTACTACTACGATGCTCCAGGTAGTGATGAGGTTTTGGGCTGGCGTACTCGTCTAGAAGCTCGTCCTACTGATACGTTAAGGCTAGGCTTAGCACTCTCGAATGATGCCACCTTTGGCACGAATTTGGTGCTAAGTGTGGGGGCGAATTTTCCAGGTACTCGTCTTAGAGGACTTAGCCAAGATGAGCAGGTACTGGCACGTTTAGGGGAATCACCTCAGCGCAACGCAAACATTGTGGTGGATGAGCAAGTTGAGTCGGAATTGCTCACTACACAGGATACGGTATTCGTAACGAACCCAAATACAGGTCAACCCTGGCAACTTCGGCACGTTAATTTAGGATTGGGTACAGGTAACGGTACGGTTGAAACTCCAACAGCAACTGTTGCTGAGGCTCTAGCAGTGGCACAGCCTAATGATATTGTCTATGTGCAGCCTGGGACAAATCCTGGAATTCCGGCTTTCACGATTCCGGACGGCGTGCAGGTGCTATCAACGGGACCAGTGCAGCGGATAGATACAGTGGAATTAGGGAATGTACAATTGCCGCTATCAGGTGCTGGAGTGTTGCCTGATGTGACGGGTACGGTGACGTTGGGGAATGATACAACGCTTTCTGGATTTTCTCTCAATGCGGTTCCTGGAGCTGGTATTGTTGGAGCGAACATTAATAATGTTGTGATTCGAGAAAATGCGATCGCCAATTCCACGGCTGAGGGTATCTCACTCAGCAATGTTTCAGGACAAGTCGCGGTTACTGACAATACCATCAGCGATTCTGGAAGGGAAGGCTTTAACCTCAACAACAATCTGGGACAAGTCGATCTAGTAGTGGCTGGGAATACTATTAGCGATAACGGTGCTTTGGCGGCTGATGGGGATGGAGTCAATGTCGAACTCCGTAATGATGCTACTGGTACCTTCGACCTCACCAACAATACAATTACTAACAATCTCGGTAGGGGTGGGATTGCTGATGGTGTTGATTTCAAGCTTTTTGATAATGCCTCTGGCACAGCTAACCTGACAGGCAATACCATCTCTGGCAATCAGTTAAAGGGGATAAACCTAGATCTCGAAGCCACTACCACTGGAACACTTAACCTTAGTGGCAATACAATTACAGGAAATGAAGCGGGTGGACTTGACGTTTTAGTCTCAAATGATGCCTCTGGAGCGTTCAACCTGATAGGTAATACCATCTCTAACAACCAACTACGGGGTGTTGCGTTAGCTTTTGCTGATAGAACTACTGGAAGCATTAACCTAACTAATAACACCATCTCTGAAAATCAAGACGATGGAGTCTATCTCCAACTTTCTGGCCAAGCGCAATTGAACGCCAATCTTTCTAACAACTTAATTACTAGAAATGCCAACAACGGGATTTTCACAACCACAAACGGCACTGCTCAACTTCGGTTTTTAAGTGAGTTAAATACGATTACTGATAATGGATTTACAGGGCTTTCTCTAATTACCTTGGACTCGGCAAGAACTCTCGCTGCGATTCGAGCCAATACCTTGACAGGAAGTAACTTTAATGACTTGGAAGTGTTGACGATCGCTCCTGGTACTACCACCTGTCTGCAACCTAGCAATAATACAATTGGCTCCCTAATTTTGGATGATAGCGTTGGAGGCCCAATACAGGTTGATGCGGGTACATTACCCACTAACAATATCTCTACTAGTGATTTCACCTTTTGGTCAGGAACGACTGTCTCACCTGGAACTTGCGGCTTTTAGAGCCAACTGATTCGTAATGCGATCGCTCTACGAATCACCTACCCTCACTCCTTCAGTAAGCTACAATTCAAGCAGAGTGAGCATTTCACCAACTAGCGATCGCATGTTTGAAACATTCTCTACCAAACTATACGAACTCGAACAATTTGCTGATACCCTTGTCTCCACTCAACTGACACACCTCAGCTTGATTAGCATCGGTATCATCTTTGTGGCTGGATTGCTGACTAGCCTAACCCCTTGTATGCTTTCCATGTTGCCGATCACGATTGGCTATATTGGGGGATCTGAAACGAAAGGACGCCTTCAAGCAGCAGCACAATCAGCCTGGTTTTCATTAGGCTTGGCAACAACATTAGCCATCTTAGGAATTCTTGCAGCCTCTTTGGGGAAAGTTTACGGTCAAGTTGGAGTTGGTTTGCCGATTGTTGTTAGCCTGATTGCGATTATCATGGGGCTGAACTTGCTAGAAGCACTACCTTTACAACTACCTTCTTTTGGCGGTATGGAATGGATTTCTAAAGAATTACCAGAAGGTGTACGTTCTTATTTAATTGGTCTAACGTTTGGAGTGGTAGCCTCTCCTTGCAGTACACCTGTTTTGGCAACATTGCTAGCCTGGGTTGCTACAACACAAGACCTAGTTTTAGGAGGGGCTTTGCTGCTTTCTTATACCGCTGGCTACGTTGCACCATTAATTATTGCAGGTACCTTTACAGCTTCGATTAAAAAGTTGTTGGAATTGCGTCGATGGTCGAGTTGGATTACACCCGTCAGTGGGGCGATTTTAGTAGGTTTCGGCGTTTTTTCCCTACTAGCTCGGATTCCTGCGGGATTCTTTTAATTACATTCAAATGAATATAGAAAATTCAGATTTACCTAATATTGCGCGTTTATTCTGGCGGCAGTTGCTGTCTGTGCTGTCAGACTTGCGGCTGGCGATTGTATTGTTGCTTGCGATCGCTTTTTTTAGCATCAGTGGTACTGTCATTGAACAAGGTCAGTCTCTGGAATTTTATCAATCCAACTATCCCGAAGATCCCGCACTTTTTGGCTTCCTTTCCTGGAAAGTTCTTTTAACTCTAGGACTAGACCACGTTTATCGGACTTGGTGGTTTTTATCCATACTTAGTCTATTTGGTAGTAGTCTAACCGCCTGTACTTTCACTCGTCAGTTTCCGGCACTAAAAGCTGCCCGTCGTTGGAAGTTTTACGACGAACCTCGTCAGTTTCAAAAACTTGCGCTTAGTGCAGAACTCGATAAGGGAAATCTCCCTTCTCTAACTCAATTATTAGAAAAGCGACGCTATAAAGTTTTTCAAGAAGGAGATACCCTCTACGCCCGGAAAGGAATAATTGGGCGCATTGGTCCGATTGTTGTCCATGCGAGTATGCTCATTATCCTCGCTGGGGCAATTTTAGGAGCAATGACAGGATTTATTGCCCAGGAAATGGTTCCTAGTGGCGGCACATTTCAAGTCAAAAATATTATTGATGCAGGAGCATTTGCTGCCTCCCAAGTTCCTAAAGATTGGTCAGTGCGAGTCAATCGCTTCTGGATTGATTACACACCGCAAGGAGGAATTGACCAGTTTTACTCCGACTTATCTGTTTTGGATCAACAGGAACAAGAGGTTGATCGGCAAACTATTTATGTCAATAAGCCGTTACGCTACCGAGGCGTGACACTTTACCAAACAGACTGGGGAATTGCTGCTGTACAAGTTAGGCTCAACAAAAGCCCGATTTTTCAGATACCAATGGCGCAGCTAGATACCAATGGTAAAGGGCGTATTTGGGGAACTTGGATTCCGACTAAACCGGATTTGAGTCAAGGGATTTCGCTACTGGCGCGAGATTTACAGGGAACGCTATTGGTCTATGATGCTAGCGGTAAATTGGTTTCAACAGTTCGTCCGGGGATGGGAACACAAGTCAATGGTGTCACTCTAAAAATAGTTGATGTTATTGGCAGCACTGGCTTACAAATCAAAGCTGATCCAGGTATTCCCTTGGTTTACACAGGCTTTGGCTTGCTAATGCTGGGTGTTATTATGAGCTATGTCTCTCACTCTCAGATTTGGGCGCTCCAAAAAGATGGGCATTTTTACGTCGGTGGCAGAACGAATCGGGCGCAGGTTGCCTTTGAGCGAGAGGTTATTGAGGTTTTAGATCAGTTAGCAAGTCCTTCCGAGACAGTTCCCTCTGTGGAATCAGCCTCTTTAGTTAGCTAGAGACAAGGTTTTATTACTTTGGTATAGCAAATTTTAGATGATTTGAGAGCAAAGCAAAGGGGTTTTGGATTCACAGATCGCCTGTATACAGAAACTTTTCAGTTGGCTGGAGAATAGGAAAGCGCGATCACATCCACACTCCTTATCTCAATAATGCCTGGTGACCAGATGAACAGGTGAAGAAGTGCGCTGGCATAGCCTGCCGTAAGCATTCGCCAACTACGAGCATTTAAAATAGAAGAGAGATATAGCTCTGCGGTCAATATGGACAGGCTCTCAGTCAACTCTCAAATCCATTTCGGTAAGCCTTGCATAGCGGGTACGCGCATTACTGTACAGAGCGTTCTTGAGTTGCTCAATGAAGGGCTTTCCTTTGAAGAAATTATCCGAGACTACTACCCTGACCTGCAAGTGGAGGATATTCGAGCTTGTCTACAGTATGCCATTGCACTGGTGGCGGCTGAAGATGTTCATTTGGCATCAGCGAACTCATGAGATTTCTGATTGACCAAGATGTGTACGCTGTTACGGCAAAGTTTTTGATTGATGCAGAACACGATGTAATTCTTGTATCTCAGATTGGTCTAGCGCAAGCAAGTGATGAAGAAATACTTAAAGTAGCGCAGTCAGAAAATCGCATCCTTGTTACGCGAGACAGAGATTATGGACATCGGTTTAGAAAACCACTTCCATAGGAAGTTGAATCAGTCTAGTGTTGGAGGGGAAAGAAGGAGCGCGCAATCTACAGCTTGCCTAATCGCATCCCTATCCCCTTATTGATCGCCTATAAAAAAAGTAAAGAGCGATCGCGCAGCATGAGTGTCAGCACTTATCGCATCTTTCATTCTCATCTCACTAATATCTGGTGAGTGGGTAGGGTGCGTCAGATTTTTAAGTTAATTATCTAATCAATAATTTGATTGTCTGACACATCCTACGTACTACTTGAGCGTGCTTGATTATCTACCAGCAACCGTAGTTGTAACAATTGTACGAATCAGCCCCTCTGCTTTCTCTCTTGCATACCTGTTAGCTGAGTCGTCATAGTTATCAACATCAACCTTGACCTCGCTAGTGATGCCACCATCCACGGCTTTTGCTTTGATTTCAATATTGCCATAGGGGTTTTTGTTATCTCCCCACTGCTTATCAATCAGGGCACCTAGCTCATAGTAATCTTTTCTAACATGAGATGTCCATTTTCCTGTAACTGTAAATCTTTCGATTCTCATGCCTTCAACATCTTGATCGAATTCAATGTTGGCGTTAACGTTCTCAATACGTACACTCCACTCCTTCCTAATTCCACTGTTCCAACGATTACGGTTATCGTCTACACCACTATCCGAAGCTCCACTAAGTCTGGCTACTAGCTTATCTGCTGCTGCTCCCATAATCTTTATAAATCTGTAACAACATAGATCATTGATAGCCCAAGCCTGATCGCTCTGTCAGTCGGAGCGAGATCGGAACTTTTCCCCCAAAAATCCCTAATTTGTCGGAAAAACGCCGGAAATATCGGATAATGTAATGATTACTGTACCCGTCTGACCGATTTATGGACATTGCAGAAGTCTTGAAACTCGCTGATGAACTGCTCTTCACTCATACAGGCGAACATCTAGACCATCTGCAAGAAACAATTCTTAAAGGTACATTACAAGGTCAGAAATACGCCAAAATTGCCTCGGAAAATAATTTAAGCGAAGGTCATGTTCGAGATACTGCCTCGGAATTATGGCAAGCTTTATCCCATGTTTTAGGGGAAGATGTTAATAAATTAAATGCACGGAATATTTTAGAAAAAATTATTATCTCTAACAGTGGTTCAATTGGAGATTTTGTTAGTGGTAATAAAGTAAGTATTTGTTCAACACAAAAGCGATCGCCTAAATCTTCTCCCCTATCCAAACCGACTGAAAACAATACCTACTTAGACATAGATACTGCCCCTGAAATTACAGGATTTTACGGACGAACTGATGAATTAAATACTTTGAAAACCTGGTTAGTTCAAGATTGCCCTCGCATCATTACTTTAGTTGGCATTATCGGAGTTGGCAAAACTACGCTAGCCATTAAACTAATTGAACAAATCCAAACGCAATTTGAGTATATTGTTTATCGTAGTCTTCGGTATTGTCCAACTATAGATGATTTTTTAACAGACTTACTGCAAAGCTTTATCTCCCCCATTATTCCTGGTACTCTTGATCGCAAAGTCAATGTATTGCTTAAGTTTTTACGCAAACATCGCTGTTTAATTATTATTGATGATTTACAGATGTTGTTTCAGCAAGGGCAATTTGCTGGTCAATATCAAGCAGAATTTGAGGAATATTACCTTTTATTTAAACAAATTGCAGAATTGCCTCATGCAAGTAGTTTATTGTTGATTACTAACGAACAACTAGAAGATGCGATTGTTACTCGTCATAAATTCATCTATTCTTTAAAACTGGTAGGTTTGGGAGAGTCTGCTAAACAAATATTAAGAGATAAAGAACTGTCAGACGAACAGATGTGGGACACCTTAATTGAAAAGTATCAGAGTCATCCTTTATGGTTAGAAATGACAGCAACGATGATTCAAGAATTATTCGCTGGCAAAGTCACGGAATTTTTAGCTTATCCTTCCTTGATATTAAGTAATGCGATCACATCTCAACTCAGTCGTTTGTGGATAAGATTATCTGAGTCTGAAAAACAGGTAATGAATTATTTAGCCAAACAAGAAGATGCAGTTACTTTGAGCCAGATTTTACAGGAAATATCTCATCCTCCCACAGAGTTATTAAAAGCCATACAATCCTTAAAAAGACGTTGTTTATTAGAAGATACGTCAAACTTTGTTGCGGCTAACCATAGGGAAAATCATCAATCTGCTTTACTAAAAATTAATCCAATTTTCAAATATTATCTCAGTTCTCTCCCCTTGTTACCAACTTGAACTTGAAGTCTCGGCTCTATTTCCCGCAACAGCTACTGCTCTTGCACATCCGGCTCAACACCCATTTCCTTAAGTCTAGCCAGCAACTCCTCCACTCGCTGTTGCGCCAGTTCCTTTTGTTGTCGTTCTGCTTCAGCCTGCTTTCGTGCAGTTTCAGCCTGTTCCTGTGCCGCTTCAGCCTGCTTTCGTGCAGTTTCAGCTCTCTCTTCTGGTGCTGACACCAACTGATTCTCTGGAGTAAAAAACCGTAGCTGTGACTCGTAAACTCCCAAGAACAACTCTAACAGCTGACTCCATAACCACCCCTGAGCATTCGGTTCTAGGGGTTGATACTTACCTCCCATGAGTCCAAATCCTTGGAACTCCAATGTTTCTGGGTGAAACCAAAAATATTCCGGTGTACGAAGCGTAGAAGTCGGTACGCTCTCGCCACCACCATTTAAGGCAAGCCAGTAAAAGCTCTATTTGATCTCGATGGAGGTCACTTTCCAAAGGAGGTTCATCACTCCATAAATCAGTTGGTGGAATGCTAATACCCTCTGATTCAGCCAATGCTGCCGATTCACTAATAGCGTCTTTATTCCGGGCAATAGTCATGATCGTTGGAGGCAAGTGGCGATCTCTAGTTTAAGCGTGATCACTTTTGCTAGTGCAGCGTTCTTAGCGTTACGCACCTATTGAGACTCTCCTTCCTCTAAACCTCTGCTTTCGCTAATTGCACCAGCCATTCAATCGACTCCCTCATCGGCTGAGTCTTCACCATCATCACAAGCACAACCACAACCAATTGCCCCGCCATCGACTAATCAAGAAGCTTTGCGATCGCATTCTTCTTCGCCTATCAATATAGACAATGATGCTGATGATGACGCTAACGAGAGGGATGATGATGTGGCTGGGGATGATTGAATAACAATCAGAACTTATGTTGTAAGTTCCTTAATCGCTTAACTAGAGTGAAACGCCTTCTTTTTGGTGCTGCACTTCTATAACTGTATGAACATTACCTCGTGGGGCAAAATCTCCTTTAATTGTGACTTCTAAGGGATCACAAGCCTCAACAAAGTCATCCAGAATTTGATTAATGCTTTCTTCGTGGGAGATGTAGCGATCGCGATAGCTGTTGATATACAGTTTAATCGCCTTTAGTTCCACCACTCGCTCATTTGGAATATAGCTGATGTGAATCGTTGCAAAGTCGGGATAGCCAGAAAAGGGACACTTACAAGTAAACTCCGGCAACGTAATGTTAATTGTGTAACGACGCCCAACACGAGGATTAGGGAAAGTAATTAACGTACCTTCAGCAATCTCGCGTTCGCCGTATTTAATTTCTGGTGTCTGTACTTCAGGTGAAGGTTGTTGTTGAATTGGCGAATAAGTCATCAGTAGCAGCTAGTTCATATCTTGCCAGTCGGGACAATTATCAGTTTCCCATCCATAGGGATGCATTCCGCAAACCAATAAGTTACCACTATAAACTTGACCATGATAATGACGACAGCCAATGCAAGCAGGGTGTTTCTCTAGCGTTGGTTCTACAGGATAGGTGAACGCTTGGTCGGTTTCGTTAACAAGCATTTCCAAGTCAAAATAGATCTCAGCAATCGGCTCAAACATGTCCTGCAAACACTGATCAAAGTCTAGACCAACTGTGTTTTGGACATCATCGGCAAATTCTTCAACCATTTCAGTGACTTCGAGGAAGAACTCATCGACCATACCAGCCACTGATTCCATTGCGTCAAAAATACTTTTAGACCACTCTTCCATGGTGGGAATATCAATAAACAATCACAACTTAATTAGCAATGCACTAGAGACATCAATCAGCACTGCGTTAGCTTGAATTAAACGCGATCGCGTTAGCTATGCTAACAGGCTTCAACGTTCGTGTTTCAATTCTTTAGCTTCTATTCTCGCTTTAGCCGACGCAACTCTTCTTGCATCGCTTGCACCTGCTTACGCATCGCTTCAACGTCCTGAGCCTCAGTTGAGGCTGAATCGTCATCGTCCGAAAGAATCTCAATCCGGCGTGGCTCAGCAGGAGAGCTACTAGTCGAGGGCTTGACAGGTTGCTGTTGTGCTTGTTGCACTAAATCATCAACCATTTTCCGGGCTTCCTCTGTTGTCATTTCACCCTTCGCTACCAGTTCATCGGCTAGCCTTTGAGCTTGAACTCGTAGTTTGCCTATTCTTCCGCCAGCTTCCTCACCTGCTGCGGCGGCTATTCCAACGCCCAAATAAAATGCTTTTTGAACAATATCTCCAAAGCGGTTCACCACTATAACTAATTCTCCAGCAATTACACAAGTATCCTCTGTTTCTAGGATACGAGTGAATGTATGAAATCGCCCACCTCACTTCAGGCGGACAAAATTACTTAATTAGGGAAAGTGTTGGTAAATCTTAGGATTCAGCGACTTCAGAAGCAAATGTACAACTTCTTGAGCTAAATGACCCGGAGTCCACGCCTATCGCAAGCATCTCGTATTGCTGCTACCTTCCGGTCCTGACAAGGTTTAAGCGTTGCGATCGCATGGTTCCGGATCATTTATTAGCATAACATCATTAGTGACGCTTGAGTCAATTAATGGTCAAAGGCTGTCTTTGCTTATTCAGCAACAATGCACCATTCGTGAAGGTTGTACTTGACGCAGTTGTTTTTCACCAGAGGGTCTTGAGCAACGATCGCTTTTGCTTCATCCATTGACTCTGCCTCAAACAGGAGCATTCCCCCTCCCCGCTCTGCCCAATAACCCGTTCGCGCCCGATGTCCTTTAGCAATCAAATCTTGAACGTAAGCTTTGTGGGCAGGCACATAGCGGTCGAACTCAGGTTTATCAACGATGCCTTCTTCAATTTTTGCAAACCAGGGCATTTTCTAATAATTTTAAGTTTTAAATTTATAGTACCAAGCCAGATTACTCACCTATTTTTTTAGATCATTGACTCAATCCAAACACCGCTTTTTCATTGCTCTGGTGCCACCTTTAGAATTTCAGGACTATGCTAATGAGATTAAGGAGTACTTCGCCCAAACCTACAATAGTCGAGCGGCACAAAAGTCTCCGCCTCATATCACCCTGCAACCTCCCTTTGAATGGCAGCTAGATGAGCTACCGCTCTTAGAACAATCTTTGAAAACCTTTGCACAATCACGGACAGCAGTACCGATAACCCTACAAGGCTTTGGTGCTTTTGCACCTCGTGTAATTTATATCAATGTTCTCAAAACGCCAGAACTACTGACCTTACAAAACGAGTTGATGACTTACTTCGAGGCATCCCTGGGAATTATTGAACCAGTTTCTAAAACCCGCCCTTTTGCTCCCCACATGACGGTTGCCTTCCGAGACTTGACCAAGCAAAACTTCCGCGCTGCATGGACTGAGTTTCAGCATCGTGCCTTAGAGTTTGAGTTTACTGCTGCCGAGTTAACCTTGCTAATTCACGATGGTAGACGCTGGAATGTGAGTGCGTCATTTCCGTTCTTAGTTAACAATTAGCAATGGATTTTCCTATCCAGGGTTCAGTACAATCAACTGTTGCTTAAGAAGCGATCGCACTTGTTTCAATTCCAATTTGACACTATCTAAAATCTCTCCCACTGTTCTCTGTTCACCGGAATTAGCCTCACACGCTTGCAAAAATTGAAATTCTTCTTCTGACAACTTGATAATCTCGTAATCGTAATTAAATAGACACTTACTCGGCCATCCATCCATGCAAGGATTGCGTTCTGGAATTGCAGATAGGAGCGTGTCATCAGATGACCAATTTGCTTTAGCCAGAGGAGAGCGTCCGAGGAAAAACTCGTAATGGGTAACAGCTTCTGGATTTAGCAATTCAATTAAGCGATAACGTTCGCGATCGCTTAATCCTTCTGCCCGTTTTATCAGTTCCGGCTTCTTCCTCAAAAGTGGCTCAAGTTCCCAGGTTCGCGGATTAGAAAAGCCAATAAACTCCAATCCAGACGCATCAATTAGTTCAAAGAGCGTCTCAATGTTGTAGTCAATTTCTTGGGGATGAACATACATATCCGCGAAGTTGGCATCCCGCTGATTTTCCAATGACCAACGCTCTTTTTCGCGCTTGACAATACGATTGCTTTCTGGTAAAGCAGAAAATATCTGACGACCGACCTGAACCCCATCAGTGTAGTCACCGCGTTGGTTGCCTTGGAGAAGTGCGATCGCTTTCTGCATCAACTGGATTTCCCAGCGCCCTAATTCGGCATAGACAAAAATATGTATTAAGCCGCCAGGAGCTAGCTTAGCTGCCAAAGATTGAATCCCTCGAATCGGGTCAGGCAAATGATGCAAGACACCAACGCAGTTAATCAGATCAAACTCACCCTCAAGTTGCTCGGCATCGTACAAACTCAAGTGATGAAACTCAACACGATTTGCTCCTGAGCGCTGGCAGCGTTCTTTGGCAACAGACAAAGCACCTGCACTCAAGTCAATTCCCACAACAGAGGCTTGAGGATTGAGGTGAACCAAATACTCTGTTCCAACACCCGTACCACAACCCGCATCTAAAATACGGATGTTTTGCCTTTGTGGTTTTTGCCCTGTGCAAAAGTTGTAGGCAGCTAACCAATTCCAGCGCCAGTTGTACCCAGGTGGTGGCTCATCCAGTAACGGCTCTGGGGGAAAAGGGTAGGTGTCATAAAGCCGCTGAACAGCGGCGCTAGTCTCATGAGCGGTTTCCATAACAGGGCTTAGGTTTTAGTAGGATTGAAGATTGCGAAGAAGACCGCCTCAAGGGGTTGAAGTATGTGGCCAGACATTTAACCTCTGCCATCTGCAAATTGAGAACGATCAGGAGAGCTTATTTTATCGAATCCCCCGTGCCTCCTCGCCAACTTAGTGTTAACTAAATGTATTGCAGCTTCATTTGTCCCTAAACTGGAAGGGGAAGAAACATCTCTTCTTGTCTCTTACCCCAACCCCTAGTTACTACTACCTAGTCTCAAGACAGAACGTAACAAAACTTATGAGCTTTCTCAGCAAGTGCCTGTAATCAACTATTATGACTTTGTGAAACAGTAGATTGTGTTCTTTACACTTCTTAACAAATAAGTCCGGAACATCAGAATCGTTTTAATCTAAAGACTGACTTGGTTTAGCTAGTAGGATTGCTTACTTATTGAGGGCGTCACGATAATATCCCATCCATCCACTGGAAGGGAATAAGACTGTCGGTATTCGATCAGCCTAAAGTCAGAGAAAGCAACCTACATTGGAACCCTGGTCAGGCTTAACACAGTAAAAATTGTCGATGGGAGCTTTTTGAAATCCAATGAGTGTTAAGGCAAGTGGTGGAAGCTCGGTTGCGCGTCCGCAACTCTATCAAACAGTACCGGTTTCAACAATTATTCAAGCTGAACAGCAAGACCGGTTTTTAGGGAGTGGCGAACTTAGCGAGCTTGCTAGTTACTTCCGTTCTGGTACACAGCGCATAGAAATTGCAAATACCATCAGCACAAATGCTGACTTAATTGTGTCTCGCGCTGCCAACCGAATTTTCGTTGGGGGTACCCCAATGGCTTTCCTGGAAAAACCAAGGGAAGATGTCGGACAAGAACTCGTGCTGGCGGGCGGTGGCAACACGGATGTTAGAGAATCCATGAAGTTGGGGACTGCCACTTACGTGGAGAGTGGTGGCGGGTTTTTAGAAGGCTTGCGAGGACTCTTCAGCGCGTCTGGCGGTGGTCCAGCACCAGCAGGTTTCCGACCGATTAACGTTGCCCGTTATGGTCCGAAAAACATGCAGAAGTCCTTACGGGACTTAGCCTGGATGTTGCGCTACGTCACTTATGCGATCGTTGCAGGTGACCCCAATATCATCATCGTCAACGTCCGGGGCTTGCGAGAAATCATCGAAAATGCTTGCTCTGGAGATGCCACACTTGTCGCCTTGCAGGAGATGCGCGGCGCGGCATTAGGGTATTTCAAGCGTGATGATGCGGCAAGAGAGATTGTTAATCAGTACTTCGAGATTCTGATTAACGAATTTAAAGCCCCCAATCCTTCAGATAAGCTACGGCAGCGTCCTTCGCGTGATCAGCAAGGTCTGCAACTGCCTCAAAGCTACTTTAATGCGGCAGAGCGGCGTCCAAAGTACGCGATGAAGCCCGGTCTGTCATCCTCTGAAAAGCAAGAAATTGTCAAAGCGACCTATCGGCAAATCTTTGAGCGTGACATTACCCGTGCTTACAGCCAATCAATTTCTAATTTAGAATCTCAGGTTAAAAACGGCAGCATCTCGATGAAAGAGTTTGTGCGCCGCCTGGGTAAATCTCCCCTGTATCAAAAACAGTTTTACGAGCCATTCATCAACAGCCGTGCTTTGGAACTGGCTTTCCGTCATTTCCTAGGTCGTGGTCCAAGTTCACGCGAAGAAGTTCAGGAATACTTCTCCATTGTTTCCAAGGGTGGTCTTGCTGCTTTAGTGGATGCTTTGGTTGATTCCAAAGAATATTCTGACTACTTCGGCGAAGAAACTGTCCCCTACCTCCGAGGGCTGGGTCAAGAAGCTCAGGAATGCCGTAACTGGGGACCGCAGCAAGATCTGTTGAGGTACAGTGCGCCGTTCCGTAAGGTGCCGCAGTTCCTTACGACCTTTGCTCGTTACGAGCAACCGCTGCCTGACCAACATCCTTATGGTTCTGGCAACGACCCCTTGGAAATTCAGTTTGGGGCAATCTTCCCGAAAGAAACCCGCAATCCTAGTGCGAGTCCTGCTCCTTTTGGTAAGGATACAAAGCGTATCCTGATCCACCAAGGTCCTGGCATCAATAACCAAAATAGCAATCCTAAGGCACGGGGTGAGTTTCCAGGTTCTTTGGGACCGAAGGTGTTCCGCTTGGATCAACTTCCCTTGTCGGGTATCAGTAGCCAGAGAAATAACGCTTCTAGTGTTAAATTCTCGGAAAGCTCTACTCAAAAGGTAATTCGCGCTTGTTACTTGCAAGTGTTTGGTCGTGATGTTTACGACGGTCAGCGTCAGAAAGTTGCGGAAATTAAGCTAGAAAACGGTGAAATCAGCTTACGGGAGTTCATTCGGCTGCTGGCGAAGTCGGACTTATTCCGCAGTCTGTACTGGACACCACTGTATGTGTGTAAGGCGATCGAGTATATTCACCGTCGTCTGTTGGGTCGTCCTACTTATGGGCGATCTGAAATTAACAAGTACTTCGATATCTCTGCTAAGAAGGGCTTCTACGCTTTAGTTGACGCGATTATCGATAGCCCAGAGTACTCCGAGGCGTTTGGGGAAGATACGGTTCCCTACGAGCGCTACTTGACTCCAGGTGGTTTGCAGTTGCGATCGGCACGCCCAGGCAGCCTTGGTGAGGATATCGGTACCAGGGTTGATAAGGAAACAACACCACGCTTCGTTGAGCTGGGTCAAGTTACCGAAACGCGGAGTGAGCCGGATATTCAATTCCGCATCAATCAAGGTGTTACTACAGAGCGTGAGCAAACCAAGGTCTTCAAGCTGACTGATAATGCTGATAAGACAGGGGTTAAAACTCTGATTCGAGCGGCTTATCGGCAGATCTTTGAGCGCGATGTTGAACCCTACATCGTTAAGAATGAGTTCACGGCTCTAGAAAGTAAGCTGAGCAATAACGAAATCAACGTTAAGGAATTCGTTGAAGGGTTGGGTGTCTCAGAACTCTACATTAAAGAGTTCTATACTCCTTACCCCAACACCAAAGTTATTGAGTTGGGAACCAAACACTTCCTCGGTCGTGCGCCTGAAAGCCAGAAGGAAATCCAGAAGTACAACAAGATTCTCGCAGCCGAGGGTATCCGAGGCTTTATTGGGGCGCTGGTTAACAGCATGGAGTATGCCCAAGTATTTGGTGAAGATACAGTGCCTTACCGTCGCTACCCGACGCTCCCGGCGGCAAACTTCCCCAATACTGAGAAGCTGTATAACAAGCTAACCAAGCAGGATAAAGAGTTAGTGGTGCCGAGCTTTGAGCCGGTGAAGCCACGCATGGATGCAGCGAAGATGCCGATGACTGGAAAGGCGATCGCTGATCTGAAGGCAAAAGAGCGGCAGATGGATATGAGCAAGCCGAAGTTCATCGAACTCGGTCGCTCGTTCCGCAATGGTGATGGGCAGTCCGTTGAGGTGGGTGTTGGTACAACCCGCCGCAAGCCTGCACGGATTTTCCGCATGACCACAGGGGCAAACTTGCAAGACACGGAATTGGTAATTAATGCCATTTACTGTCAAGTGATGGATGTCTTCAGCGGTCAGATTCCTGGAGAGTTCCGTCGCTCTAACTTGGATAGTAAACTCCGCAATGGAGAGATTTCCGTGCGTGAGTTTGTCAAAACCCTGGCAAGTTCCGACATCTATCGGCGTCGTTTCTACACGCCCTATCCCAACACCAAGGTAATTGAGTTCTTGTTCCGGCATCTCTTGGGTCGTGCTCCCGCCACCCAAGCGGAAATCCGGCAGTACAACAAAATCTTGGCTGATCAAGGTCTCAAGGCAGCGGTTGAAGCGATGGTTGATGGTGCCGAATATGCTCGGTTCTTTGGCGAGGATGTCGTGCCTTACAATCGCTATCCCTCACTGCCTGCTGGTAACTATTTGGGTAGCGTGAAAGCTGCCTCTGACCTAGTTAAGCAATCTTGGTCTGACCTCTCGCCTTCCTCTTTAGGTGGTCGCTAAAGTGACACCTGATTAACTCGGCATTAAGGCTTGAGAGTACTACTTTAGGATGTTGTCTCCTCTGACCTGTCTATGGCAGTTAGAGGAGATTTTTCCTTGCTTAGATTTTGTTACAGTTACCTCGCCTCTATCCTCAGGTAAGCCTCAACCTCAAATCTGAGGAAAAATATTACAAAATATTGCGAACATAGGAAGAATGTGAACAATCTGTCGCAGAATTATTTGCGGAAGGTCGCTGTATCACTGACCGGATGTGTCGCTTACTACTCCCTGAAATCCTGAGACTACTTAGGGCACTTTACAACAAGGGAGTTCAACCCCTAGAAAGGCTGCTAAGTTGGGCACATTCAGGAAAGAACGTCAGCTCTTCAAGTATGCGAATGCCAGTTAAACGCACCTGGTTACATTTTTTTGGAGGAATCCATCGATGAGTATCGTCACGAAATCTATCGTGAATGCAGACGCTGAAGCCCGCTATCTCAGCCCTGGCGAACTAGACCGGATTAAGTCTTTTGTTACCTCTGGTGAGCGCCGCCTTCGCATCGCTCAAACACTAGCAGACTCCCGTGAGCGCATCGTCAAGCAAGCTGGTGATCAACTGTTCCAAAGACGCCCTGACGTTGTTTCTCCCGGCGGAAATGCCTACGGGGAAGAAATGACCGCAACTTGCCTACGGGATTTGGACTACTACCTGCGTCTAATCACCTACGGAGTTGTATCTGGTGATGTCACCCCGATTGAAGAAATCGGCCTAGTTGGCGTCCGCGAAATGTACAATTCTTTGGGGACCCCCATCCCGGCGGTTGCTGAAGGCGTGCGTGCCATGAAGAATGTTGTCGCCTCAATGTTATCTTCGGAAGATGCGTCTGAAGCTGGCGCTTACTTCGACTACGTGATTGGTGCCATGCAGTAGGGCAAGAGTCCTTTCTCTGCTGTAGAGACGCGATAATCGCGTCTGTACGAAGGATTCAAGAGACTAGGTGAAATAAGGAATTAGAATCATGCAAGACGCAATTACTTCTGTTATTAACTCTTCCGACGTTCAAGGCAAATACCTAGACAACACTGCGTTGGAAAAGCTCAAGGGCTATTTCCAAACCGGTGAACTGCGGGTACGTGCTGCAACCGCTATCAGCTCTAACGCGGCAACCATCGTTAAGGAAGCTGTTGCTAAGTCCCTGCTGTACTCGGACATCACTCGTCCAGGCGGCAACATGTATACAACCCGCCGTTATGCTGCTTGTATCCGTGACTTGGACTACTACCTGCGCTACGCCACCTACGCAATGTTAGCTGGCGATCCTTCCATCCTTGATGAGCGTGTACTCAACGGTTTGAAAGAAACCTACAACTCTTTGGGTGTTCCCATCTCTGCTACCGTACAAGCTATCCAAGCTATGAAAGAAGTTACAGCTAGCTTGGTTGGTGCTGATGCTGGCAAGGAAATGGGCGTATATTTCGACTACATCAGCTCTGGCTTGAGCTAAGTTCAGCTCTCTTAAGTTAGGGTCTCAAACTTAGTCGGTCGTTATGTAAAGGTCTGGGAAGTCAATTGTGAGTGCTAGCTTGTTACAGGCAAGTCTTGCTTCACCTACGCACAAGCAGATGAGTTTTTGCGGTCTAGTATTGACGATTGACTCCCAGACTTTGTTCTAGGTATAAACACCTTCTTATCGCTTTCGTAGTTCGCTTCAAAAACTGAATTCAAATTCAAAATTTCTTAACCCAATTAGGAGAATTCAACCCATGCGTATGTTTAAAGTGACTGCCTGTGTTCCTAGCCAAACCCGAATTAGGACACAACGGGAGTTACAAAACACTTATTTCACCAAGCTGGTTCCCTATGACAACTGGTTTCGTGAACAGCAACGCATTATGAAAATGGGTGGCAAAATCGTTAAGGTTGAGCTAGCCACTGGTAAACAGGGTACGAATACCGGACTGCTTTAGTTTTTTACAGAACAGCTTTTTATTCGGAAAGGTAAAGGGGTCGTAATGACCCCTTATTTTTTTAGGGTTAGCTTTATAGCAAAAGGCAGAAGGCTTTTATGTTTATTACTGGTATGTGGTCGTTTGGGCCGTTAAATCTGTCCTGACCTTTATGGCGGCAGCTATATCAGCTAAAAAACTTGATAATGTTGTCAGGCGGTTTACCCTGATAGATTGGATATGCTTTGTTGGGTAAATCTCCTGTTATTGACAGTTAAACTTGTACTCACAAGCTCTGCGTTGTTGCAATTTGTTAATTATTAGTGACTTTACGCGACCTGATTCTATTAGTTAATCCCTCTGACAAGGAATGGGCAACCGATGCACGATTATTGCGGTGGTTGACATTCCTGTGGATGTTTATTGGGTTAGCCGTTCTCTTCTCAGCATCTTATCCAAGTGCGGATGCTGAGTTTGGAGATGGTTTGTACTACTTTAAACGACAGCTCATCTGGGCAGTTCTGGGCTTAGTTGGATTTAATTTGCAGGTGCGATCGCCTTTGCGTTATATCCTGGGAGTTGCTCAATGGTTTGTAATCTTGCTCTTAGGGTTTATTCTAATTACCCTAATCCCTGGCTTCGGCACTACCGTCAATGGTGCAACCCGTTGGCTCGCACTTGGGCCTGTTCCCCTTCAACCTTCTGAGTTAATCAAGCCTTTTTTAGTGCTACAAAGCGCTCGAATCTTCGGGCAGTGGAAGCGCCTCAGTTGGAGAATTCGCTTAACTTGGTTGGGGATTTTTGCCTGTGTACTGGTGGGTATTTTGCTACAGCCGAACTTGAGTACAGCCGCATTGTGTGGCATGACGTTATGGCTAGTAGCACTGGCATCAGGATTGCCTTTTTCTTATTTAGGCGGAACAGCGCTAGGTGGGTTGCTACTTGCTACCATCAGTATCAGCTTGAAAGAATACCAACGGCGTCGGGTAATGTCATTTCTCGACCCTTGGGCTGACCCAATGCGCGATGGTTACCAACTAGTTCAAAGCCTTTTAGCTGTTGGTTCAGGCGGTACTTGGGGGTCTGGGTTTGGGCTATCCCAACAAAAGCTATTTTATTTACCGATTCAGTACACTGATTTTATCTTTGCTGTATTTGCCGAGGAGTTTGGCTTTGCGGGTAGTGTATTGCTGCTAGGGCTAATCATGGCTTATGCGACACTAGCGCTGATGGTAGCGATGAAGGCACGAAATAGTGTTTATCGGCTGGTAGCAATTGGGGCAATGATTTTGATTGTGGGGCAGTCGCTGTTGAATATTGGTGTGGCTACTGGCGTTCTTCCTACCACAGGTTTGCCATTTCCGTTTTTTAGTTACGGCGGCAGTTCAATGATTGCGAGTTTACTCTCAGCAGGGCTATTGATTCGAGTCGCACGAGAGAGTGGCGGGGCTGAGGTTGTATCTCTCCAATCCCGTCGCCACTCGGCAGCAGAACGACGGCGTGTAAGGAAGTAGAAACGGCTTAGGGCGATTCTGGTGTTGCTTTTGGAGGAAAGAAAACAATGGCAAGCGATCGCTTATTTTCTCTCACTAACAAGTAATCATTACTGTTGGTGATTCCTCCTATGTCCACATCTTCACCAATCTTCTGGGCAAGTGCATTTGCCTGCTGCTCAAACTTTACTGCCTGATCAGACTGCCCTAACTTTGAGTAAGCTTCTCCAATATTACTGAGAGTGATGACTTCCCCACGAGCATCACTATTACCCTGAACAGTGGAGAGTGCTTCCTGAAAATAGCCAATTGCCCGTTGGTATTCTCCGATTGCTTCGTAAGCAACACCAATATTATTTAAAGCCGCTGCTTCTCGTGTGCGATCGCCCATGTTGCGAAAGATTCCAATTGCACCGTGGCAGAGTTCGATCGCTTTTTGGTGCTGCCCCAGTTGACGGTAACCAATACTTTGATTGTTCAGTGTAACGGCAATTCCAGAACGCGAAGTGGAGTCAGAGTTGTTAGATGCCCGATAAATATCCCAAAAGATTTGCATCGACTCTTGTTGAAAGGCGATCGCTTGCTCATATTCCCCTTGGTAATAATGAACAATGCCTAAATTGTTCAGTGCGATCGCTTCTCCAAAACGTTTCCCCTTTTGCCGTTGGATAGCCAGTACTTGTTGAAATGACTCGAAAGCGGCTTCAAATTGATTAGCATCAAGTTGCTCAACACCTTGAGCAAGATATTTCTCAGCTTCAGTTTCAGGATTTTCTGAAGTTTGAGCGAATACAGTGGGTGGCGATGCGGCTGTGGAACCTAACCCCCCAGCCCCCTTCCCTTCTAGGGAAGGGGGAGAACTCAGACTAGGTTGCATTGAAGTGCTAAACGCTGTAGTCGGTATCACCACAGGCAAAAAGCAAAGGGCAAACGGTACAAGTAAGCTTTTTTTTTGTTTCCTCATTGCGTCTTAGCCACGAAATTGAGCTAACTGCATAACTAACTGTGAAAACTCGGATAGGTATATAGACTACTCATTGTGCTGATAACCCTGCTAGCGTCAACAGCGGGGTTTTATTTTCCCGGTGTAACTCAATTACTGACTAACGAAAATCCCTCTCTTGTTCCCCTTGTTCTTCTTCCCTCTACGAGGTAATCAGAAATATAGACGAGATTTATGTTATGCGATCGCTTCTAAGGCAAGCACCAGTTGATGAAGGTGAGATAGTTCATGAGTTGCCATAACGGAGATGCGAATCCGACTCGTGGGAACGGTAGGAGGGCGAATCGCTGGGGCAAAAATACCAGCCGCTTTCAATTTCTCGCCAGTTGTAAGGGCATCGGTTGCACTAGCTTGCTTGACACAGAGGATGGGTGACTCAGAAGGCAACAACTTGAGCTGAGGCAACCGTTGCATCAAATGCTTGAGGGTATCTACATTGTTATTGACTTTAGCGCGGCGTTCTGGTTCCTGCTGGACAATCTGGACGGCTTCTAGGGCAGCGGCTGTATCAGCGGGAGATAACCCAGTGGTGTAAATCCAGCTTGGTGCGCGATTTCGGAGGAAGTCAATCAGGACAGATGAACCTGCCACGTAACCACCTAAACTACCTAATGCCTTACTAAGGGTGCCAACTTGGATTAGTGTTTGTCCGGTACAGCCGAAGTGTTCCACACAACCAGCACCGTTGGCTCCCAAAACTCCAGTGGCGTGTGCTTCATCAACCAGCACCATGCAGCTAAAGTGTTCTGCGATCGCCAAAATTTCTGGCAAGGGGCAAAGGTCACCATCCATACTAAAAACACTATCGGTAACAATCAGGCAACGACGGTGGTGTTGCCGATGTTCAGCTAGCTGAGTTTTTAAATCTTCAATGTCACTATGAGCATAGTTTACGACTACTGAACCACTCAAAATCGCGCCATTCTTGAGGCTGGAGTGATTGTACTGATCAGCGAGAATCAAATCGCGCTTCCCAACTAAGGCGGCAATTGTGCCTATGTTCGCCAAATACCCAGAACTGAATACTAGTGCCTCTTCAGTTTGCTTCAGAAACGCGATCGCACGTTCCAATTGCTGATGCAACTGCCGATGACCCGTAAGCAGTCGAGAGCCAGTGCTACCTGTACCATATTCCTGGGTAGCTGCGATCGCTGCCTGGATTAAGCGCTCATCACCAGTTAGTCCCAGATAATCATTACTAGCAAAGTTAATTACCTCTCGTCCGTCCAGTTGCACTGTTGCACCAGAACGACCCTGAAGCGTTTGCACTGAGCGATACCAATCAGCCTGGTGAATCGTCGTTAGGGATTGCTCTAGCCAAGCGTAAGGATCACTCAGCATTACAAATCGTCAGGATTGGCTTCTGTAGGTGTCTCGACATCTGTAATTTGAGCGCTCTTGCCCTTAACTGGGGGCAGTCGATCAACTAATCCCATATCAAAAGCAATATCTGGTAACTCACCAACAATATATTTTCCCGGCTCAAACACCCGTCCTGGTGTAAAACACATTTGTCTGAGCTGAACAACCTCACCAGGGGCAAACATACCCCTAAACATTCTTTTTTCTAGTCCCATGACTGATTCTCCTAAGACATCTTAAATATTCTCTAATTCTGGCAGTTGGCAGGGAATATGGTAGCGCAGGAACGAAGAACTATGCGTGTACTCGATAGAAGTGGCTCTCCTCGTATATCTTCGGAAAGAAGTCAGCGCATTAAAGTCAAGGTAAATTTAAGTATATTGCTCTTGACAATTTAAGTATTACGTGTATTACCGATGAAAGAAGACTTCCAGCGACCGAATATTTGGTCAAATATTGACCTCCTAAAGGTTAAGCAGAGAATTGAAAGGATTACAGCTCAGATTGAAAGGGTTCGACAGCAGTTTGACCCCCAGGTAGAGGCAGACAACTCTTCTATCAAGGAAAAGACCTAGCTCTTGCCGAAATACTACTTGTGAAACTTGAAATCTGGCAAAGAAAAACCCCACCAGCTATCGTTCCGGTGAGGGAAAATCTACCAACTATATCTTTCCTTGGTATTTGGGAGAGTTCATCATCCTGCCGGAAGGGATAACAATTTCAGAGATTCCCTGTAATCAAGAAGAATAAACCCCACTGAAAGAATCCCAGTAGGGTATGACTGAAAGCCTACTTACCTATCCGTTGAGCCACTGTTGTTTATGCAGTTTTGGCAGCCTAATCAGACCGCAGCAGAGACTTTTTGATGGTAAAGACTAACAATTCGCTCAGTCACTTCAGGGATAGTTAAACCATCTGTGTTGAGTTCAATTGCATCTGCTGCCTTGCATAGGGGTGCCAAAGCACGGGTGCTATCGCGGATGTCGCGCTGCTGAATATCCCGTTCTAGCTGTTCTAAGCTCACTTCTTCTTGTTTTTGGTCTTTAAGGTCTTGATGGCGTCGGCGTGCCCTTTCCTGGACGGAAGCGGTTAAGAAGATTTTGAGTTCAGCATCGGGAAAGACGTGGGTACCGATATCTCGACCTTCTGCAACAATACCGCCCTTGCACCCCCAGCGCTGTTGTTGTTTGACTAACTCATGACGAACCGCTGGCACGGCTGCGATCGCAGAAACATTTTTCGTGACTTCCTGTGTGCGAATTGCTTGGGTAACGTCCTCGCCATCGATCAACACGCGCACGGCGGTATCTGCTACGTTATCGGTGGTGAGATAAATTTGAGACTGACTAGCAAGTTCTGCGATCGCTGGTTCATCATCCAATGCGATTCTTGCTTCCAAAACTCGCCATGTTAATGCTCGATACATTGCACCCGTATCCAAATGCATTAGCCCTAATTTCTGGGCTACTTGACGGGTTACAGTGGATTTTCCTGCACCCGCAGGGCCATCAATTGCTACAATCGGCTTCCGGTACCGCAGGACGATATTGTCAATTAAACGAGTTGAACCAAAGCGAGCGGCGATCGCTAAGAGTCCACTATCTTCAACTTGCTCCAAAGGTATTAAGGTTGTGGGATGTACTAATTCAATGTACTCCACCTGAATACCCTTAGCCACAGCTAACTCTGACTTGACTGTCTCAATGAGAGTAATGCGATCGTGTTCACCTGCTTGAAAAACTGCCTGCGCTTGCTGCAAAGCCCTAAACAGTAGTGGCGCATGAGCTTTTTGCGTTTGTGTCAAATATTGATTGCGAGAACTGTAAGCAAGTCCCGACTCTTCCCGCACCGTTGGACAACCAACAATCGTCACAGGCATATTCAAGTCTGCCACCAAACGTCGGATAATCGCCAGTTGCTGGGCATCCTTCTCACCAAAATAGGCGCGTTGTGGCTGTACCAAGTTCAACAGTTTTGTCACCACTGTCGCGACTCCCTGAAAGTGACCAGGGCGAGAGCGACCGCATAATACAGATGTCATCGCTGCGGGTGGGATAACTTGACTCAAGTTAGTACCGCTGCCTGATTTGGGCAGATGATTGCCGTAAAATTCGACAGCGGTTGGGGCAAAAATTGCATCAATCCCTAACTGTTTACAGAGTTGCTGGTCTTCCTCCAACTGACGTGGATAGTGCTGAAAATCCTCAGTTGGACCAAACTGTAGCGGATTGACAAAAATGCTGACGATGACAATAGCATTCTCTTGTCTTGCCCGCTCCATTAAACTGAGATGACCAGCGTGCAACGCTCCCATTGTTGGAATAAGACCAACGTCCGTTCCGGAGCGGTAACGCTCTAGATAGCAGCGCAACCCGGCTGTTGTTGTAAACAGGCGCATGAGATTTTAGGGTTTGGATTCTAGATTGATGTTAGCAATTTGATTGCCGAGAGCCAGCCTACAACCTAACCCAAAAATCTCACCCTTCAGAGGTATTTAATACTCAACTACGGCGGGTTGGGATGGATCTAAGACATCGATACGCACAGGTGCCGTGCCTGAATGTATGAGTCCGAGCATTCTCGCGGCGGCGGCTGAAAGGTCAATTACACGTCCTCTGATATAGGGGCCTCGATCATTAATCCGCACAACGACAGAGCGACCATTATTTAGGTTTGTAACTTGCACATTGGTGCCAAACGGTAAGCTGCGGTGGGCGGCAGTCATCGCATTCTGGTTGTATCTCTCGCCGCTAGCACTGCGCTTGCCATGAAAGCCGGGACCGTACCAGGACGCCATACCGCTAACTTGAACACGAATTGGACCAAGGGAAACCTGTGCTAGAGGTGTGGCTGGTTGCATCCCAGTAATTTCCCGTAAGGGCGGCGCATTGCCCATTAACCGCCGCAGTCTGTTGGTCGCTTGTAGGGCATCTTCAGCCGGATTGTGGGTTGTATCGGCTAAGACTGTTGTCTCGTTGATGCGGACTAGTTCCTCATCATTCACGTCAATACTGTAGCAGTTGCATTCTGGCTTCATTTGTACTGCGATCGCCTCAGCATTGACGTTGTCTCGACTCAGTTGATTCAGCTTTGCCGCAATTGCTGTCGCTCTCCATACTGGGTCGTCTCCCGTGGTACTCACGTTCGGTGCGGCACTAATTTGTCCGGTTGCATTGGCTACACCTAATCGAGATACTGTGTCCTCTGAAGCCGTCTTTTGAAGACTATCCGATTGTCCTACCTTGGTTCCATTCGGCACGACTGAATTTGAACCGAGAAAAGTCAAGACAGGAATGCTTCGGACAAAGAGTGTTGCTGCCTGACGCCCTGCTACTTCATGAGCATGAATTTTGGCGATGACTTCTTCTTCTCTAGGGGGGATACGAGACTGCAATTCTCCTACCTTCACGACTTCGGTCGCTTGGGCTGTAGCTTGAGCTGAGGTAAGAGTACTGGTTGCTGGCACACCCTGCACTTGAGTTGTGGGAGCGCTTATCGTAGAACCCTGATTAATTGTTTGGGTTTGTTGAGCATAACTGGATGTTGCCGTACCAAGAACTGTTGTCATGACAGTAGCGGTTAGGCTACTCCAAATTCGTTGATTCATATGTCCGTTGTCAAAAGCACTGGAATTCGAGATTAGTGTTGTTGGTTGCGAGACAAGACAAAGTCAAATTCGACCCATTAACTCGTACTCGTTCCGTGTCCGCTCTATTTCATTGAACTGCAACAGACTATCATGAAGTTTTGGCTTTGGGGATCAGGATGTTGAGGGATTAGCAGGTAAATTTATCAAAACTGAATCTTGAAAATTCGCCCGAAATTCCCAAGTGGCAAGTGTTTGCACTTTTTCTCTATTTGACATTTTTTTTAACAAAACTTTATAAAAATTTATAAAAAATGTATCGAATTTGTAGCAGAAATGTGACTAACGCCTTCGAGCCGCTAAAAAGTTGTTGGAGCAATTGAGAAGAATTTACTCCTAAAGCCAGAGCATCCTTCTTTAGGAGTAAATTCTTCTTAAAGCAGTTGGTTGGTAGGTTCTAAACCTTGCTGACAAGTTTTTATTGCGATCGCGCTACTTTCAGGCAAAGCACCTGTAAAATGACATCCGGGTACCCAACGCTCAAGACCCTTGTTTTTGTTTGATGGATTATCGTGAAGCCGGAGTTGATGTCGAAGCAGGTCGAGCTTTTGTCGAGAAAATCCGCACTTTGGTGCAAAGCACACATCGCCCTGAAGTCCTGGGCGGACTGGGTGGTTTTAGTGGTTGTTTCCAGTTGCCCGGAGGATACCAAGAACCCGTTTTGGTATCAGGCACAGATGGCGTTGGTACGAAGCTAAAACTCGCTCAAGATCTCAACTGCCACAACACCGTTGGGATTGATTTAGTCGCCATGTGTGTCAACGATGTTTTGACCTCTGGCGCTGAGCCGCTATTTTTCTTGGATTATTTAGCAACAGGTAAGCTCAATTCCGAGCAGCTAACGCAGGTTGTTGCCGGGATTACCCAAGGCTGTCGCCTTTCCGGGTGTGCCTTGCTAGGAGGAGAAACGGCAGAAATGCCAGGTTTCTACCAACCGGGAGAGTACGACTTAGCAGGGTTTTGTGTGGGAATTGTTGAAAAGAGCCAAATGCTCAACGGCTCTCAGGTGCAGGTAGGAGACATTGCGATTGGTTTGGCAAGTCAGGGTGTCCACAGTAATGGATTTAGCCTGGTGCGGAAGATTGTCAGTGAGTTTTCGGCAAACAGTCAATCTTTTCAAGAGCGAGAATCTGATAGCCAAGAAAAATCGTCTCAACCTGTTGCTTGGGATGCCCGCCCAGAAAAGTTAGCAGGGCAAAGCTTAGGTGAGGTCTTGTTGAAACCGACTCAGATTTACGTTAAACCTGTGCTGGAATCCCGTCGTGCGGGTATTGAGATTCATGGCATGGCGCACATCACTGGCGGCGGTTTACCGGAAAACTTGCCTCGCTGCCTCGGTACAAATCAATCAATTCAGATTAACCCGAATAGCTGGGTAGTTCCACCAATTTTTCATTGGCTAGCTGATGCAGGACAGCTTAGTACAGACACGCTGTTTAACACCTTCAACATGGGTATCGGGTTTGTGCTACTTGTGTCGCCGGAGCAAGCGGAGCCGACTCTCAGATGGTTTGAGTCACAAGATATTGCTGCCTATAAAATTGGTGAGGTTATTAACGGTAGTGGTAGCGTCGTTGGTCTACTTGCATAAATTCACACCGATAGTCGGGCTTAGGAGTGAGCGCGTCATTAAAAACGGAGAGAATTGAAGCTCCTAATGTTATAGAAAGCCTGTCTAATGGATGGTCGAGAATTCTACTCTGGTTTGATTCGACTACATATCTTGCACCATGCGGCTCATGAACCCATTTTTGGGCTGGGCATTATGGAGGAATTGGCTCGTCATGGTTACAAGCTTAGTGCAGGAACGCTCTATCCTATGCTGCATGACATGGAGCGCAAAGGGTATCTGTACTCGGTTGAGGAGCGATCAGGACGACAAATGCGACGAATCTACCAAGCAACGGACTTGGGTAGGGATGTGTTGGAGGATGCAAAAGAGAAGGTACGTGAACTATTCGGGGAATTATTTGAACACGCTACGGAAGATTCTCCAAAAAATGCTTGAGATGCGGCTGTTCCGGGTTAATGCCAAGTGCTTGTGCTTTGCTCAGAACCTCTTCCCGGCTGAGTTTTTGCTGAGTTGCCAAGGCAATCAATGCTAATGCACCTGCTCGTCCCCCAGCTTGGCAATGGAAAAATATAGGAGTAGGAAGTTCTTCCAGTTCTGAGAGGACTCTTCCAACCGATTCATCATTCGCTTGAGTTGGGTTGAGTGGGATATTGACATACTCAAGTCCTGCGGCTTCAGCCTGCTGCTGTTCATCACTCAATACTCCTGTTTCATCGACTGAACGGAGATTGATGACTGACTTGAAGCCTTCATTGGCAAGGTTTTGCAAGGTTTCTGGAGTCGGTTGTCCGCCAGCAGAGAACTCATCACTTACTTTTTTGCGATCGCTCATCACTATATTCCAGTATTTTGATTGGGATACCGTATTTATTAGACCTCTTGCAAAAGTCGTCGCTGGGGTAATATGAGGTCTGAAATTAGGCGAT
>NZ_JCACKQ010000071.1:0-33020 GCF_059505465.1 Symplocastrum torsivum | reverse complement strand
ATCCCTTTTTGCTTCCTTTTTTAACTGGTCACTTATTTCCGCCTCGCTGCACTAGGGTGTTTTCTGCTTCGCTTTAGTAGATTCAGCGAGCTTTTTTGGCTTGAAGTAAGATTCCATTACCTGGCGTACCATTGGCGCAGCGACTTTCCCTCCACCCCCGCCTGAATGTTCCGCAAAGGCTACCACTACAATCTCTGGCTTATCAGCAGGTGCATACGCGCCAAACCAAGCGTGAGACAGACCTGGAGGTGCCTCAGCCGTTCCACTTTTACCGGATGTTGGGGGAAGCGTTGGCACGTCCATCGCTTTACCTGTGCCGCCACTCACAACCTGACGTAGACCTTGGCGCAGTACCTGTACGGTTTCTGGTTTGATATCTAAAGATTTTCGCCAATTCCTGGACTCTTCATTATCTTTGAGCAGGTGAGGTTTAATGCGATCGCCTCCATTGGCAGGTACAGAAAACATCACGGCAACTTGCAGTGGTGTGGCTTGCAGAAAACCTTGACCGATCGACATATTCACCGTATCTCCAACTGTCCACTCCCAGTTAAATTGCTTCCGCTTCCAAGCATCATCTGCAACTAATCCGGCGGCTTCTTCTGGTGCTAACTCAATTCCTGTTTTTTGACCGAAGCCATATTTTCGTGTCCAATCAATTAAGGTCTCTCCGCCAATTCCTCTACCAATCTGATAAAAGAAGGTATCACTACTCCAAGCCATTGCTCCTACGAATCCCAATGGACCGAATCCCGCGTGGTTCCAATCTGCAAATGTTGTTCCCGCAATCGTTATGGAAGGGTAGGTTTGCAAAACTGTATGGGGAGAATATTTGCCTGATTCAATTCCGGCCGTAGTCGTAACAATTTTGAAGGTACTCGCTGGAGCAAAACCTCGCAGCGCCCGGTTGACAAAGGGGTGGTCTTTGCTCTGTAGCTGCTTCCAAGTATCTGGAGTAATTCGGGTTGAAAAGAGATTGGGGTCATAGGTTGGGCGGCTGACCATTGCTAGAACCGCACCATTGTTAGGGTTGAGTGCAACAATTGCACCTTTACGATTGCCTAATGCGGCTTCTGCGGCTTTCTGGAGATCGAGATCAAGAGTAAGAGTGACATCTTTACCCGCTTTGGCTTCTTTTTGCCCCAGAATCCGTAGCACTTGACCTGCACCATCAACCTCGACCTGCTGACCGCCCCATTCTCCTCGTAGCTGTTGCTCAAAAGCCTCTTCGACACCCATCTGACCAACGATGTCACCCAGACGATAGCCTTCAGGTTTTCGTTCGGCAAACTCTTCGTCATTCAGTTCACCCGTGTAGCCGAGAACATGAGCAGCTAAATCCCCGTTGGGATAGTTCCGCACAGCTTCAATATCAACTTCTACGCCTTCGAGTTGGTCACTGTATTCTTCGAGGGCTGTAATCTGAGCGGGGCTAAGACCACGGGCAATCCGGATGAGCGAAGGCGAGTTAAAGCCCTCTTGTTCTACACGTTTTTGAATTTCTTCTTGGGGAATATTTAAAAGCTCTGAGAGGCGTTTGAGGGTTTGAGGCCACTCATTTGGCTTGAGTGCGATCGGCCAGAGAAATACTGAGTGAGACAAGCGGCTACTTGCTAATATTTTGCCCTTACAGTCAAAAATATTTCCCCGCACGGGTGGCTTTGGAATTAGACGAATTCGATTATTTTCTGCTAGCTGCCGATTCTGTTCTCCCTGAATTATCTGTAAGTATGCAAGACGAGAGCCAATTCCTCCTAGTAGGAAAACGCTAACGATTAGCATGACAAACAGAGATTGGTAGTTGCGTCCAACGCTACGAGAGGTAGTATGCCGCCCCGGTGAGGAGGATTGAATCAAGGTCATAGATCAGAAGATTTCAGCGAGTTAAGTCCAAAAGGAGACTATATAGCAAATTAAGGACATAACTCAAATCGCAACTCGTTAAAGGACGGGTTTAGAGGAACGAGAGTATTAATTTTGTAATCATTTCGCTGGTAAGCAAGATAGGAAAAGAATAAGGCAGGGAGATTAGAAGTTACGCGCAAACTTGGTTCACGCTCTTGAGCTTATTGACCTCATCCCACCAAGTCCTCAGTTTAGGAGTTTGAGCGGTAATTGCATCAAACTCTGGTGTCTGCGAGAGGTAGATAAAGATTGGAATCAGGTAGAAATCGGCGATGCTCAATTCGCTGCCTAGCAGATATGAACTACCAACAGTGAGCGACTCGATCGCCTCTGCTGCGGTTTTTGCAGGCGCGATCGCATTTTTCACTGCGTCCTCATCTGTTTTGCCACCCTGACTTGGCACAATTAGACGCTGTATCACAATTGTCGTGATTGCAGGTGAATAGAAATAGCTATCAATAATTGCCATAATCTGGCGCATCCGAGCCTTGGACAGCGGATTAGATGGGCTGAACTTGTTACTGGCTACGACAGTATCGAGATAGTCGGTAATGGCAGCCGTCTCATAAAGTAGTTCCCCATCCACTTCGAGGGGCCGACAATTTAGATATTTCCTGGGTTAAGGATGAACGCGAATGGTTGGAATGAAATATCTTCTTGATACAGAGGTCTGCATCATTTATCTAAAAGGCATAAATTTGAACTTAAAGCAGAGGCTTGATTCGGTTCCTATTCATCTTGATGGAATTGAATTATAGATATTGCTATAATCTCAGGCAGCTTTAAGCTGGCTCTTTCCTGGTTTTGGTGTTCCTGCAATCCATGTCTAATCAAGCTTCTGACTGTCTTAAGCAAAATGTTGAAAGAATTATGAAGATGTGGGAGGAGCGGGCGCGGGATGAAGTCAAAGCGTCAATGCATCAGGATTCTCTTGTCTTACAAAATTCGCTACCTCTGTACTTAAACCAACTGGTAGATGAACTCTCAAACACGATTGTCAGGACATCTGCCCGAATCGCGTCCGACGAGGTAGAAAGCACGCGAATTGGCAAGAAGCATGGGCATGAACGGGCGGGGTATGCTGACTACTCCATGACTCAGCTCATTCTCGAATACCACATTCTTCGTCAAGTAATCTTTCAAGTTTTAGAGGAAGAAGCACCTTTAGAAGTGAGAGAACGAGACATCATTATCGGCTCCATTGAGCAAGCCGTTAATGACGCTGCCACTCAATTCTCCGAGACGCTGCAAGATATTCAAGAGCTATTTATGGTGACGTTAACTCACGACCTCAGAGGCCCCCTTAATGTTGTAAAAATGGGAACTCAACTAACTCTGCGGCGGCTTGAACGAGGAGACACCCACCTGGATGTGGCGATGAAGATGATCAATGCGGTCAATCGGCTAGATTCGATGATTCAAAATCTGCTCGATGCAAGTCGGCTGCGGGCAGGGCAGAGCTTAAAGATTGAATTTGAAGAATGCAATTTAGAGATGCTAGTCCAGGAGGTAGCGGAGGATTTGAGCTTCGCTTATGGAGAGCGGTTTGTTGTGGTTTGTGATTCTGATATCAGGAGTTATTGCAGCCGTAAAGAAATACGGCGAGTGATTGAAAACTTAGCAATTAACGCTGTGAAATATGGTGCGTTTGGGACACCGATTACACTCACGCTCCAGCAAAATGAAACGCAGATCAGCCTTACTATCCATAATGAAGGCAATCCGATTGCCTTAGACGCTCAATCAATCCTATTTCAACAATTTCGTCGAACTAGCGCTGCTGAGGATCAAACAGGCTGGGGATTGGGATTATTTTTAGCAAAGAGTATTACTGAGGCGCATCAAGGGACGATTGTGGTTGAAAGTGCGGAGGGCAAGGGGACAAGTTTCATCATTAATTTACCAAAAGTTTCTCTTTAGTTAGCTGAGTTGCTCATAGGCTTATGTTTAGCAAGAGAAATCTTTTGGTCGATAAAACCTTTATTTTTCACTATTTTTAGCTATTTTAAGAATTTAACTGATGTTTCATGATTAACGAAAATGAAATTCGTACAGGTAGTATGAACAAGCTTATAAGGAAGTTTTGCAAAAAAGTTTAAAAACTTTTCAGAATTATCACCCAAACCTAATCCGTAGTATTCGATGATTACAACTTTAGGTTTGTGCTTTTCATAATCAAAAGTTTTCCAGACTTCTAGTTCAGTCCCTTCAACATCTATATCTAAGATATCAATTGCTCCAATATTATATTTTTCAAGTAAAGTTCCTAGTCTGAAAGCTGGAACTTTTACAGAATCTCTAAAGGGAATTTTAATTAGTCCCTCATATTTACCCTTTTGCAAAGTAGAGGATAACTCTGGCAAGAAAGATTGATTAAAGCTTATTTCTCCTTCTTGAAGGGAAATAGCAGCCCATTCTACGTTTAAGCGTTCTCTTTTGAGTAATTCAATTTGATTAATATCGGCATCAATACAGATACATTTCCAGCCATTTTTTTCAAAGAAGTAACTATTTGAAAGATAAGTTGGATGACCTGCTCCAATATCTATAAAAACTCCTTTTTGCAAAAACTCTATGTTTTCTACAATATATCTATCTTCTCCAAATTGTGAATGAAACTTAGTGTAGCCATAATCTTTATTGATTAGTTTAAAATACTTGTTTTTGAATCCAAAAAAGGACATCATTACTGCACTGTATAGAAGTTTTATTAAATTAGATAGTTCTCGCTTCATTGCACTTTTTATTTGGTAGGATGGTTAGTGAAATTCGTAGTATTGTAAGCTGAATAGCAGCCACTTTTGCTAAGCTAAAAATAAAATATCAACAAATTAATCGCTCTTGATATCCCTCTTCTGTCACTCTCCGAAAACTTTTGCCATTGCTGAATTCTAGAACTAACCTATGGTAGGCGATCGCAGACTTTTTCCTTCATAGAAATTGATCAGAGTAGAGAAATTGCCAAAATTAGATGGGCAAACGCTGTATTCCTTAATATACCTCCTTTGTAGGAAATATTAATAATAGGGAAAACCGGAGAGTGACAGAAGAGGGCTAACGCTGGTGGCACACAATACACGAGAGTTTGGGTGAATTGAGGGGTTGCAGGTTGAGGATTGGGAAATTGAGGCGTGAGCGATCGCTTTAGCACCTTCAAAAGCTTGTATAGAATTGCTTACGGGAAACAAATACTGCAATTCTAGTAAGATGCTTTACTCTGGCATTTTCACACAATCATCAGTGATGAATTCGCTGGCTTCAGTTACGCAAGGAGGCAAGCCAGGAGCGACCACAGCCAAGCCTTGTGTCTCTCGTTCCGCCACTTCAAAGTTCAAATTCAGCAAGAACTGAAGCGAATCTCCATTGGCTTTCATGCCGTATGCTTCTCGAACCGCAGCATCAAGTTCGGCATGGGCTTTGCGGAGGGGATTATCGCCGGGAAGATCTAAGGTGCGGTATAGATCGCGCAAACTCCACTGATTCTCAGACATTACCTTGCGCCGCAGTTGCCGTAATTTCACCGCTGCTGCTGCCACTTTTTTCACCTGGGATAGTTTAGGCGATTGGGGAAAGGGGAAGGTATCAAAAACAGTTTCTGAGGTATACCGAGGATCACGTTTAACAGTTGAGCCGCGCTCTACAAACCATACCCAGTGAATATCTGATTGCAAAATACCAAAAGAGTAATCATCAGCTACCAGAAAAACTTGCAGCGCATCGTTAGGATGAATTTCACGGTGAATAAATTCAAAAATTGAGCGTTTTATATGACGGGAACAGGCGACGTAACGAGGTAACGTTACAAGATTATTCAGCATCTCAAGCCGTCCTCTCCAGAATTTCCACCAATACCGAAAATGTAATTGCCGAGGACAAACTTCCTTACCTGTCTCTTCCCGCTCTTCGTCTGCATTTGCTTTCATGGCTGGCATAACATATTTCTGAACATGCTCAAACGCAGCACCATATCTCATAGCAGAGAAAATATCAGAACAAATATTTAGGTCAATAACAAAACGGGAAGGTAAGCTATCAGGGCGCTTTAGAAGATCGTTGCCAATCAAGTAAGGATGTAAAGCTGCTCTAGCTAATTTATCATTATCTAATTTCTTAGCTTCATCAGGACTAAGAAGAAAACCTTCATGACCATGAGTTTGTCCTTGATAGCAAATACAAGATTTAGCATTAGCTTGAATTCTTTTAGCTTTACTAACATCAAAATTAGCGGATAGTGACGAATTTATCTGATCTAGTTCTACTACTTTCCAAGGACTATCTTTGTTATCGCCAAATTGGGTGTAGAGTTTTTTCTTTCCTGTTTGCTCACCTTTTATCCAGTTAACAATTGAAACATGAACAACGGCATCACCTGACCAGACTTGATTAGAAACTGCCTCAGTAATTATTCCGTTACTTGCAACGATGTAATCTAAACCACCTTCACGGGAATAGTTTTGCCGGATGCTGTTCGTTCCCACCAGACCTGCTCGACCACTAGGTTTCAGTTCATCATGGGCACGACGAAACCAGTAGACACAATAATCTGCCCGTCCGGGAACGGCATCATATTTTGAGCGCACTTTTCGCACATAAGCTTCCCCAAATTCTTGCTGCATCTTGTTCTTCGATTGATAAGGCGGATTGCCAATAATTGCATCGACAGGTTCCCAATTGCAAAACAGCGCATCATCACAAATGATGTTTTTATCCAGGTTATCTAATGGCAAAGCCCGATCAAGTTCTAGCGGTAAACTCATCTGAGCGATATCAAGTAGTTTGTTTTCCTCATCCAGTGCCAGCTTTTTCGCGACCATCAAAGTTACTTTTGCCAATTCCACTGCAAACTGTTTCCTATCAATGCCGTAAAACTGTTTGATACTAATGAGGGAGAGCGTTCCAATTTGAGCTGCGGTGCGATCACTGAATTTTTCGTGGATCTTTGCCAGCAGTAGAGCTTCAAGGCGTTTTAACTCCCGGTAAGCCACATACAGAAAATTACCGCTGCCACATGCCGAATCAAGCACCTTAAACTGGTTAAGTTCCTGCCGCAATGCTAGTAATTCTTTTAACGTAGAAGCCGCTTCAATTCGTTCTCGCCAGGGACGCACGATTGTTGGCAACACCACCTTTTGAATATCTGCCTCACTGGTAAAATGTGCTCCTAATGCATGGCGTTCTTTCTTACCCATGCTGCCCTCAAACAGAGTACCAAAAATCGCAGGCTCGACCTTTGACCATTTCTCTGCTGAAGCTTCCAGCAAGAGTTTGATTTCATCCGGATCTAGCGGAATCGGATCGATCTCCGCAAAGATTCCACCGTTGAAGTAGGGTACATTTCGAGGCTCTTCAGTAGCTAATATGCTAAATCAATAGTTGAAAAAGTAAAGAACTATAAATAAATCTAGCAAATAGTTGGTAGATTTATTGCGATAATTGACACAGGAGGCGCATTAGGTATTAATTATAAGCCGAAGCCAGAGCTTTTAGGTGCATAGGACAGCCATGAGGACGAAAAAAGACATAAAGTTTTTAACAAAGCTATTGAATATAGAGGGAATAAAAGTCATCTCAGCTATTGAATATAGAGGGAATAAAAGTCATCTCACATCGCCAGCATGAGGGGATTGGAATAATTTTACAGGTGGAACGGATTGGCAAGGAAAGTAGCTGTCCACGTTGTGGAACAAGAAGCCACAGATTACATCAAAACCATCGATACCTAGTAAAAGATTTACCTTGGGGAGAGACTTTCATATATTTAGAAATTAACAGACGACAGTTTAAATGTAAAAAATGTGTCAAGCCATTTAGTGAAGAGTTAGAGTTTGTCAGAAAAAGAAGAACCTATACGAAACGGCTAGCCAAGCAAATAATCCAAGAAGTTTTAGAGAACGATATCCACAGCATAGCGAAAAAAGGGTTGGTGACAACAGAAGAAATAGAAAGGATGTTAAAAGACGCATCGAAAGAATTCTTGAAAGCCAAACCCAGCGAGTTGAAGAGATTAGGGATTGATGAAATAGCTCTAATTAAAGGGAAAGGAAATTACTGTGCCGTATTAATAGATTTAGAGAAGTCTAAGCTAATTGGGATGCTGGATGGAAGGACACAAGAAGAAATCAGGGAAGTCATGCTGGGATGGGGAAAAGAGGTATTAGAGAAAGTAGAAGAAGTAAGTATAGATTTGTGGAAAGGGTACAAAAATGTAGTAACAGAGCTGATGCCAAATGCACAAGTGGTCGCCGACAGATTTCATGTAATGGCACAAATAAATAAGGAATTAGATACCCAAAGAAAGCGAGAGAAGAGACAAGCAGAAGATGTAATTAAAAAAGCAAAAACGTCAGAAGACAAAGCAGTTCAAGAGAAAGTTTTAGAAGGATTGAAGAAAAGTAAATATGTATTACTTAAGAATGAATCAGACCTAAATGAAGAGCAAAAAGCCAAACTCGTTCAAGTTAAAGATGTATCTCCTACTCTTAATAGTATGCATGAATTAAAAGAGAAAATCAGACAGATTTTTGAGCAGGCTAATCATTGGTTAACCGGTTTATTTAAACTGGGAGTATGGCGATCAGAAGCCAAAAAATATTTTCCTGATAGTCAGAACACTATTATTCGTTGGCTAGATGAGATTATTGCTTACTTCGATCATAAGACTACGAGTGGTGTTGTCGAAGGTATTAATAATAAGCTTAAGTTGATTAAACGCTCTGCCTACGGGTTTAGAAATTTTGAAAACTTCCGAGTTAGATGTTTGCTTAATTGGCAGTTTAATTGTTAGTTTAGCATACTGGTTACTGAAGAGCCCATTTCGATAGCGACTATCTTTACGAGCAGGCTTGGGGCTTCCCATCTGCCGGAACAACCCACCAATCAAGTCATAGGAACTGGCTCCACTGCGGCACTCTTCCAATACTTCTGTAAAGAATCCCCTTGGCAGGAGATCGATATCTTCGGCGAACAGAGCCATCACACATTGCAGAATAAACCGTTGTGCAGCTTCGGAATCTTCTCCCCTTGCAACCATCTGGTTATAGACCCTTGCCACCTTATCCGCCGCTTCACGGGTCACATCAACCTGATTATTAGCGAACTGTGGCTTGCGGTTTTCGGGAAAGAGAAAGTTCAAAGCTGTGTAGCGATCAGGCAATTCTTCCAGCTTCAGCCGATCAACAGGTTCCCGAAGTTGCAGATCGAAGTCATAAATCCAAAACTCATTAAAGTTGCAGAGAACCACGTACTTCGGGCGTTTTGGTGTGGCATTCAGCCAATATTCAAAAGCCTGGTCGTAATGCTTCTCCAACTTCTCTCCCCGACTCTTCATCTCCACCAACAAACGATCTTCCCAAAACAGATCTGCATACTGGGTAGACTTGCCCTTTCGCTTAATTCGGTATTCTAGCGCCGCTCCTGCGTCCCTATATCCATCGTGTCCAAATGCCTTAAAGAGGCGCTCTAAAAACACCTGAGATTCACTGTTTTCGCGCTCTGAGGAGCGGGCATACTTAACAAAGTCTTGTATCTGGCTCAGTGTGTCTGTCATGAGTGATGTGTGAGGTTGAAGGAACAGTGAAGCAGCTTCTATCCTTTAGTGTTCCCACTTACATCATCCAGGCTCACCCTTTAAATCTGGAATTTCTGCCTTTGTTCTCAAAAGTTCATGTTCGACTTTCGTTTCGACTTGGGTGGTGTTCGGTGTGCCCCAAAGTATTTTTCACTGCGGTAGCGAAGCCACACCCGCAACTGCTGCGGAATCTTGTCTTTTTGTTCTTTAGTCAGCGTGTTGTAAAGCGCTAAAGCGCGATTTCCTTCGGAATAGCTTCGCTTAACGCGTTCTCCCCGACAGGCAGCGTTATTATGAGCATCCCAGTAGCTACGGGCAACCCGAATCCGCCGACAGACTTCCTTAATGAGTGCAACTCCTGTAAGGGGATGTTCCTGCTTTGCCATACTTCAATCAAAGCTCACTGGTGCGATGCCTTTGGCGGTTCGCCTAGCGACCATCGTAGCGTAATGAATTGGCGATCGCTCACCTTTCCTGAGTCCAATCCTCCAAAAGTAACCCTGGAACCTGAGAAAAATCCCGATAATTGCGTGTAACAACAATTGCCTCAATTGATAATGCGATTGCAGCAATTCGCATATCCTTTTGCAAGCGCTTTTTTGACAATGAAGGGATTTCAATCAGCAGTTGTTGATAGCGATCGCCAGCAGCTTGATCAAAACCTACCACGGGTACCCGTTTACACAGTGCGATCGTGCGGTTCAGCTTGCCATATAGCCGTACCAAATCTTGCGTGTCTTTCGCATCATTGATTCGCACTACCCAACCATTAAAAAGCTCCTGAACAGTCACAACTGTAATAGCGACATCTGCTCCCACTTCAGCTACCCGACGACTGACCTGTGGATGCCGCCCCAACAGTAGCGAAACATGATCAGTATCCAAAATCCAAAGACTCATATCGCATCATCTGCATCCTGGTCGCGTTCCGCCTGCCATTGTGCTGCCATCTCCGCAAACTCAGCATCCCCCTCAAACATTCCAATAAATTCTGTCCACGGATTTTCTCGAACAGGCTCTTTGAGAGAGATTTCTAGTGGCAAAACTTCAACGCTACTTAGGCGATCGCTCACCAGTTCTTGAATTGCTTGTAGTGCTTCCTTTCGAGTGTCTGCCTCCACCTGGCAGTTCGCTAGTTCAGCGATCGACGCAAGGGTTCGCCCTGTCTCAGTTTGCTCTAGCAACACATGAAGATTAAACGCTGACGTAGAGGAAAGCATGATATCCATGTTTTATAAAATCGGAGAGCTGATCCAATAGCTGAGTCGATCTGTGACTACTCTACCAAGTTAAAACTGTATGGTGTAGAGCTATATCGCCCCTCACTTCAGATAAACCCCTGGTTTCACAGTGCGATCGCATTTCCCCCACAACCCAAGGAAATTACTATTTCGACTTTCGTTTCGACTTAGGCGGCGTTCGGTGTGCCCCAAAGTATTTTTCACTGCGGTAGCGAAGCCACACCCGCAACTGCTGCGGAATCTTGTCTTTTTGTTCTTTAGTCAGCGTGTTGTAAAGCGCTAAAGCGCGATTTCCTTCGGAATAGCTTCGCTTAACGCGTTCTCCCCGACAGGCAGCGTTATTATGAGCATCCCAGTAGCTACGGGCAACCCGAATCCGCCGACAGACTTCCTTAATTAGTGCTTCTCCCGTAAGAGGATTTTCCGGCTTCTTCATACTTCTGAACGCTTTTATTCTTGAGATTTTAAACGCCAACCCGGTTTAACAACCTGACGCGCACGCGCAACAACTAGAGAATCATCAGGAACATCTTCTGTCACGACAGAACCAGCGGCAACGGTGACATCTTCTCCTAAGGTAACAGGGGCAACGAGTACACTATTAGAGCCAGTTTTTGTGCGATCGCCAATTTCTGTACGATGCTTCTTTACCCCATCGTAGTTAGCCGTAATTGTCCCGGCACCAATGTTGACTCGTGTCCCAAGGGTTGCATCTCCCAAATAGGATAAGTGGGCAACATTTGTGCGATCGCCTAATGTCGAATTTTTCAGTTCTACAAAATTTCCTACCCGACAGGATTCCCCCACTTCCACATGACCCCGTAGATGAGTGTAAGGCCCAATCCGAGTGCCATCTTTAACAACACTGTCACTCACGACTGAATACAGCACCGTTACATTCTGACCCAACTGGCTATTTTCAATCATACTCCCTGGCCCAATACGGCTACCGGAACCAATTACCGTTTTCCCTCGCAGATGAGTTTGAGGTTCAATCAGCACATCGGGTTCCAATTCTACGGTGTCATCAATCGTAATCGTGCCTGGGTGGACTAGCGTTACTCCCGCACTCATCCAGGCATCTTTTACCCGTGTTTGCAAAATCTCATAAGCATTCGCAAGCTGCTTGCGGTCATTAATCCCAAGAATTTCCTGGTAATCCTCAACATCCAACGCCATCACTGGCTCCAGGTAATTCACCACATCAGTCAGGTAATACTCTTTCTGGTCATTATTCGCTTGCAGTTGCGGCAGCACTTTTGCCAGTTGCGGCCAGTTGAAGCAGTACACTCCTGCATTAATCCGGTGGTTTTTCTTTTGAGCGGCTGTACAGTCTCGGTCTTCTACAATCTGTTTCAGCAGACTTTGACCATCACAAAAAACACGTCCATACCCTTGTGGGTTAGGCATTTGAGCCGTGAGGAGAGTTGCGGCATTCTGATGAGCTTGATGCGTTTCCAGCAACTGTTTAATTGTATTGGGTCGCAACAGAGGAACATCACCATTCAAAATCAGCAAATCACCCGTGAAGCCTTCCAAGTGTGGGAGGAGTTGTTGGGCTGCATGACCCGTTCCCAGTTGCTCGGTCTGTTCGACAAACTCAAGACCAGTAAAGGCATTCAACGATTGTTTTACTTGTTCACTCTGATAGCCGACAATCACGAGACGGCGTGAGGGTTCAATCGAGAGACAACTATGAAGAACTCGTTCAACGAGGGACATTGAACCCAATGTGTGGCAGACCTTAGGTAGGTCAGATTTCATCCGTGTTCCACGTCCCGCCGCTAAAATCGCTACTGCAACCATGATCAGCTATCAGTTTCCAGATTTTCGCTCACTGATGATAACACTGATCAAATGCTAGTCACCTACCCACAGTGCTGATCTACAAGGGCAACTGTCCTTGTGTCAACTTTGCTCCAGTTAAGTTAGCTCCACTCAAGGACGCTTCATCAAGCGCTGCTCCTCTGAGGTCGGCAAAGCTAAGGTTTGTTCCTGTCAAATCTGCCTGATGAAGGCAAGCATCCCTCAAGGAGGCTTTACTTAGATTTGCTCCTTTTAAGTTGACTTCACTAAGGTTTACTCTAGTTAGGTTTGTCCTGTACATACTGGTCTGGCTGAGATTTGCTCCACTCAGGTTCGCGTCACTTAAGTCTGCTGCCGTTAAGTCAGCGCCACTGAGATTTGCCCCACTCAGGTCAGCAAAATTCAGCTTCACGTAAGTTAAGTTGCATTGACTCAAGTTCTGCTCACAAAGCAAAGCACACCTCAAGTTAGCGTTGGCGAAATTCCTATCACCTATTGCATATCGCCTCAAAAGTTCATCCGTCGTCAATCTGGTGAGTAAAGCCGTTGAGTCTCCCTGCTGACACCATGAAGCTCCTACCAAGTTTGCTGCCGTGTTAACAGCTACCCTATCACGGTTAGGCATGACAACTCCGTTACACCCATCCCAGTCAGCACCGAGCATAAAGGCAATATCAGAAGCGGCAACTGCGGAGTCAAACAGGAGAACGTCGGGTTTATGCCCGGACAATAGCTTCATCCCAATCAATTGGTTTAGAGCTAAAGAATGTGTTCTTCTTAAAAAGTCTTTCATAGTGATGATGGGTGTTGAGGCAAGCAATCGCCAGATCGTTTTGGCTCTTACTCTGTCCAAAATTGTGCCTATGGCTTGCTATCAAAACTGTAGGGGGGTTCTACTTTATGAGTAGGGATTCCCGACTGAGTTGAAATGCGATCGCAAAGTGCTGCCATCTTGCGGCGGATCGCACTCTCGTAAAAAAAACAACGATGAAACTTAAGTGTTAGCTGTCTATAGGCACAGATAAACACTTGAGTAATGTAGATATTCTTAGGATTATATTTATTGAATTTAGAAAAACATTTTTAAGCAAATTAGATTTTATTTTATCAACAAAAAATTTATCGACCTCTTGTATAAAAGCCACTAATATGCACTTTGCTTTTTTAACCTAAAGCTAATCTTATTCAGACTAATTCTTTAACTTGCTATAGCAAGTTATTAATACTCTCATGGGACGCTATGGGGCGTGACAACTCAGTATTTTGGTATAGCGACCATAACGAAACATGGCTAACGTACAACTTGAAGGCTTTGCTCTCCTCCCCGCAGATACATTCGCTGAAGGTCCTCCTACTGGTGAAGATGTTTCGGGAAACGGTCGCACTGGACCATTTGACAGCCCACCAGTCCAAGGCTTTAGTGGGGTTCAGTTTGCTAGCAACGATTCTTACTGGTTTCTCTCTGATAACGGCTTCGGTAGTAGAACCAACAGCTCTGATTACCTGCTCCGAATCTATCAACTCGCTCCTAGTTTTAATGGTGCAGAGAATGGCGATGGTAGTGTGGAGGTTTTGGACTTCATTCAACTGTCTGACCCCGACAATAAAGTTCCTTTTGAAATTCAGAATGAAGGCACAAGCGATCGCCTTTTGACTGGAGCAGATTTTGACACAGAATCCTTTGTCTTTGCGGCTGATGGCACAATCTGGATAGGTGAAGAATTTGGTCCCTATTTGCTCCATTTCGACGCAACAGGCAAACTACTCGATGCGCCAATTCCAACCCCAAACTTCTTCGACCTCAACACCCTCACTGGGGAAGCGCCAATTGTCATTGGACACCGAGGTGCAAGTGGTTTGCGTCCAGAACATACTCTGGAAGCTTATGCACTTGCGATCGAACAAGGGGCTGACTTTATCGAACCTGACTTAGTTTCCACTAAAGATGGTATCTTGGTTGCTCGTCACGAGAATGAAATCTCTGGCACCACAGACGTTGCTGACCGCCCAGAATTTGCTGACCGCGAAACTACCAAAATTATTGATGGTCAAGAAGTCACGGGTTGGTTCACTGAAGACTTCACCCTAGAAGAACTGAAGACTCTCAACGCAAGAGAACGTTTACCAGACCTGCGGGGAACCGAATTTGATGACGATGGGTTAAAAATTCCTACTTTAGAGGAAATCATTGACCTGGTTAAGCAGGTTGAAGCCGAAACGGGTCGTGTAATTGGCATCTATCCGGAAACTAAGCACCCCACCTACTTTGATTCTGTTGGACTGTCCCTGGAAGAACCACTGATTGAAACCTTGGTGGAAACTGGGTTTACTGACCCGGATCGGGTGTTCATCCAGTCCTTTGAAGTGACAAATCTCCAAGAAGATTTGACACAACTGATGGCAGAGGCGGGAATTGACCTACCACTGGTGCAGTTGTTTGATGAGTTTTCGGTACAGCCTTATGATTTTGTCGCTAGTGGTGACTCTCGTACTTATGGGGATTTGATTAGTCGGGAGAGTCTCCAAGATTTTGTCGCCACTTATGCCGATGGGATTGGTCCCTGGAAGCGAACGTTTGTGCTGACAGAACCTTTGGAAACCCCAATTGATACGAATGGAGATGGTGTCGCTGACGTAACTGAACGACTCACAGGTGAAATTTTACCTGTTGTTGAAGATGCCCATGCGGCAGGCTTACTCGTACATCCCTACACCTTCCGGGATGAAGATGTTTTCTTGACTGAGGACTACAACGGAAACCCAGAACTGGAGTACGAACAGTTTATCCGCTTGGGAGTGGATGGGTTCTTCTCCGATTTCCCAGGAACAGCCGATGAAGTTCGTGATGAAGTGACAGGGGAATTTGTGCGATCGCCTGATAACCCTGATGTCTTAGCAGGTGAAGCCGTGTCTAACCTAGGGGGTTCCAGAGGTTTTGAGGGGATGGCAATTAGCCCTGACCAGGCAACACTGTATCCATTGTTAGAAGGTTCAGTTACAGGTGATCCAGACAACGCCCTAAGAATCTACGAGTTTGATGTCGCCTCTGCTGATTATACGGGGCTAGCTGGCTTCTATGGCTTAGAAGACCCCAACCATGCGATCGGGGATTTTACTGTGATTAACGAGAATGAATACCTCGTTATTGAACGGGATAGTGGACAAGCCGACACCGCCGAATTCAAAAAAATCTTCAAAATTGACCTCACACAGAAAGATTCCGAGGGCTTTTTTGCCAAAGAAGAAGTTGTCGATTTGCTCAATATCAGTGACCCCAATGATCTAAACGGTGATGGTAGCACGACCTTTGACTTCCCCTTCGTCACGATTGAAGATGTGTTAGTGGTTGATGAAGATACGCTGCTAGTTGCCAATGACAACAACTATCCCTTCTCAGTTGGGCGTCCTCCGGAGATTGATAACAACGAAATCATCCTTCTGGATTTAGAGAACCCTCTCAACGTTGATTTACGTGTTGGTCTTGCCGCCCTCGATCGCACTATCATCCAAGGCAATCAGGAGAGTGAAACCCTCGTTGGTGCTGACAATGTTGACGATTTCATCTTTGCCAGTGGTGGAGATGATACCGTTGCTGGTGGTTTGGGGAATGACCAAATCTTTGGTGAAGAGGGTGATGATACCTTGCGGGGTGACCTCAACGACAAATCCCCTGGTGGTGACGTTGGTGGTGATGACATCATCTATGGTGGGGAAGGAAGCGATCGCATCGGTGGGAAAGCTGGCAATGACTCACTGTATGGCGATGCTGGCGATGACTTCATCTGGGGCGATGATGGTAATGACCTGATTCGGGGTGGTTTGGGTAACGACACCTTGGTAGGAGATGACTTCTCCGGTGGTAACGGCAGCGATACCTTCGTACTAGCTAGTGGTGAAGGCACTGATACCATTCTCGACTTCCAAATTGAAGAAGACTTCATTAGTCTTGCTAATGGTTTAACCTTTGGTCAGTTATCAATCACACAAGATGAAAGTAACGCTGTGATTGGATTTAATGACGAGACTCTTGCCTTCTTAACTGGAGTTCAAGCGAGTACTCTAATTGATAACGCCTCTACTGTGTTCATCTCTGTCTAATCCCGCTTCACTTTGATATTGCATTAAAGATTGGGTAGGGACGCAAAGCCTTGCGCCCTTACCCAATTTTGTATTTAGACAATTACATCAAGAATTGAATTAGTTTTATACCCTTTTTCAAGCAATGAAGTCCAAATTTCTTGTAAGGGCGCACAGTGGTGCGCCCTTGACTGTATTGCTTAATAACTTTTCTAACTAATATTTATTTGTAATTTTCCTAGTTAATCTAATTAGATAGAGCTGAAATTTAAAAAAACTTGATTTAGCTCTTTGAAAAATTTTAGCTTTAACCGCATTAAAAATTATACGCTGAACACTAATTTTTCTTAGCTCTTGCGTAAATAGCTATTTGTATTAAAATCTTTCTTTCACTAAATCCGAGACGTAGCACCCTGGAAAGAATTTTCAAGAAAAATGCTTTTTAAAACAAATTTTCTTTCGGCATCTATTAGCGAATTCTACCAAAAACGAAGTCGAGTCACGGAATTCTGGTTAAAAAACTATACAAGAAGCGGTAAGAACTCATGCGATGTCAAACTTTATACGAAAGTCTTCCGTGTATTTATTTCAGGATTGACTCAGCCGGAGTAATTCTTTCAGTCAGTCAGTTTGGCGCTGCTTACCTGGGTTATGGGGTAGAGGAATTAACAAACCAGTCAAGCTTTAGCCTTATTCATCCGGAAGACCAGGAAAAACAGACAGATGCGATCGCAAAGTGCATCGACTCTCAACTTGTCGCAGATTGCAAATACCGTATCTACCGGAAAAATAACAGAACGTTGTGGGTCACAGCCAAGGTTCGCATGATTCCAGAGACAGCTATCAATCCAGAAATTCTTTTAGTTTGGGAAGATAACACCGAAAGTTACCAAACAGCAGAAAAGGCACTACAGCAGAGAGAACAGGAACTAGAAGCCTTAGCCAAACTGACTGAAAGTATCGCAACAAATCTACCAGGCTCAGTCTATCGAGCCGTTTTGCATCCTGATGGCAAGGTGAGTGTACCCTTTGCCAGTGCTGGTTTACAGGAACTCACGGGTATTGAGCCAAAAGCAGCAATGCAACAGCCAAAGTGCTTGTTCCAACTGGTTCATCCCGACGATCAATCACAATTCCGTCAGACGGCAAGAACTGCTATGGAAAATCTTGAGCCGTTTGATTGTGAGTATCGGCTGATCACAACATCCGGTCAAACTAAATGGGTACATGATCGAGCGCGATATTGCCGGATGAGTAATGGTGATGTGATTGTAGACGGAGTTGCTCTCGATATTAGCGATCGTAAACTTGCAGAAGCCGCTCTCCGAGACAGTGAATACCGCTATTACACCCTGACAAAAATGTCACCAGTTGGGATATTCCGCACCGATGCCCAAGGACAATGCATCTACGTTAATGATCGCTGGTGTGAACTTGCTGGGATGTCTTGGGAAGAGAGTTTTGGAGAAGGTTGGGTAAAAGCGCTCCATCCGGATGATCGAAAGCGTGTCTTTAGAGAATGGAACCGGATGAGAAATGAAAATCGACCCTATAAAGTTGAATGTCGTTTTCAGCACCCGGATGGAGCGATAACCTGGGTTTTAGCAGAAGCGATCGCGGAAAAAGGGGAAAACGCAGAGGTAAAAGGTTACGTCGGGACATTCACCGATATTACGGCAAATAAACAAGCCGAAAAAGCCCTTAGAGAAAGCCGAGAAAAATACAGACTGCTGTTTCAACTCTTCCCTATTGGTATTTCCATCACTGATGAAGTTGGCAAAATTATTGAAGTCAACCCTGCCTCAGAGAAGATTTTAGGGGTTCTAAGCGAAGAACATATCCAAAGAAACTACGATGGTGAAGAATGGCAGATTATTCGCTCGGATGGCACGCCGATGCCACCGGAAGAGTATCCCAGTGTTAGAGCCTTAAAAGAAAATTGCCTGATTGAAAATATTGAGCAAGGAATAGTGAAACCAGGTAATAAAATTTCCTGGATTAGTGTCACAGCCGCTCCTATCCCTCTAGAAGGGTATGGGGTTGCGATCGCTTATATTGACATCACTACACACAAGCAAACTGATGAGGCTCTACGACAGCAATTCTTGAGGGAGCGGCTGATGGCAGCTATCCAAGCACGGATTCGTCAGTCTCTTGACCTTACCAAGGTGCTGAATACGACAGTCGCGGAAGTGCGGCAGTTTCTTCAAACCGACCGAGTGATTATTTATCGCTTTGAGCCAAACTGGAGTGGGATTGTAATTGTAGAATCGGTTGGGCAAGGGTGGACTCCCACACTGGGACGAACAATCCAGGATGATTGCTTTGTCAAAGAACTCTGCATTGAGCCATACAGACAAGGTCGAATTCAAGCTTTGGAGAATATCTATACAGCCGATTTGACTCCCTGCTATGTCAATTTACTAGCCCAGTTTCAGGTTAAAGCCAATTTGGTAGTGCCGCTCCTGCAAGGGGAAAAACTATGGGGATTACTGGTTGCTCAGCATTGTAGTCAACCCAGGCAGTGGCAGTTGTGGGAAATCGAGTTACTTAAACAACTCGCGACTCAAGTGGGAATTGCGATTCAACAAGCAGAACTCTATCAACAACTAGAGGTAGCGAATCAAGAATTAAAACGTCTGGCAACCTTAGATGGTTTAACTGGGTTAGCGAATCGCCGTCGGTTTGATGAGTATATAGAACAAGAGTGGTGGCGTCTCGCTAGGGAACAAGAACCCCTATCGCTCATCATGTGTGATATTGATTTTTTCAAGCTTTACAACGACACGTATGGGCATCAAGCGGGTGATGAGTGCCTCAAACAAGTCGCCACTGCCCTCCGTCACAGCGTCAAACGTCCGGCTGATTTAGTGGCACGGTATGGAGGTGAAGAGTTTGCTGTGATTTTGCCCCACACAACGGTGGTGGGAGCCTTCTGTTTAGCCAAGTCGATTCACCAGCAAATTAGACAGCTAAGGCTTGCTCATACAGGTTCAACCGTTAGCCAGTATGTCACCCTCAGTTTAGGAGTCGCGGGTTTAATTCCTTGCCCCGGTGTAACACCAGCTAAGTTGATTGCGGCGGCTGATGCGGCGTTGTATGAAGCAAAAACGACAGGACGCGATCGCGTTATTCTCGTGGAACTTTAAAAAGACAATGATAAATTCAATACAGAGGGAGTGCGACCGAAGCACTTCGTCTAACTCCCGTTAGGTGGGATGATTTACGTGACACTTATTGGCATTTGCTGTCTCTCAATGCAAAACAAGACTAAGTTAATTAGTAAGATCATTGCCAGTACCCTGCTATTTTTGGCTCTAGCACCACAAAACAGGCAATTTGCCCAAGAGTCACCGCTTCTCTCTGTCTTTCTCCTCAGAATGACCTGTGTTGATACAGGACTCGGCAACTGGGCACGTCAGACGCGAGATGTTTCTGTCGGGAAAGCTGTTTATAGATCAAGGCTGTACATGGGTCCAGGCGACCGTTCTGCATCTATGACTTGTAAGCTTCAACCCAATCCGGGAGAAGTAATTTTTCAGACCCTACAGCTAGATTTTGGGATGCGCGACAACGACCGGAATAGCCCTGCAACTGTTGTTAACGTTTATCTAGATGGGGTGAAGGCTCAGACTCGGACAGTTTCTCCTGGACAACAAGCATCGGTGTCGTTAGATGTCACCAGTACAACTAACGTTTCCATAGAAACCATCTGTACTAACCAATCCCGGTATTGTGAGCGGGTTTATTTTTGGAACGCTTCACTGGGGTATCCACCTTTGGTAATCGAATAAAGTCAATTGCTATCAGGATAGTGGCGGCACACTTAAACCCTTGAGGGAGTGCTGCCTTTCCTGGGTCGTTAACCCCTTACACTGAATCAATACGCCAAAGCCCCCCAATCCCATAGGGTTCATGAGTTGGTGTAGTGCCTGACGACGCTGCATAATTGTCATCACATCCCGTGCTTCAGCGATCGCTTGACCTTGGGGATCATTCACACGGGAGAGGGCGGTAATGCGATCGCCTAATCCCAATGCCATCAAAAACAACCCTTGCTGAGTAAATCCCACCCGATGCAAGTCGCACAATTCGCCCTGACGCTCCAGAGCAGTAAAGTCTACATGAGCGGTTATATCCTGATGTCCAACATATAAATAAGGGTCATCATGATGCTGGTGACGGTAATAGCACTGTAATGTCCCTTGGTGGCGTGATGGGAGGTAATAGCGAGTGGCTGGATAACCGTAATCAATTGTCAACAAAAACCCGCGTTGCAGGCGTTTAGCAACCGTATTTAGCCAATCCAGAGCGGCTAGATTAACCTCACTGCGATAGCCATCTGGATAGGCACCTGACATCAAATCTATTCCCACAAAATTAAAGTACTCCTGTAAGCGAGGTGTTGAAGGAGTATCTGTAACCTCGACAAAGCGAATCTCTTCACCTGTAGCATCGGCTGTCGTGACGTAGATTTCCTTTAATTGCCCTGCTTCCAGCACAAATTGATGTACGGGTAAAGCATCCACCAATTCATTAGAAAAACAACAACCCGTGATTGAGTTTTCGGGTATTTCGTCCCAGGAACACCACCGCACCGACAACGGCTGTAGTCTTAATTTCTCTAGTTGCTGCTGCTGCTGAGCAATCAGTCCTGCTGCCCTCTCAACAATGAGATACTCCAACGCCTTAAAGCACTGAGGATGCCACCGATGGAGGTAACTGAGAATATCTGCCGCCAGCAGTCCTTGCCCTGCGCCCATCTCAATTAGGGTGAAAGGCGCTGGCTGTTCTAAAATTTCCCACATTTGGGCAAATTGCTCAGCAAGTAACTCACCAAAATCACTGCCTAAGTGAGGTGAGGTAAAAAAATCGCCCTCTGATCCAATGTTGACAGAACCAGTTGCGTAGTAGCCATATTGCGGCTGATACAGCGCCAAGTCCATGTACTCAGCAAAGGTAATTCGCTGGTTGGGTGCGGCAGCAATTGAGGTAGCAATCAAGCGTCGCAAAACTTGGTCATCTGGAACTGATGACGGTTGGGAATTTTGCCTGGAATCGAACGAGTTACGCATAATTCATAAAAATTAAGGAGTTTGCTGTCAAACCCCCTTAATACAAATGGCATTGACTTACTCCCTGTCCCGCTCTAAGAATACCTAAGCTTGAGATAGCAGGGGAAGCAGGGGGAGAAGGGAAATAGGTAATCTTTTGGTGGGAAAGGAGTCAGAAAAATTGGTGAGTGGTTTAATTCCTATTACCTCTAAATACCTACAAAAAAAACCTTGTGCAGGGGGTCTGGGGGAGGCACTCCGTCCCCCACCGGAGATGAGAGTGAGGAGGGGGATTGAGGGGAAGACCCCCCAATCCGGGTTTTTCAACGAAAAATAATGTTCATTTAAGGAAAGCGACATTCCCCTTCCTTAATACCATCATTACAACTTAAAATATTGCAGTAATTAATTCAAACCTCAAACGTTTCTTGACGAACCGAGTGCAGTCGTAAAAAATCATCTAAATCCGCATAAGTGCCAGCATAAGTAACCGTAGGAGACTCATACCCCTTTAGATGAACGGTGTGTTGCTTGAAGCCAATCTCATGCTCTCCTAAACCTGGAAGATAGCGGTAAGTATCTTCTCCCAAAGCAATGTCCAAACCAATTTGCTTAGTGGAAGACTCCAACCGAAAGGCAGCATTCACCGTATCACCGATCGCAGTATAATCAGGGCGATCGCCACTACCTGTATTACCTACCATCGCATAGCCAGTATTCAGTCCCGTCCCAATCCGCAAGGGGAAGGGTAGAGGATATTGCTTAGAAAGAGCCGATGTCATTTTATGCAGCGCACTGACGGCTTGCAAAATATTTAAGGTTTCTTCACTACTAATCTCTTGGGAACCATGGAACCAAATCGCCATGACTGCATCCCCGATATATTTGTCTACCCAACTGCCAGACTGGCGGATGATGTTGCCTGACTGACGGAACCAAGTACCAATGACTGCTGACAGAATTTTTTCGTCAAGCTGGCGAGTGAGAACGGTGAAATCACGGATATCTACTACCATCACTGACATCAGACGACGCACATGCAGCGCTGAAGTGATGGTTTCTTTCTCATTTCCCTGACTGAAATCTGTATTACGGCTGCTGGATGGGCAATGAAACTCTAACTCTGTCTGACCAAAAGTAAGGTGATCGCCATTTCGCAGGGTTACTGGAATACTGACCCGGCGTCCATTAACAAAGGAACCATTGCGACTTCCTAAATCAATCAGGTAAAAGTCACCCGTTTCAGTACACTGCAACATCGCGTGATTTCGGGAAATCCAGCGATCTGATAAGACAAAGTTATTATCATCACTACGACCAACAGTCCAGCAATTGCTCCCCACCAATGGCAGATAGCGGTTACCGGTGTCAGTCGGTAGAAGTAAATAGGGAGTGGATCGCAGAGTCACCACAGGCACAGAAGCAAAGATGGGTTAACAGAAACGTTGTTCTAGTTGATCTAGTAGATGCATTCTGGAGCCAACTTAGTGATTCCGGAAAGAAAACTACTGAGTGTACCTGAAGCGATGCTTTGTTCATGACGAACAATCAGGGACATTCAGGCTAAGGAAGCTGCCACCCAAAACAGACTGTCTACCAAAATTGTACTCAAGACTGCACCACTAAATGCCCACCATTGCAACTGTCCTTTACCCAATGACCAAAGACCAACGACTAAAAGAGTACCAATCAACACTACAGCCCAGCTAATTCCCCAAGGAGTTTGCACTTGAGCGATCGCACTTTGAAAAATTGGCGTTGCGAGTGCTGGGTCAACTTGCATCACCTGACGCCAGTGAGGAATTAGGTCGGTTAGATAGAAATATACATCAGTTAGAGCGGTTCCGAACAAGGAACCCAGGTAAAACAGATTTCCTACCTTTCCCCAACCCCGCCACAAACCCCACAGGGCAAATGGTAGACCAATAGCCTCGACTGGTAGATGAATTAAAGGTTCCCAACGTAGCCAACCCCAATAAATTGACCCAGCTAGCCAACTCCAGCTAAACCCCAGCAGCAAATCTCCCCAGATTTGTGTCTCTTTTTGCTTCAGCAGCCTTAACCCCAGCCCCACCCAAGCCAAGGTCATCACTAAACTTAACAGGGGTAGCTGCCGCACCAATGGCGCTTGGGCAAATACAGGTACAGAAACGAGAAACGATGCTGCCGCAAACATTAACCAGGCTTGTCGGTTGCCAATGGGCGCTATAGCGTCACCAGGTAGAAAAATTTGCTCTGACTGGTCTGAGAAACCAGAAGCGGAAGATGAGAACCAAGTATTGTTAAACAAGATAACGTTAATATTCTTTACTTATCTTTATATATCTCAAGATACCACAGAATCTATGCCCCCTAGGGGGATATTAATAATCATATTTCAGTTTCGAGCCATTGACCAGTTGCAGGATTAATTACAGCTCTTGCTATGGGGAAAACTTGAGTGGAAGCCCGGATGCTGTTGGCGATTCTTTGTAAAGTACGCAAGAGTGCCGATTCTGACGTAGAAGGTGAAGCTTAAAACCGCCAGTAAAACTTAACGAGAGATTCACTCAAACTTTTACAGGAGTTAATAAAATGCTTGCTAAGCTGTGGACAAAATTAACCGTAGGCAAATAGGGATAAGGTATGGTTAGATTTCGAGGTCAGTGGTTCAAGCTCGTTGGCATTGGTGTAATCAGCGCAATCCTCACTTTTCCCTTAAATGTTCTCGGCACCACCCTGTCACCAGATGTGGCATCAGCGGCAACAACAGCAACGCCCCAAGTTAATGCTTTCCAGGCTGTGGTTCTGGGTATGGTGCAGGGGTTAACCGAGTTCTTGCCAATTAGTAGTACAGCTCATTTAAAAGTGGTACCAGTGGCACTAGGTTGGGGCGATCCCGGTGTGGCGTATACAGCGGTGATTCAACTAGGCAGTATTGCCGCCGTACTTTGGTATTTCTGGAAAGATCTGGTTCAAATCACGACTGGAGCGATCAAAGCAATCCGAACCTCTGACTACCAATCTACTGACTTTCGGATGGCAGTAGGAATTGCTTTGGGAACTATTCCCATCGTCTTCTTCGGACTGCTGATCAAAATATTTATTCCCGACTTTGATAATTCACCACTACGAAGTGTCAGAGCGATCGCAATTGCCTCAATTGTAATGGCACTGTTACTGGGACTTGCCGAAAAGAGAGGAAAGCGAAAGCGCGGTTTTGAGGATTTGACGGTTCAAGATGGGGTTTGCATGGGATTAGCACAGGCAATGGCATTAATTCCTGGAGTCTCTCGTTCAGGTTCTACACTGACGGCTGGGTTATTTATCGGTTTAGAGAGGGCAGCCGCAGCGCGTTTTTCTTTTTTACTAGGTATTCCAGCGATTACGTTAGCCGGATTGGTGGAATTAAAAGGTGCCTTAGAGGAAGGGATAGGGGATGCTGGATTAGTCTCCCTTGTGATTGGTACTATCTCAGCTTTGGTGTTTTCATATTTATCGATCGCATGGCTATTGCGCTTCCTGCAAACTCAGAGTACCTGGGTATTTATCTGGTATCGCTTAGTGTTTGGGGTTGTGATTTTGGGTGCGATCGCAACAGGATTATTGAGAAATATCTAGATGTGCTGTGGTGACACAAAGATTAATCACCGAGGCTGACGCTACGTCAAGGGCATCTACTCTTGCGATCGCGAACCTAAGAGTACCAGTCACAATCTCTTAGACTGGCATTAGGGCTAGTGATTCGGTACAGTTCCTGATGAGTGAGATTTCAGTTCGTCCTGCTTTAATTACCAACGTTTTACCTGACTCGATTGCGGCAGAGATCGGGTTTGAGCCGGGAGATGCGATCGTTGCTATCAACGGTACACGTCCTCGTGACCTTATTGATTATCAGTTTCTCTGTGCTGATGAAGTGCTAGAGCTTGAAGTCCTCGATGCAGCAGGTAAAAGTCACTCAGTAGAAATTGAGAAAGACTACGACGACGATTTGGGACTGGAATTTGAGACAGCCTTATTTGATGGCTTGATTCAGTGCAATAACCGTTGCCCATTTTGCTTCATCGATCAACAACCACCAGGCAAGCGGCAAAGTTTGTACCTCAAAGATGACGACTATCGCCTCAGCTTTCTCTATGGTTCCTACTTAACCCTTACCAACCTGACTCAGAAAGAGTGGGACAGGATAGAACAGATGCGGCTATCCCCCCTCTATGTCTCTGTCCACGCCACTGAACCAGATATTCGTAGGCGTTTGTTGAAAAATCAACGCGCTGGGCAGATTTTAGAGCAACTCAAGTGGTTTCAGGAGCGACGGCTACAAATTCATGCTCAGGTTGTTGTTTGTCCTGGGATTAATGATGGCATCCACTTAGAACGGACACTGCTGGATTTAGCGCAATTCCATGCAGGTGAAGTACCAGCCGTTGCCTCGGCTGCTGTCGTACCCGTAGGATTAACACGCTTTCGCCCCACAGAAGACGAGTTGACACCAGTCAGTCACGAGAAAGCAGAGGAAGTAATCCGCCAAGTTCAACAGCTTCAGGAGAAGTTCCGCCAGCAGTTGGGTTCTACTTTTGCTTGGTTAGCCGATGAGTGGTTTTTAATTGCCCGACAGGACTTACCACCGGAATCCCATTACGAAGATTACCCCCAAATTGGTAATGGTGTCGGTTCAATTCGTCAGTTCCTCAAGCAGTTTCAGAATATTGCCTCTGAGAAACTGCCACCACGACTAGACACACACCGAAGCTTCACCTGGGTAGTAGGCAATGCAGTTGAACAAGCCTTCCAGCCCCTTGTCCAGCAGTTAAATGCAGTAGAAGGACTGGACGTGAGGTTGGCAGCATTGCGTAGTGACTACTGGGGACAGGAGATTACTGTGACTGGATTGCTTACTGGGCAAGATTTACTTAAGGGCTTGCAGGGAAAAGATTTAGGTGAGGCAATCCTGCTACCCTCCCTAATGCTGAAGCAAAATGATACTCGTTTTCTCGATGACATGACGGTAGAAGAACTCACCCGTCAGTTGGAAACTCCCATTCTGCCAGTTAATGGCACTGAAGAACTCATTGAAGCTTGCATTAAACACAGCTTTTGCACCAAGCCCTCAGAATGGAATTCTGGGGCTATACAACCCAAGTCCGCCGCCGGAGCTTTAGTGAGGACGGACTAATCGGAAATTAATGTTTTGGTAACCTGCGAAGGTAGGTTAGCCTTCGGCAAGCGCTTCGCGTCTATTTTTGTGTAGCTGCGGTTTCAACTGCCAAGGGCAAGATATGAGCTATAGGTAATTAGCCGTCAGCTTACAATTCCTGTGCTGTTTTACTCAAGGCTTAGTGCGCTCTAATGTTACTGAAGAACATCCACGATAAAACTTCGCATTAGAGCCAACACTTCTGGTGAAATTTCATGCCCAATATTATATTCTTGATACTTCACGGCAGCTCCTGCGGCTGTTAGCCTATCCCTGGCACGTTGCGCGGCAGCAAGAGAAACAACTTGGTCTTTTGTGCCATGCACAATCAAAACGGGGGGTAAAGATTTGCCAGATAGGTTAGGTATTGGGTGCATATAGCCACTCAGGGACACTAAGCCAGCCAGGGGTAGAGTTAAACCTACATCCAGCGTCATTGCTCCACCTTGAGAAAATCCACTCAAGATGGTGCGTGATAAGGGAACACCTGTATTAGCCTCTAGAGATTTTAGCCAGTCTGTTAGCTGCTGCCGACTTGAGATTACGCCCTGGTCATCTTGACTTTGCAGGTTGTACCACATCCTACCCCCAGAGACACTGGGATGGGGGTAAGGGGCATCGGGAAACAGGAACTGGTACTCTGGCAAATTTAGCACTGGCGCAAAGGGTGCCAATTCTTGAGATCTTCCACCAAATCCATGCAAGCAAACAATTAGAGCCGTTGGTGTTTGACCCGTTGCTGGTGGAACTGAGATGAATTTTAACGACAAATACTTATCTCCCAAATCTGAATCCGTTGGATTTTGGGCAGACGTAGAGTTTTCCGTGCAAGCTTTTAACAGCGTCATTGAGACAGTGGCACCGGTAAGCAGCAGAAATTGACGCCGATTGAATTGGTGAGTTTTCAAAGCACACGATCCCAAAATCCAACACACTGCTTCGATCTTAGTGTTGTTGAGCTGAAGCGATCGCCAAGTGTTCAAATTGGGGGAAGGGGATAATTTCCTTTCCCCTCAAACTTGTTTCAGGGCGTCCTGTGAACGAACACAACGGATGTTGTGCCCTAAAAACCCCTAAAAATCACTGTGATTGGCGATCGCATCCTTCATCCTTTCAATCACTTCAGTAACAGGAATTGCTCCCAAATCTTTCGATTTCTCACCAGCGGCACGCAGACGAATGCTGAGAGTATTATTCTCTACCTCCTCGGCTCCCACCACTGCCATTACAGGGATTTTTCCCTTCTCGGCATTACGGATTTGCTTGGGTAAGCGTTCGCCACTGGTATCGGCTTCGGCACGGATACCTGAGAGTCGCATTTGTTTAGCAACTTCCTGGGCATAGGGGAGTTGCGCCTCACTCACCTGTGCAATCCGCACTTGTACTGGCGCTAACCAGAAGGGGAAATCCCCAGCGTACTCCTCGATCAAAATGCCAACGAGTCGCTCTAGAGAACCAAAAGGCGCACGGTGAATCATCACAGGACGTTTCCGAGTACCATCTTCAGCAACGTACTCTAAATCAAAACGCTCTGGCAGGTTGTAATCTACCTGTACCGTACCTAGTTGCCACTCTCGCTCTAGTGCATCCCGGAAGATAAAGTCTAGTTTGGGGCCATAAAACGCCGCCTCTCCAATACCGTCGAAGTGTTCCATCCCCAACGTTTCCACAGCGCGACGGATAGCAGATTCTGCTTTATCCCATGCTTCATCAGAACCAATGTACTTATCTGATTGGGGGTCGCGGAAACTTAAGCGTGCTTTAAAGTTCTTCAGCTTCAAAGTTCCGAACACTGACAGAGTTAAATCAACCACACTTAAGAATTCAGCATCAAGCTGTTCTGGTGTAACGAACAGGTGAGAATCATCCTGGGTGAACCCTCGAACCCGCGTTAATCCCCCTAGTTCTCCAGATTTCTCATAGCGGTAGACAGTGCCGAACTCCGCCAGACGCATTGGCAAATCCCGGTAGGAATGCAACTCGCTCTTATAAATCTGAACATGGAAGGGACAATTCATCGCTTTGAGGACAAAGCCCTCATCTTCCGACTCACCCATCATTGGGAACAAGTCTTCTTTATATTTCTGCCAGTGTCCAGAAGTTTTGAATAGCTCAACTCGACCGATGTGAGGAGTTACCACAGGTTGGTAGCCACGTTTGAGTTGTTCTTGTTTCAGGAAGTCTTCTAAGGTACTTCGTAACACAGTTCCCTTCGGTGTCCAAAGCGGTAATCCTGGGCCGACTTGATCCGAAAAGATAAATAGTCCCAGTTCCTTACCTAGCTTGCGATGGTCGCGTTTCAGGGCTTCTTCCTTACGACGCTTGTATTCTGCTAGTTGCTCTGGTGTTTCCCAAGCTGTGCCGTAAATTCTCTGTAGCTGAGCCTTTGTGGCATCGCCTCGCCAATAAGCACCTGCAACGCTTTCTAATTCAAATGCCTTTGGGTGCAGTTCCTTGGTGTTTTCCAAGTGCGGCCCAGCACATAAGTCCCACCACTCGTCAGCGAGGTGGTAAATCGTAATTGGCTCTTCTAGTCCTTCGAGGATTTCTAGTTTGTAAGGCTCATTAATGTCCTTAATCCGACGTTGGGCTTCTTCTCGACTTACCTCTTCCCGCACCACTGGCAATTTACGGTTGATGATTTTGATCATCTCTTTCTTAATGGTCTTCAGGTCTTGCTCAGTAAATGGCTCTGGTTTGTCGAAGTCATAATAAAAACCATTCTCAATCCAGGGGCCGATAGTCACCTGTGCCTCTGGAAAGAGCTTCTGCACTGCCATCGCCATGATATGGGAGGTTGTGTGACGAATCTTTTGCAAGGATTCGGATTCACTCGTGCGGGGCAGATTGATTTTTTCTGGCTGCTCTGAATCTTCTGGGTTGGGCATCGGCGGCTGTTGCATTGAGGGGATTTTCTTCCAGTTCAATTGATTATTCTTCTCTGCCTCTATGATACAGAGGTTGCTTTTGGGTCAACTACGCTCTTCGACTCTTCCCCGGCGGTTTCTCTGCAAAAATTCTGATGAAAACTGAAAAGATTATTAACAGCGGCATGATAAATTGTTAAGAATCGTAAACTCAGTTAAGATAAACTCAAGAGAATAATCTGTTTTAAGTTCATGCCCCAGTCTCAGCCATCCGAACAAGAATTACTGAAGACGTTATTGCAGCCGCTATTAGAAGATTTTCAATATTGGTTTTCGCGAGCGCGCTCTTTATTAGAAACTGAAGACATCACCTTTTTAAGTGAGGAGCAACAATCAGATTTACTATCGCGAGTTAAAACAGCTCAGCAGGAAGTGTCTACAGCTCAGATGATGTTTCAAGCCACCAATGGTCAAGTGGGAGTTGAAACCTCAACGCTTGTCCCCTGGCATCGATTGGTAAGTGAGTGCTGGCAAGTAGGAATGCGGTGGCGCACGATGACATCCACGGCACCCAGTTCAGACTCAGATAACTAGAATACTATTGAGTCCTGGGATTGAGGAAATAGCTGGTTGCTCAGTGATAAGCTGAACTAGCTACAGATAAAAAAACATTTTCTTACCCATTATCTAGACAAGAATTTACCAGCAAACTATTTGGTCTGGAGGATGATATAATGCTACACCTACTTTATCTAGTTGCCTTTACTGCCATTGCGTTTTTGGCAATTGGCAACCTGCTCCGCAGCTTGTTCACGATCAGCATGGATTACCCACGCTCTTACTCTCCAGCCGGAAGATCACAAGCCGAGTGGGGGCGATCGCAAATTAATGCTTCTCGATCAGGATATCGTTCTGTACCGCACCCAGAACTACTTGATGACACGGGTAATCCCATCAACGAGCCGCTTTTGGTCATGCGTTCCATGACAGTAGAAGATGCTCGTGAACAGTTAGACGCTCTCTATAAGTCTTCTCCCGGAAACCGCACAGATAGAGCCGAAGAAAGCTGACTGTCAGACTAGCAATCAGCTCATTATTTTTGAGGAAGTTTGGAGTTTTGAGAAACTCCAAGCTCTTATCGGATTAACTTTACAATTGTCAGTGGTAGTTAAATCTTAAACACTACACTGACTGATGCACCACTTAAATAATTCGGGGTAGAGCAAGCCCTTGTGAATCTCCACAACACTTAGAGAAAAAGAGCAATGTAGAGGTCTTAAAATACTTAGCGTCTGCGAGAGCGGTTACGAATTTCATGACGGATACTCCAACGTAAATTGTTGAAGTTTTCCCACATTGCTTTAAGTACTAGTAGAGCAAAAACAAGAGTTGCAATACTAATTGCCGCAGCCTTGGTAGTTGAGTGTGGGGCTTTAGCGACAAAAAAAATTAAACCAAAAATGCCACCAACAACAGACGCAATAACGGCTGCTTTTACAGCTTCAACAAGGATGAATCCAGTGGCAAATATTAGCGACTCACAGCCTGAAACCAATACGCCAAATGCATTGGTTAGCTGTTGTCGGTAATTCCAAAGTAACCAACCGAGAACAGCGATCGCACTAAAAATCAAAATAACATTAACAACCCACATTTAGCTTCTCCATTGCACTGTTCTAAACTAACAGCAGCTAACTGAGTTTTCGAGTGAATTTAGTAAATTCTCGCTGTTTAGTCATTAAAACCAGTGGCGTTTTAACCGCCAGCACAGATATATCGGATAGAATCTTAAAAAAATCTAGCTACAAGCTGATTTGGATCTAGAAGTAAAGTAGGTAAGCTCACAAGGCACTCCTATCTATCCAATTGCGTCGCTTTTGTGGATATCTATATTCTTGACCTACTGGTCATTGGTCTACTCCTGCTTCTCGTCACCTTAGGGTCAGGCTGGATTTCTCGGTGGCCGCTTTCCTATGCCCAAATCTACTTGCTTGTTGGTATTTTGCTGGGTCCCTATGGGTTCAATCTAATTCAACTACGTCCCGGAGCCGAGTTTCTAGAGCGCGTCACAGAGTTTGTTGTGATTGTCTCTGTGTTTAGCTGCGGCAACAAAATGAATCGCCCTTTGAATCTACGGGCTTGGAATTCAACGGTTCGGCTGATTGCTTTTTTGATGCCAATTTCCATCTTTGCGATCGCAGCAGTGGGACATTGGATTTTAGGACTAAGTTGGGGAGTCGCCATTTTGCTGGGAGCGATTCTTGCACCAACCGATCCAGTCTTGGCATCAGATGTCCAGCTTACTGATGTTAAAGATAAGGATGAGTTGCGATTTGGCTTGACCTCTGAAGGTGGGTTGAACGATGCGCTGGCTTTTCCCTTTGTCTATTTCGGACTCCACTGGCTAGAGAATGACAATTGGCAAAGCTGGGTTGGAAAATGGGTGGCTGTTGATATAATTTGGGCGATCGCGGCTGGAATTGTGATGGGCATTGTAGTGCCTAAGGCAGTTGTCTGGATAGACCACTACCTTCAACGATACCGAGAGATAGATGAGATTTTGGAGGACTTCGTTGCTCTCAGTACCATTTTGCTGACCTATTCTTTAACAGAGGTTGTAAACGGCTATGGCTTTCTTGCCGTTTTTGTGGCAGGAATTGTGGTGCAACGTAGTTATCGTCACGACCCAGAGAAGCAACGTTCTCAGTTTGAATTCACAGAGCAAATTGAAAAACTCCTTGAGGTAGGGACCATTTTGCTACTAGGTTCTCTACTACTCGTTGAGCCGATGCGGCGATTTGCTAGTGACGGGCTTCTGGTAGCAGGATTATTGCTTTTTGTGATTCGACCTGTAGGGGTTTGGATTAGCACGATTGGCACTCGCTTTCCTCCGCAAAAGCGTTTGCTACTTGGCTGGTTTGGGATTCGAGGTGTCGGCTCGTTGTATTACCTGTCCTATGCTCTTGGAGAGAGGTTACAAGGAGATTTAGGCGAGCGAATCGCTTGGATTACCTACATCACGATTGTCATTTCTGTAATTCTGCATGGGATTAGTTCCACACCGTTGATGAACTGGTATGAGCGTCGCACCAAGCGCCGCCGTAAAAATGTTAATTTGGCAACCCGTCCTGAGGAATCTTAGAGCTTACACAAAAATTATTCCTCTCATCCCAATCTTGCAAATTCCCCACAGACTCTTATGTCTGGGGCTACACAAACAAAGCCTGCCTCCGCAGGCTCAATTGAGTCCGCCTCCGCGGACTTTGTTTATATAGGGCTTGCTGAATAAGTCAGAGGAAAACAACCGATGGATTAATTAGTTATTTA
>NZ_JCACKQ010000070.1:0-33515 GCF_059505465.1 Symplocastrum torsivum | reverse complement strand
ACTTTCACTCTATCTTCCCTGCTCCTTTTTCGCTTAAGTTGACACCAATGATGGCTTTGCGCCCTTACCATATAGCGCATTTATGCGTAAGTCCGAATTAAATGCAGGGTGGACGCAAAGGACGAAAAGGTCACTCTCTAGGTAGGATACTTGTAGACGTTGTTTAACGAAAGTCATGCCACACTTCTTGTTGACTTGGCTACTTACGGCTTTGGCGTTGGTAGTTACAGCCAATCTAGTACCAGGATTTGCAATCACAAGTTTTGTTGCTGCCCTGGTGGCAGCAGTTGTTTTAGGGTTGCTTAATGCCATTGTCAAACCAATTTTGGTACTTCTGACTCTGCCTATCACATTTCTGACTTTAGGCTTGTTTCTGTTTGTTGTGAATGCCCTTACAATTTGGCTAGCGGGTTCTATCACGCCTGGTTTTGTGGTCAGTGGCTTCCTACCTGCTTTGTTGGGTTCGATCATCCTTACTATTGTTGCCAGCGTGCTTAATTTCGTGGTAGATCGAGTTTTCTAACTCGGTGGGTTCAATCTAGTTGCGTCGGCATCAAAGCCTAGATAGCCCCGTGGGGTAATCATCCAATCCTCATAGGTTCTGGTACTCTGGTTGCCGATGAGAACCGTAGTTAGCATATCAACGGGTGTCTCTAAAAGTTTCTCCAACGTGGTGAGGGTAATCTGTTCGTCTTGTCGATAAGCGGCGCGAACGATCGCAACAGGTGTCATCGGGTCACGATACTTTAAGAAAATATCTCTAGCTGTGGCAATTTGTTGAGTGCGAGTTTGCGATCGCGGATTGTACAAAGCTGTAATAAAATCCGCTTGAGCAGCAGCCGTGAGGCGCTTTTCAATCACCTCCCAAGGCGTTAACAAATCACTCAAGCTAATCGCGCAGAAGTCATGCATCAACGGCGCACCGACACGAGAAGCCGCCGCTTGCAAGGCTGTGATTCCAGGAAATACCTGCACACCGGGAGTTTTACCATCCCAACCACCAGCGCGAAGTTCTTCTAGCACCAACCCTGCCATGCCATAAATCCCACAGTCTCCCGATGAGACAACAGCTACAACTAAGCCCCATTGTGCTATTTCAATGGCTCGTTCGGCTCGTTGTCGTTCCTGAGTAATGGGGAGTGCTTCTACAATTTGCCCTGGACGCAACAGAGGGGCAATCAAGTCAATGTAGAGCGAGTAACCAATCACAACATCAGCTTGGGATACAGCCGTTTGAGCGGCTGGTGTCATCTGCTCAAGCTGTCCTGGACCCGTGCCAATGAGGAATAATTGACCAGTACGACCTGTATACTCTTGTTCTGATTGTGCGATCGCAACCGTTACTGCCCCTGGTTGCCCTTCTGCTTTAAAAATTTGTTTTTTCACCTGTAAAGGAGCAACGTCTTGCGCCCCAAAACTATTTGCAGCTAACTGTGCTGCTGCTTCGGCAACGCTAGGGGTTCCTACTTCCTTTTCTACAACAGCCGAAGGATTCGGGACATTCACTGAACGTAAAACTTCAGCCGGAAAGGTGCGTAACGGCAAATTGCGATCGCGACACAATTCTACTAATCCCACTTCATCGGCTTTGATATCAATTGTCGCAAGTCCTGCGATCGCACCTTCTGCTAAATGATGACTCCGACAAGTCTGCTGAATCGCTGTTTCGATTAATTGTTTGGACGTTCCTCGCTCACAACCGATTCCTACCCACAACACTCGTGGATGCCACTGAACTTTCGGTAAGTCTGATTCAGGAGAAAATTGTCGTTGTGTAGCGCTAATCCAAATCCTGGCTTTAGGCGAAATTGCTTCTTCCCGATTTGTCGCCGTATATTCAGGAAATCCAAAGTGAAATGGATGTCCCTGAGGAAGATGCTCCTGCCATAACGTTGAGCCGACTTCTTGAATCACCTGCACAGCTTCGCCTCGTGCGACTGTGGCACTGACAGCCGTCCAATCTCCCTCACCCCGTTGCCAACCAAAGGGAACGCCTAAAGTATCTACCCCTGGTAAACCTAAAGCAGAGGAGGCACCTGTTAATACAGGGGTTGCGCCTAATTGAAGTGCAATTGCTTTTGCTAATTGATCCGCTTTGCCTTGATGTCCGCTACATAAACTGATAACGAACTGCCCTTTTTCATCAACAACCACAACGGCTGGGTCAAGAGATTTATGTTCCAATAGAGGTGCAATCAGCCGCACGACTGCCCCAGTTGCCAGACAAAACACAAAGGCGCGGTGATGATGCCACAGTTGGGCTACGTGGGCTTTAAGAGAACCCGTATAAACCTGAGCTTGTTCAATCGCGCTTAGGGACTCTGGTACCCAAAGCGTTGCACCCGTAGTTTGACTTAGCAATTGCAGCCTTTGGGCAGCGTTGGGAGTTGTTGCGATCGCAGCTATGGGTTGAAATTCACGCCACACTAACGGCATTACCAGTCTTCTTCGTCATACTCTTCATCGTCATCATAATAGACTTGGGTTTTTATCCGTTAGGCAAAAGCAACCACTGATTCGGTAACAAAATCCTGCTACCTGCCCAAAGGGCGAACTATTGTTCTGTGTTGCCCAAGTGGCTCTCCCTTCCTGGTTATGTATTGCCCTTAGGCAGTAGGTTTGGGCAATTGAGCAAAGCTTTCTGAGTAGATTTCAACTGCCATGTTTTCATCATCACGGGTAGCAAGCGATCGCTTTACCTGACCTAAAAAAAGCGGCTTGGAAACCCCAGGTTCGGGATGGAGAATGGTACGTGCCCGAATCGTGAGTTGGTTATCTAGGCCACTCACTCGCCCATAGGAAAACAAATCACTAGCCGCTTGGCGGAGAGTTGCTTCCAGTTCCGATTCTGTAATTTCTTTTGGAACAACGATGACAGTTTGAGCAGCACCAGTGTCGTAAACTACGTTAAACTTTACTGCGCCAGGAATCACCGTGCGGGTGAAAGGCACAATTGCCAGTGCAAACAAGCCAGTAGTAAGCACCCCTAAAAGTCCGGTAGCGCCCACCAGCCGAAACCGGAGACCCCATTTAAAGATAAAAGCGACTACTGTGATTACACCGCAGGCTAGGGTGAGAATACCTACCCACTTAGTAAAGGTGAGAAAATCAGATGTTGTTAGCATAGTTTTGATAACTTACGGCTACTTTAAGAGAAGCCACGGGTATATCTTCATTTAGAGTGTTGACTGTCTTCTATCCTATATTAGATAATCGCTTACTTTTTTTCTAATTTCCAAAGCATATTCGCAAGGTTAGGAGAAATAGTAACTATTTTATAGTCTCCTAACGTTGCCATTTTATCTAGCCATTTTCTGTAACCATCAAGATTAAAGAAGAATATATCACTAAAGTTGCCAGTAATTTGAGGAATAAAGGCTTCGGATTGTGAAGGGTAATTCATACCACAATTGGTGCATAGAGGATTGACGATAAGACTGACATTCGGCTTCAGTAAATAGCTAAGAGTTAGTAGGTCACCTGTTTGGCTATCACTAATTAATAGGGGATTTGGAGATTGATTGATAATCTCAGCTACTGCAGGAAGACGATTACTATAGTATTTGGTCCACCAAACCTCAGACTGCAAACTAATTACGCATGAAACAACTCCACCGGATACAACTAAAAATAGGATGGTTTGCCATAACTTTTGCTGCCAATTGTTAATAAGGCTAGCACCTAGTTTAGTGGCAATAGTATAAGCGACAGTAAGCTGAATACCCAGAAAACACGGAAATAAATACCGACCAATAGTTGAGCGTGTTCCTCCTAAAAATACATCGGACAGAACTAAAGGAACTCCTAGACAACCCGTTAAAATCACAACAAACAGCCAAGTTTGCTTGGGCGCATAGCGACAGAGAAAATAGAAGGAATATCCAACTAACAATAAAAGAGCAACAGTACAGAGATAGAATATAACTTTAGAAACGAAGGGACTGGTTGAATCAGAATTCCAATCAATAAAAATACGAGCAAGGTTACGAATCCATTCCCGAATTAAATCCGGTAGAGTCATGTTGTTAGCTGTCCAGGCTGTTGTCGTTTGGATTTTTGATACCCCTTGGACAACAACCAAAAGCCAAGGAAGAAAGAGTAGAAGAGTTGCAAGTGAAGCCAGTAGGTAGGCAATAGATATTTTACTTGCTCTGAATCTTTCAACCGCAGCTACATAGAGTCCATGTCCAACTAACACAAAACCAGAAAATAAAAACGTATAAATACTAGTTAGCGCCGTAACTGCATAAATCGCCCAACTTTCTTTAGTTTTAAGCCGCATGGCTCGTAAAAGGGCTGCACTCGACAGTAAGATTGTTACTGTCCATAAACTATATTGACGTGCTTCCTGTGCATATAGTAGCTGTATCGGTGAGATAGCGATTAATCCAATAGCGATCGCGCCTGTCAGGGATGATTCAAATAGCTCTAGGCATAGCCAATAGATAGCAGGGAAGGATAGTAAACTGATGAAAGCAGACAGGCTTCTTCTTACTGCTACAGAATCACCAAACCACTTCATCCAAACGCTTGACATCAAATAATAAAGTGGAGGATGCTGAGCATCTTCAGTTGCAAAGTTCTGGACTATCTTGCTTATCCCTCGCTCAGGATTAGGACGTTGAAACGTCTGTAGAGTCTCGCTTGTGATAATCTGATTTTTGGAGAGGAATTGTACGGCTTCTGCCTCTGTATAACCTGAGACTCTTAAGGACGTGTGCGTTTCGTCGTACCAATAGATCTTTGTATCAATATTGGCAAATCTAAAAAATACACCGAGGGCGAGTAAGGTGATCACAAGAAAACTCAAGCTAGTTGGAATTACGCTTAAGCTATGGGTAGATTTTTTATTCACTAGAGTAAATTACCTTATTTTAATCTGCCTCAAGTGAATTATATTTTTCCCAATTAGAATCGTCGATGAATTTAATACTAGAGACTTAAATTGGCGATTTTGTTCTGCCTTCCTCTGTGAAACGTTCACTAGTGACTAAATAATCAGGACAAATAACCTACCAGGTGCCCCGGTAGCAATTGTGAGAAAGAACTATAGCAGTTAGCAGTTAAATTAGGTACGGTTAAAGGCTGTAAAACAAGCGCGACTAGTGGTATGTCAACCAAGTTTTGATAGGTTTGTAGTGGGCGCTTTAGCGCTGAAGCGCCTACTACGAACGGATAAGCACCCATCAAATCAGATTTGACACTCTACTAGCTAGGAAAACAAAAAAGCTAATGGGTGATAGCTGACTGCTAACTGCTGTACTGCTTAAGGCGATCGCTCTAGTGTCCTTACCGTCAAAACTTGTGGTGGCGTTGAATCAGGAGGATAGAGAAAGTCTACTTCCACCGATCTGCGATCGCCTGGTGGCATATTAAGTCTTACCAATGGTTCTCCCTGCTGTCCACGTCGCTGTACCAAATGGACATAGCGAGTCTGAGAAACACCTCGATCATTTTTGTAGGTAACTTGAACCGTTCCTCGGAAGAATACTGGCTGATCGGGGGGTTCCAGAAAGCGCAGTCCCTGATCGCGATTTTCTTGTTGAAGAGGTGTTTGGATTGCCAACGTCACAGTTTGAGTCCGTCTGGTTTTGTTGACGAGTGGCAAGGTGAGGTTATAGTGAACCCCATAATTCCCGTGAGCGAGATAGGCTGTATCTGGGTAGCGTACCAGCATGGGCGCACTTTGAACCTGACTCGTGCCTAACGTTGCCATATTGACGGTACTAATCGGGTAAGAAAAGGCTTTACCCGGTTCAGGAATCCGGAGTTCCTTGCCACCGGAACCATCTACCAGTTCGGTACGCCATTCGGAACCTTGAGCCACACCAGCAACACGACCGTAAATGATATCATCATCGGCTTGCTCTAGGGGTGTCGGTGCTAGATCACGCGGTGCCGCCAAATTGCCGTTCTCTAGTAGTCTCTGCCATTCCTCCCGTATTGGTGCGCGATAGGGAGAAGAACGGTTTGTGCGATCGCCTTTCGTTTCAGGATTAGGACGACCATACATCGCTAAACTTGCCATGTAAACCGGACCATTACTCCGCAACCGCATTAACGTAGAACGAGCATTCCCAAGCGCGATCGGTAAATTGAATAACATCTCACTTTGCTTGGGTGGAATCACAATCTGGGACGGAAAATTGGATTGATGAATCCCACGCAGGACATCATTCATCAACCGGGAACCTGGCCCCGCGTAGACTGTACCGGAAGGATTCTCAACATAGGATGGTAAATCAATAAACGGTGCATCTGGATTCGTGACATAACTCACCGCTTGCAAGATATCCACCTTAATCGGCTTTGCGCTTGGATTGTACACAATCACTCCTAGATACATCGGTTGTGTATCTCTTGGCGTTCTTGCTCTGGCAATGTGATGAGCAAACAGATCAAATCGCCCATTCAGTGGCAAATTTAAGTGAGCCTCTGGGACAGCTTTATTATCAGGGGGAAAAGTCGAAAGCAAAATTCCTTCTCGTTGTACAACTTCAGGACTATTGCTGTTGAACACAGGCACGCGATCAAGTTGCCCTGGTAAAGCACGTACTTCTTGAGGTTGCACCACTTCCTTCAATTCGATAGGAGTGGGTGGAGGGACAGGAATAGCTTGAGCAAGGGTGAAAATTTGCAAAAAAGGTAACATGCACGGATAACTCGTTAACTCACACACACACCAAAAAACAAAGTGAAGCGGAAGTCCGCTCACCACATCCCGGAATCAGAGGGTTCTGGGCTTTATTAGGCGGCTAGGCATTCAGCTTTAGACTGAGTCCCCAAATTGCCGACACATAATTTTACAGTCCTACGGAAGGTGTAGGAAGTACTAAATCGCTATATAGTTTTTATTTGATATAAGCGGCAGCGGTATTTAAGTTGTATGGTGAGAGGATTATTATGCAACTTTTTATGCACATCAGCTTAAGACGAATGGCACTGACTTAACCTTACGATTCTCCACCGATCAATCCTTGCGTGGGGGGGCTGGGGGAGACGCTTGTCCCCCAGTGGGGGGTTTGGGGGGCAACGTCCCCCAATCCGGGTTTTTCCAACAAACCTTTACAACAAACTTTTACAACAAACCTTTAGTTTTCGCTTAAGTCAGTGACATTCAGCTTAAGACGAATGGTACCGTTCATTTGGGCTTAATTTTTGTCTAAGTCCCATTAAGCCTGGTAGTGAGCGCAAATAATCCAATCCTTGGAACAATAGATTAAACACCAGACTTGGTACAGCCTCGCAGAAGTTTTTAAGCAGTTCCCAAACAGATGAGAAGATTGGGAGATGGGGAGGCTTCGATAAGGTTTAGGTTTTAAGAATATCGCTTCTTGTGGTAAGCCCATCGGGTATTTTTGCTTTCATTGGGAGGCACCCGTTGGAGATCATTTAGGAAAAGCTATGCTTACGCTTATTATCGCAGTACTTATTGTTCTGTTAGGTTCAGGGTTGTGTTCTAGTGTAGAAACAGCGCTATTTTCAGTCTCTCCCATAAAAGTTCGACAGCTAGCGCAGTCAAATAAACCTTCAGCAATAGCACTTCTGGCGATTCGGGAAAAAATGAATCGACCGATTGCGACTATTGTGATTCTCAATAATCTGTTTAATATTGTTGGCAGTATTGCGATCGCAAAAATCGCTGATTCAGTCTTTGGAGCTACCGGGTTAGGTTTATTTTCAGGAGTCCTGACTTTCCTGATTATAATTTTTGGTGAAATCATTCCAAAAACGTTTGGTGAACGTTATGCCGAGCGATTAGCCCTACTAGCCGCCCTCCCTGTGAAAGGACTTACCTTTCTATTTATCCCCCTCGTGTGGATTTTGGAAAAGGCTACTGCCCCCTTTACCAAAAGCATAAAACGACCGACAACGAACGAGGCGGAAATCAAGTTGTTGGTAAATATCGGGTATCAGGAAGGAATTATTGAGGACGATGAAGCGGAAATGATCCAACGGGTCTTCCGGTTGAACGATATAACAGTAGCTGACTTGATGACCCCTCGGATGGCGCTAACCTATTTACGCGGCACTCTAACTTTAGCTGAATGCCAACAAGACATTATTACTTCGGAACACACCCGGATTATTGTGACTGAAGACTCGCTCGATCAAGTGACGGGATTCGCCTTAAAAGATGAGTTGCTAACAGCGATGGTTGAAGGAAAAAACGATCAACTTGTCGCTACTCTAACCCGTCAAGTTCGCTTTGTCCCTGAGATGGTTCGGGCAGACCAACTGCTCAAAGTCTTCCTGAGTACCCGCGAACATCTTGTCGTAGTGGTAGATGAATATGGGATTGTCTGTGGTGTAGTAACGCTGGAGGATGTACTTGAGGTGCTAACAGGTGAGATTGTTGATGAGACCGATCGGAGCATTGACCTTCGCGAGATTGCCCGAAAGAAACAAGAAAGAATGTTGCAGGGGAGGAAATTTGAGCTTTAAGGCTATTTAATTGTTCGCTATATTCCTGAGTTAAGGCGAGTCTTCCAGTGTTCTAATCGTCAAAACCTGTGGTGGTGTTGAATCTGGAGGGTAGAGAAAGTCTACCTGCACTAGACGTTGGTTAGATGGCGGCATTTTCAGCGTCACCAGTGGTTCAGCCATCTGTCCTCGCCGTTGTACTACATGCAGGTAGCGAGTCTGAGGCGAACCCGCATCATCGTTGTAGCGAACTCGAACAGTGCCCCGGAAAAAGACTTGTTTCGCTGGTGGCTCAAAAAAGCGTAACCCTTGCCGCAGTTGATCTTCTTTAATAGGTGTCTGGAAGGTGAGGGCAACGGTTCGAGTCTCGCGGGTGGGATTGACTAGGGGTAACGTGAGGCTATAGTGTACCCCGTAGTTTCCATGAGCAAAGTAGGCGGTATCTGGATAACGCACCAGCATTCTTGCACTCTGGCTTTGACCCGTGCCCAAGGTACCACGAGGAAGGGTACTTAGCCCGTAAGAAAAGGCTTGTCCTGATTCGGGAATTGTCAGGGTTCGGGCGGTTGGACTATCAACTAACTCGGCTTTCCACGCAGAACCTTGAGCGACACCTGCTACACGACCATAAATCATTTGTCCTGTGGTTGTTTCAGGAGGAGTGGGAACGCGATCGCGTGGAGTCGCCAACTCACCTTTCTCTAATACTGCTTGCCATTCTTCCAAGCTTGGTGCCCGTTCATTTCCAGCCGCATCAACTGGTGCATAGCGGGCAAGACTAGCCGCATACACCGTACCACTACTTCGCAAACGCATTAATGTCGAACGACCATTGAGTGGTGGTTCTAAACCCCGAACGGGAATCGGTAGATTCAGCAACAATTGACTTTGCTGCGGCGGGATTACTACCTGAGAAGGAAAATCGGATTGCCGACGCGATCGCAAAATATCACTCATCACACGGCTACCTGGCCCGGCATAAACCCTACCAGAAGTATTATTCACTTGAGATGGCAACTCAATAAACGGTGCATCAGGCTGACTTAGGTAACTTGCCGCCTGTAAGACATCTACCGTTACTGGTTCAGTCCCCGGATTGTGCAGAATAACCCCTAGATAAAGAGTACGCAAATCTTCTGGTGTCAGTGCTTTCGCAACATGATGAGCGAAAATATCAAAGCGTCCCCGGAACGGAAAATTTAAGTGAGCATTAGGACTGCCTTTGCCATCAGGGGGAAACGTAGACAGTAAAATCCCCTCTGTCTGCACCAATTCAGGGCTATTGCTATTGAATACCGGGACATTATCTAGTTGTCCTGGAATTGCACGCACTTGTTGTGGCTGCACAATTTCTATCGGTGGTGTTGGAGTGGGAGTTGGTGCTGGGGTAGCTTGAGCAAGGCTAAAAAGTGGCAAAAACGGCAGCATAAGGTGATGAGGCGAGATTTAACCACAGAGATACTAAGATACAACGAGTCGGCTCAACCTTAGGCTTACTCTCATCAAAGCATTCTCTGAACTTGTAAAGACGCAATTCAACAGCCCAGGTTTCGAGGTAATCCAAAGGGATTCAATTGTAGAGGCAATTAGAAGTGGTTGAACAAGCTGCCCAAGTGCTATACCTAACTTGTATATCAATACAATTTTCATCCGTGGTGATGGGTGCTCACCAATGACGACCATTTGGCTAATCAGGTTCAACACTTCAACTGATACTCCAGAACTAGTCCAACGATAAGGCTTTACAAATAGCTTCTCAGGAGAATTGAATAATGAGGCTGGTATTTAGTCGAACCCGCGCCCGGATTTTAGTGTGTCTAGGTGCCTTCTTACTAGCTTTGTTGAGTAGCCTCCTTTTGGGTACAACACCCAGTCCTGCTCAATCTCAAGCTATCACCAGCTCACCACCAGTGGAAATTACACAAGGATGGGAATATCGCTGGGGAGACTCCCCTGTTGATGAAGGCGGTATTCCTCTTTGGACGAAAGAGAACAGCTCTAGTTCCGAATGGAAGCCATTGAAGTTCGGTGAAAACCTTAAAAAACCCAGTCAAGAGATTAATATTGCTTGGTTGCGCGTTCGCTTACCAGAAGGTCAGTGGCAAGCTCCAACGCTATATCAAAAATACCCTAATATTTACCAAAAATCTAGTTATCTATTAGAGATTTATCTAGAAAGTCAGTTAATTACTAAAGTTGCTTCCTTAGACTCATCAGATTACTTCAAGCCAGAAAACAATGCGCTTGATTTTATCCCTTTAATGTCTGATGCTTCAAATAAAACCTTATTCTTTAAAATTTATGCAGATAAGCCGGATTCTGTTATCAAACAAGCAAAAAAAATATTACTAGGTTCTCACAAGGATTTAGTTCAAGATTTTCTCCAAAAGAATATCAATACCATTGTTAACTTAACTTTAGGAGGCTTTTATACTTTAATTGGAATTGTGACAATTTTATTGGGTGCTAGAAGCTTAAATAAACCTACTTATTTGTTTTTTGGACTTTTAGCAGTTTCTACTGGATTATCCACTTTTGCTAATAGTGGCAATGTTGATTTTGTTATTGACCAAGTTCAATGGAGTTTTTTAAGGGTAGGAGACAAAACAGGTCTTTTATCTTTATTATTAATACCTGGATTTGTCTGTGCCTTTTTTGAGCAAGTTTTTGGGAGTGGCTACAAAGCTATAATCCGACGAATGTCCCAGGTTTATCTAGTCTTTACGCCTGTATTTTTTGTGTTGTCTGCATTATGTATTACAGGAAATGGCAACAAGCTAATCTGGGATTTGTTTCGTTTATTATTTTCAGGGCATTTTTTAATGTTATTGGCGACTATTGTTGTTATTTTAAGCCATAGTTTTTTCTTTATTTATAAGGGTGAGATTGAATCAAGGATTTTCTCGATAGGGTTTATAATTTTAACCTGCTGTTTTTCAATTGATATATTCTCATTTACATTTAAGAAATACTTCTCAGACTTAAATTTTTTAGAGCATAACTTCTTTTATTTAGGAATGTTGGTTTTTATTATCTTGCTAGGATGGATTGTGCAACATCGATTCATTGAAGCAAGTAATCGTTTGCAATCTTATGCGACAGAACTGGAAGCAAAAAATGCGGCCTTGCAACAAGGTAACAAGCTTAAAGATGAGTTTTTAGCCAATACCTCTCATGAACTCCGTACTCCCCTCAATGGCATCATTGGCATTGCTGAATCACTGATAGATGGAGCTACAGGCACTCTTCCGAAAGAAACAGTTTTCAATCTCTCCTTAATTGTCTCTAGTGGTAGAAGATTGACGCAACTAGTTAACGATTTACTAGATTTCTCGAAGCTTAAACACAAAAATATTTCTCTTCAAATTAAACCTATCGGAATTCGAGAGATTACTGATGTAGTTTTGATGCTTTCTCAACCTCTGATTGGTCAGAAATCTTTGAAATTGGTTAATTCAATTAGCTCAGATATTCCCCTAATTGATGCTGATGAAAATCGAGTCCAACAAATCCTGCACAATCTTATCTGTAACGCGATTAAATTCAGCGAGATAGGTGTTGTTGAAGTATCAGCGGCTGTAGTAAAGAATTACTTGAAAATTACTATTTCAGATGCTGGTATTGGTATTCAAGCAGATAAATTAGACAGAATTTTTGAAGCTTTTGAACAAGCAGACGGTTCAATTGGTAGGGAATATGGTGGCACGGGTTTAGGCTTAGCAGTTACTAAGCAGCTAGTGCAGCTACATGGAGGAGAAATTTGGGTGGTATCTCAACCAGGGAAGGGTTCACAATTTACCTTTACTCTGCCACTATCCCAATCAACGTCTGTCGAGACTCCTTCAACTGTCTCAAAGCTTTTAGAGATGAACAGAGATAGAGAAAAATTGGTTGAGGCAGATATCTCTTTAATGATTAATGATGAACCTTCGGTCGATTCTGAAGCTTTAACCCCAAAAGCAGGAGGATTCCACATTTTAATGGTGGATGATGAACCGATTAACCTTCAGGTGCTAACAAATCATCTTTCCCTACAAAATTATCAGCTTACTCAAGCCTCTGATGGTAAGGAAGCACTAGCGTTAATTGAAAAAGGTTTCAAGCCTGACATTGTTTTACTAGATGTGATGATGCCGAGAATGACGGGTTACGAAGTTTGCAAGAAAATCCGCGAACACTTTCCAGCAACAGAACTACCCGTTGTGTTATTAACGGCACAAAATCAAGTGTCAGACTTAGTAGAAGGATTTAGTTCTGGGGCGAATGACTATCTGACAAAACCAATATCCAAAAATGAACTGCTAGCGCGAATTAAAACTCACATTCAGCTCTCTAAAATTAACATTGCCTATAGCCGCTTTGTGCCACGCGAGTTTCTGGAGTTTCTAAAACGAGAAAGTATTGTTGATGTCCAATTAGGCGACCAAGTACAGCAAGAAATGACGATTTTATTTTCCGATATTCGCTCGTTTACGACGCTTTCGGAAAATATGTCTCCCAAGGAAAATTTCGATTTCCTCAATGACTACTTGAAGAGAGTGGGGCCTGTTATCCGCAACCACAAGGGTTTTATTGATAAGTACATCGGGGATGCAGTGATGGCGTTATTTCCCCAAACACCGGATGATGCCCTACAAGCTGCGATCGCAATGCAACAGCAAGTCTTACTGTTTAATTTAGAACGACAAGCCGAAGACTATCCATCACTTGCGATCGGTGTTGGCTTACATACAGGCAGTTTGATGCTAGGTACGATTGGCGAAGAACAGCGAATGGAAAGCACGGTGATTGCGGATGCTGTGAATCTAGCCTCGCGTTTGGAAGGTTTGACGAAGATTTATGGTGTAGGCATCCTGATTAGCGAACAAACGTTGTCTCAACTGAATAACCCAGAACAGTACAGCCATCGCTATCTTGGACAAGTACTCGTGAAAGGTAAGAAGGCACCTGTTGCCGTCTTTGAAGTCTACGAGGGAGAGTCGGATACGGTAAAGACACTCAAAACGCAAACCCGTAGAGAGTTTGAACGAGGTGTCGAACTTTATGAACTAGAAAAATTTGAGCAAGCCCAGGCTGTGTTTGAGTCTATCTTGGAGCAGAATGAGCAAGATAAACCAGCAAGGCTTTATGTAGAGCGATCGCAAAATGCTCAAAGCGCTAGAAAAGATGGTAGTTGGGAGGAAGCTGAAACCCATCAGGAGAATCGATAGTTGCAGTATTTAGAGGATGGATTTAGTAATTAAGGAGTTGGCGTTCACAGACTTAGTACTGTGATGAAAGAGCGATAACTCCAAAATGAGGACTAGCTATGACTTGGAAGCGCTATTTTTTACTATTCATGGCGCTCTTACTAATTGCGCTTTCCTGGTGGCGTGTAGCAGCAGCAGAGACAGGGTTGATTGTGCGATCGCTAAAACGAGATGAAGTCCCACTGTTGTACGTTGCACCACAAACCACACAAAAAGTACCGGGTGTCCTCGTGGCACATGGGTTTGCTGGTTCTAAACAGTTGATGCTCGGTTACGCGCAGGTACTAGCACACGCGGGTTATGCCGTGATGCTTTGGGATTTCGCAGGACATGGAGCGAATGCTACCCCCTTAGGGCGGCTTTCACTTGAGCAAGACCTAAATGTCGCATATGCCGCCCTCATTGAGCAATCTGAGGTTGATACTGCACGTCTAGCGCTTTTGGGTCATTCAATGGGTAGTGGTGCAGTGATGTCAGCAGGCATAAGTAATGTAGAGCGCTTTGCCGCTACGGTAGCCATCTCGCCAACGGGGGCATCCGTTACGCCTGTCGCTCCCCGCAACCTCTTACTACAAGCAGGGAGTTGGGAGGGAGGCTTTGTTGAGAATGCCCAGAGGCTATTGCTAGCAGCAGGTGGAGAGAATGAGAACTTGACCCAAGGACGAGGGCGATCACTCATAATTATTCCCAAGGCTGAACACATCACCATTCTCTTCCGTGATGCCAGTCACCAAGCGGCACTGAGATGGCTTGATGCGACGTTCGGGGTATCGCGCACTAGCTACTATACTGACCGTCGGATGGTTTGGTATGCCTTACACCTGCTAGCTTGGCTGCTTGTGCTGGGTGCCGTTGCCCCTATCTTCATTGAAAAAGTGTCAGAAAGTCTGGTAAAGGTACAGCCATTCAGACGTTGGTTAGGTTTAATTCTCGCCCCGTTGCTGGCAAGTGGTGTCCTTACCTTGGTTAGTCGGATTGTGGCGATTGAGAATCTAGGTGGTGTACAAGTCGGTGGTGCCGTGGGCATCTGGTTCTTTCTCGCAGGATTGAGTTGGTTGGGTGTTCTCTGGTACCTCCCTCCTCCCACACTACGAGCTATCGGTTTAGGCTTAGCACTCTTTGTCTTGCTCTGGACTGCCTTTGGAGCGATGGCACAGGTGCTTTGGCTTCAGTGGTTGTTAATTCCCCTGCGGTTGAGGCTTTGGCCGTTGCTATCACTTGCCTGTTTCCCCTGGTTTCTCGCCTCTGGAATGGCACAACAGGGTGTCGGTGTTGGTAAACGAGTGCTGTGGTGGCTTGGGCAAAGTTTGGCGTTGGTAGGAGGCTTTAGTTTGGTGCTTTACCTGCTGCCCCAACTGGGCTTTATCTTCCTCTTGCTGCCACTGTTTCCTCTGCTAATGGGGATTTTCTCCTTTGCAGCTACTTTCCTTAACCAAGTGTGGAGCTACGCCTTGGGGTGTGCGCTCTTGTTCGGCTGGATGATTGCGGCAGCTTTCCCCCTAGGGGCTTAGGTTGTCGTGTCTTTAATACCACGAAGAAGCCTCTTGCAGAAATATTTCTTTAACATTATAGAAGGGGTGTTTTAAAGCCCGTAAGTTGCCAATCTCCCAGTATTCCGCACTTGTGCAAGAGGTCTAGTCAATGGTTGAAACAATTATTGTCTTTCTCATCATTGCGCTGATTGTTACTGGGATTTTGCTCAATCCTCTCCTTACCAAACGGCGACGAAACCGTCTCAAAAATCGTCCTTTCCCACCCCTTTGGAGTGCTATTGTTGAAAATAATCTTCCGATTTACTCCTGTCTTTCTCCTGCTGAACGAAGAAGACTTCAGGGACATATTCAAGTGTTTTTAGCGGAAAAACAGTTTATTGGTTGCGGAGGATTACAGGTAACAGAAGAAATGAAGCTGATTATTGCGGCTGTTGCCTGCTTGCTTCTGCTGAACGAGCGAGGGAAATACTTCCCTAAACTTCGTTCAATTCTAATTTATCCAAGCGCATATCTGGTTAATGAAACAACTTCTACGGGAAGTTATATTGTTGAGGAAAGACGTGTAGCAAGATTGGGAGAATCGTGGATAAATGACCAGTTGGTGTTGTCTTGGGAACAGGTGAAACAAGATACTTGCAACTGGAGGGATGGACATAATGTTGTACTTCATGAGTTTGCCCATCAGTTGGATCAAGAGGATGGTAAAGCTGAAGGCGTTCCGGTTTTACCGCGAACCTCAGACTATCCTATTTGGGCTGATGTGATGACACAAGAATATCAACGCCTTTGCCATGATGTTCAACGAGGTACAAAGACTGTCATGTACAGTTATGGCGCAACGAATCCCGCAGAATTTTTTGCTGTAGCGACTGAGACATTCTTTGAAAAACCGCAGCAATTGCTAAAGCAGCATCCTGCCCTTTACGAGCAATTGCAACGTTACTATCAACTCGATCCTGTCCAATGGGTTTGAGGCAAGACAACCTCTCATGCAGGTATGGCAGGTTGAACTTGATAGCGCTTACGAGTTGCGATCGCTAAAACCAACACCCCAAACGTGAGGATTCCTGCTAAATAAAGCGGATAACTATAAGTTGCCGGATTCGATTGGCGAATCAGCATCCCAGCAATGACAGGCCCAAAGGCATTAGAAATGCTGAGATAAGATGCATTCAACCCCAAAGCTGTTCCCTGATCTTCAGGACGTGCATTCAGCGAGATTAGCGCATTGATCATCGGTTGAACGAGTGAATTAAACAGTGAATACACAATACTTACACCCACGAAATAAAACACATTAGCCCAGATAGGCATCAATAAAAATGAAGTACTACGGACAAATAAACCGAGAAACAGGATATAAACCAGATTAAATTTTTTAGTAAGAATAGAGACTCCCAAAGTCTGCATAAGAACACTGAGTACGCCAAAGGTCAAAAACATCAGGGTTAGCGATTCGTTTGTTTGATGTAATACCTGAATAAAGTAGGGTTGAAAGGCGTAGGTGAAGATGGTGAAGGTTGTACCAATCAAGAAGTTGATAATCAACAGAATTCCTACCTTCGGAAAGGCAAGACCTTTGATTAAGTTTTTTAGTCCTAAGTCAAACAAGTTGCCTGTTACAACATTTTTTGTTTGCAGGCTTTCAGGTAGAAAGAAGATTGTAACCACCAGGGCAATTAGTGCGATCGCACCAGAAACCAAAAAAGCCGCACCCAAAGAAACCTGCTGGGCTAGCAAACTTAATACAGGACCCAATACAAACCCTAACCCGAAGGCAGCCCCATTAATACCAAAGCCTCTAGCTCGGTTCTCAGGCGTTGTGACATCTGAAATCACCGCTTGAGCAACCGACGCATTGCCCCCAGTGATGCCATCCAGAAAACGAGCAAAGAACAGAACCCCTGCTGTCGAGGCAGTTCCGGCAATTAAATTCGCAACCACCGTTCCCAGGAGGCTAATCACCAGTAAGGGTTTGCGCCCAAAGCGATCGGACAGTTTCCCAATCACCGGAGTAGCAAAAAATTGAGCAACGGAGTAAGCCGAGAACAACAAGCTCGTCTGGAAATCGTTTAGACCGAACTGCCTACCGTATAGGTAGATAACGGGAATAAGGATGGTCAGGCTGAGGGAATTAATCAGCGAAATTAGGGCAATAATCCAAAAGGTACGGTTCATGCTGGCAACGACGAACGACTGTTCGAGAAGGCGCGTCATTCATCGTAGCCTTTTTAACTAGGTCAGGACTTACGCAAAGCTTTCATCTGTAAGGCGTGCTAGCGATCTGTAAGGCGTGCTAGCGAAGCGTAACGCCCTATTTCCCCATATCTGGTGTAGCTGCGTAAGTCCTATAGGTTACATAGCCGTGCAATCCCGGAGATAAAGTCATCGGTGAACTCACCGACATCTGACCTCTTAGTAGCTGTCTCCATCAGCCGTTGCTTGCATTCCCAGATAGGTATTGGCACGGTGTAGGCGCTCAGCGATCACCTGCCTTCTTCGCAGGCTAATGCCTGGGTTTGCCAGTAGATCTTGGGCAAGCTCACGGGTTAGCGCACTGGTTGCGATGTCAGCTTGGTCAAGTTTTCTGAGATGGGAATAGACTTGGCGGGGAGAAATAGGCATCTTAATACTCCTGTTCTTTTTCTCATTGGTAGTGCCTTGTTATCTCCATACTGGCTCAAATTTTGTAAAGGGGAAATAAAGTCGGCTTGAAGAATCTGTGCTGGTTACTAACTACTTGTGAATGTTCGGTTTTGGGGATAAAAATACTTCATCAAATTGCGTTGGCTAGTTACGGTGCTGCTAATATCGCTCACAGAAGATGAGAGGAAAGCCCACTTTTCCTTAAAGCTAGCTAATTACCCGGAGCGTATAGCTGTATGCTTGTACAAACTATCAGCTTAACAGTTCCCCCCAGGTGGTTCGCTCCTCTGGGGTTTTTTGCCAGCAATACAGTTAGGGCACTCTTGGGGTGCGCTCCGACAAGGACTTGAAAAACGCTTGTAAGTAGCATCTAGTCAGTTGTTTCTGCGCTTGAGCTTGAATGAGTATAGAAGGCGATGAGTTGAACTGCCCGTTGTAGGACGCGATCGCGCAACTCTAATGGCTCTACTACTTCCATATTCGCTCCAAACCCCAACACATACTCACAAGCTTGCTCTTCCACATCAAACCGGATGGAGATAGTAACCCATCTATCGATGTCTGGTGGGTTAACCTGCTCAATGCGGGCGAACCGTCCAGCATAGCGCAACCGGGGCAGCAATTCTGGAGCAACGCGCACTGTCACAACATAGCGAGGAAGATTGGCTTTGAAGTCAGCCGACGATTGTTGCCAATAGTTGGCTAAGTTGAAATCGATAGGACGAGTACAGGGTTGATCCATAATCGTGGCACTACGCACTCGTGAAATGCGATAGGAGCGCACATCACCCTCCACTGCCGCGACCAAGTACCATACGCTTCCCTTGGCAACCAGCCCTAGTGGCGCTACCAAGCGTTCAACGATTATGCGATCGCTGCGCTCATAGCTTAGGTGTAGCTGACGTTCTTGCCAAATTGCCTCCTGAAGAGTTGGGAACGCCGACATCTCTTCCTCCCATAGATGCCAGCCTGTTGGATCGACATGAATCCGTTGGCGAACTGCTTCTGCCTGCTGGCGATACATCGCAGGCAGTGCTGCCAGGAGTTTGATCAAGGCTCCTTCAAATGCTTGGTGCCACCCCAAATCGGCTAACAGGTGGCTCGGTTTGGGTAAAAACAGCGCCTGAATCTCCGCTAGATTCAGTCCGGTCAGCGTCGTCTGGTAAGCTTCCAATAAACTCCAACCACCCCCTTTGCCACGTTCTGCTACAACAGGAACTCCCGCACTGCTGAGTGCTTCCATATCCCGGTGAATCGTGCGCTCAGACACCTCCAATCGCTCTGCCAATTCCCGTGCAGTCAGACGACGATGAACCTGCAACAGCAAGAGGATGGAGAGAAGGCGATCGGCACGCATGGCTTTAGAGCATTCTGGTAGATTGGGGAGTGGTTGGGGCTGACAACATCAGGTAAATCTGTACCCTTAAGTGTTGAAAACGTCTCAAGGTGTCAGTCGATAGAATTCAGCATCACGCCATTGGTTTATTCCTGATGCACGACCTTTTCAGCAAAATACTTCCCCCAGTTTGGCTGTCGTCCATCAATATCAGTAAAGCCGTATTCCGGGGCGAGATTCCATGTACTCAATACGCCTCCTGACTTCTTAAATACATTCGGGTCAGAGGCTAGCGCTGCCACCGCCCGACCAATGTAGAACGGCGTTTCAGAGGCAATGAAATGTGGATCTTGCTTCGCAGCATCTCGCCAGTTTTCTTCAGTAACCCCAAAGTGATCTAGCATGGCTTCGGAGCGGAGAAATCCCGGGGTTAGCGCCAAAGCAGTAATATTATGTGAACGAAGTTCTTGCGCCATGCCATAGGCAAGACGGATGACGGAAATCTTAGCGAGATCGTAGAAGAGATTGCCACGATACGAAAAATTATCTCCATCAGTGACTTCGATGACGAGTCCCTGCTTCTGCTCAATCATGAGTGGAACTGCATAATGGCTGGTAATCAGGTGCGAGTGAATCGCTCGTTGTTGCATCAGTAAACCCTTCTGCAACGAGTGTTCCCAGAAAGGTTTACTCTCCGTTAACTCGTCACCACCCCACACATCATTAACCAAGACATCGAGCCGTCCTTGCTCTAGCTTGACTCGTTCAATCAGGGTTTTGACTTGCTCTACCACCGTATGATCGACCTGTACAGGAATTCCCACTCCTCCATAAGCGTTGACCATTTCCGCTGTCTCTTCAATCGTTTCAGGACGGTTGCCCGTTGCTGGATTTCCTCGAACGCTCCGTCCTGTGCAATAGACTGTTGCGCCTAACTCGCCCAACATACAAGCAATGCCGCGCCCTGCTCCACGAGTTGCTCCTGTGACGATCGCAATCTTACCTTTCAATTGCATAACTGACCTCCTACACTTTGCCAAGACATTCGGTAAACCCTTTGTGTGGTTCACTACTGTCTTTGTGCAGCATAAGAGCCTTTTCTTGACACCTCCTGTCATATTTCAGTAGCAGGGCTACAGGTTTTGAAAGTTGTAAATTATTTAATCTTCGTTCTTTAGCTCCACGAACCTAAGCCGTTGCTTGATCACGAAGCTGAAGCTTTTTGTCCTTTTTTCGGTACCTCTTGAGCCGTATCCGTTGCTGAGGCAGCGGCTTCAGACTCAGGCGCTAAAGAATTACCGTTTGTCGCAGCAGGAAGTGTTGGCGCGAGAATATCCCAAGCCTCTTGAGCCGCAGGAAGAAACTTGTCGTGAGCGGCTTTGGCTTCGGCAAATTTAATTAATGTCTTGGCAAAACTCTTATCAGTCGCTTGCTGCATCTGTTCTGGTGTTAGCGGTTGAGGAGAAAACAGCGCTTCAATCAAGGGGCGTAACTCCACAGCACCTTTGTAGGCTTCTTCTGAGGTTACCCTTAAACTCGCTAAAGTAGCGATCGCTTTTACTGCTTGGATAATCTCTGGTTCTTCACCGTCCTCTTCCAAAGCCTCTGGTGGCTCAACGACAACCAAATCTTCAGCACTTAACCCATTAGCAAAGCTTTCTTCACTCAGTGTGGTATCTTCTGGGTCTTCCATCCGGCGCTGAATCTCTTCTAGTGCCTTTTTACGGGTTTTATCAGTATCTGTACGTCCTGGAACCTCTACAAAAAAACCAAGTTCTCTTAAATCCCTAGTTGTGTAACTTATTGTGGCTTTTGACATAGTTGTTGGTCTATTTTCTACACGGGTGTATTGAACAAGAAGAATACAGAAGTTCAGGAGTTCAGTAGTTCAGGATGTTCAGAAGTTCAGGAGAATCCTGAACAGGAATGAAGGTAAGCCTCTCGCTCACACCGCCTAGACACCAACCTCTGACAACAACTGTTGCATGGTTTCCCAAGTCAGCCCTTGCTGGAGATAACGAGGCGCATCAGGATTGTAGGGACTGGCGACTCGATCTATTGTGACAATCTTTGCGTCTGTTGGGAGTACCGGAATGTCTGGATCAAAGGGGGTTGAACGCACCAAAGAGCTAGAAAAGCCTTTAAATATAGTAATCTGGTCTTCTTCCCCCGCAATCTCAGCCGTGACAATCAAAACTTCCTGCGGACGCTTGATTGTGTATTCCTCTAAACGCCGTCCAATCGAAATTGCCATTACAACTCACTACTGAATCGGTGTAACACTTACTGCTCCATTGCTGAGCGCCCTTGCTTACCAAGCCGAATCAAGACGAAATAGCTCAGGTAAAGCACATAAATTAATAACAAGCTCACGCCGATGAATGCCAAAAATCCAGGTCTGGAATTGGGATGGAAATACTGTTTGAACAGTAAAGGGGGTTCTAGCCCGACTTGACAAAACGATGTCCTGATTGCCCCTGGAGAAAAAGCACAAGACAAGAACGGCAGACTGGCTAAGGCACCTAATGTGCCATAAACACTCACAGCCCAGCGCCATGCAGTGAAAGCAAGTTTGAGAGGACGCTGTCGCTGATCATCAATATCTTCGTTGATATCTACCCAAAACCAGAGGCTAATCGGAATCAGAACACGGGCAAAAAAACCAGAGACAAACCCAATCGGCCAAGCGGCAATCAAGATGTAAATCGTGATCGCCAGTAAGCTGGAAACGCGCCAGTAGATGATCAAGAGGCGTACCATTGCGTCTGCTTTCTTGACAAATGCCCAAATCAGCAGAATTAAGGGCACGATAACCGCAAATAATAGGGCTAAACGGTAATCTGTCCAGACTAATGATCGAAGGATTTCCTCTTGCATTGCTTATCGCTGAAATGACCTTTATCTATGTTATTGCAGTGATGGCGGTACACGCCCTAACCTCCTCAAAAGCAAGCAGCTAAAAACCCTCATTAAGGATTTTTAGCTGCTATGCCGCTTAAGTAATGTGCCTAAACTTGGTGAATCTGACGTTGGGGCGAGTGAAGTTTATTCCTCGTATACACGGCACTCATCGGCATCAGGGTTAGCATCGCAATACAGTTCAAGAGAATTTTTCTTCTTGCCTTTTTGCCGTTGATGTGATGCTTCTGCTTGTAGTTCTTCCACTACATCCCAGGCTGCCGCACAATCACCGGATTCTGAGCCTTGTATATCACAAACAGCCCGCGCAGCTTCACGCTCTTGTTCGATTTTTTCTTGGATGTCGCTCATTGCTTTCCTTTTCCTGATTGCTGTACTTGTGTACAGAAAACTTTTAGTGAGTATTAACCGCTTCGGAAATCTCCAATTAGGTACTAGTGGGTAGTGACTCTGATTAGGAGAGTGCTACTGATTTTAGTTAACATTTCAGTGATACCGCACAACGGTATCCCTTTAACCGGATTGATCTTTATTTTTAAGATTTGTCAATCTCGGCTTACTGCTAGTTAGTCTACAAGTAGTTAGTCTACAAGCGACTAAACCAGTTACTAAGTATATTAACTTATATGAAAGCACTTGTGGAACCTCTCGTTAGAGCTATATCGTTGGTCACGCGATCGCGCTATTAAATTAATCACTTGTAATCGTTAGTGGGGCTTACCTCTTGAGGCGTTCCGCTTAGCGCTATGATAAAGGTTTAACTGCCAGCCAACTGCCTTAACCTGCACCGATTTCGGGAGTGAATTTGGCAAAACGAATGACTAACTCAATTCAGTGGGCAAATGCCTTATCAACCCGTCCCTCGTTGGAAGCAGCCGTGGCGGAAGTGGTAGACCGCGTGCAGCAGTCCTTGACAGCTAGCCCAGATTTGGGGTTGGTGTTCATTTCCTCTGCTTATGCCAGTGAATATTCTCGCGTGATGCCCTTACTAAAGGAGCAACTGTCAGTGCCAGTCCTGATTGGTTGTGGTGGTGCTGGCATTGTTGGAATGAATACTCAGGGTGAAGCGCAAGAACTGGAAGGAGAACCGGCTTTGAGTCTCAGTGTGGCTCATTTACCAGGGGTTAATGTCCACGCTTTTTACATTCCTGCCAATAACTTGCCTGACATGGATAGCCCTCCCGCTGCCTGGGTGGAATTGGTTGGGGTTCCGCCGGAGGAACAACCTCAGTTTATTTTATTAGCCGACCCCTTCTCGTCTGGAGTCAATGATCTCCTCCAAGGGTTAGATTTTGCTTACCCAGGCTCGAATAAGGTAGGAGGACTAGCAAGTGCTAGTGCTATGGGTGCCCAGAGTGGTTTGTTTTGTAACTATAAGCTTTACCGCGAGGGAACCGTTGGCGTTGCCTTGAGTGGCAACATTGTTCTAGAGACGATTGTGGCGCAAGGCTGTCGCCCGATTGGTCAAACGTATCAGGTGACTTCTTGTGAGCGGAATATTATCTTGGAGTTGGCAACGCAGGATGGCACTGAAATAACAGCCAGCGACCCTAATTCACGTCCCCCGTTGGAAGTTCTGCGAGATGTCATTCAAGGATTGAGTGACTCAGACCGCGAGTTGGCACAACATTCGCTGTTTGTTGGTGTTGCCAGGGATGAATTTAAGCAGCAGTTGGGCCACGGAGACTTTCTCGTCCGCAATTTGTTGGGAGTAGACCCCAGAGTTGGGGCGATCGCAATTGGCGATCGCGTCCGCCCAGGACAGCGCATCCAGTTTCACCTCCGCGATGCCCGTACCTCAGAAGAAGACTTAGAACTGCTTCTCCAGCACTATCAAAAAGAAGACCTCCACACACCAGGTGCGGCAGGGGCTTTGATGTTCTCCTGTTTAGGACGAGGCGAACGACTCTACGGAAAGCCTGATTTTGATTCCCAACTATTCCGCCGCTACCTAAACGACATTCAACTTGCGGGATTCTTCTGCAACGGTGAGATTGGGCCAGTGGGGGGCAGTACGTTTCTACATGGCTACACTTCAGTGTTTGGGATTTGCCGCTCAAAGGATTAAGGACAAAGTTAATTTAATCATCCTTGTTAGAGCATAATTCTTCATAGACTTCATTGATTTTCGTTAGGACTTCCTGAGCCTTCTGTCGAAGTTGAGGATTGTGAAAAAATAAATCTGGATGACATCGTTTCACTAAAGCTCTGTATGCCTGTTTTACGTCCTGCGTAGAAGCATCAGGTTTCAGCCCAAGAATCGCATAGAAACGTGTTATTTTCTTCTGCTTTATCGGTGATGTATGTCTATTCCTTGGAGATGTAGTAGGTGTTTTTCCCGTTTGGCTGTTTTGATTTCGCAGTTCTTGCTTTAGCTTCTGTAATTCATCATCAATTTCGAGAGCGCGAAACTTATCCTCCATGTTTTCCATTAGTTTCGGTTTCCCGTGTTTTGAATTATCAGAAGTATAGACTTATAGCAAAAGGCAGAAGGCAGAGGGCTTTTATGTTTATTACTAGTACGTGCTCATTTCAGCCGTTAGATCTGTCCTAACCTTTAGGCAACAGCTATACCAAAACCCTCTCCCGACGACACTCATTTTGCTGATTTATTTAGTAGATAAGTTAGCGCTCACTATCTCTAATTCTTGATTCAGATTATCCAATAAACCCTGTAATAACTGTAGATAATGACGCTGTGTTGTCATTTTTAAGGGTGCTTCAGTTACTTGAATATTAATAATTTTTTCTGCTATTTCTTCGTAGTCGTGAAGTATCGAGAAGGCTTGAGTACTGAAGCGAGTCAGATAGTCAGAAGCCGCTTGAATATAAGCTTGTGAAACTTGTTCCATATAAGTAGATGAGGCTTCTGTTTGCTCGGGAGCTGTTGTACTTTGGTTAAAAAGATAGGTAGCGCCTCCCACTACAGCCGCTCCCATTGGTCCTCCTAAAATCCAACCTAACCCCGTTGCTAAAGCTACCGGAGCATTATCTCTCGACTGTTTTGAATTATTAGGTTGCTGGGGTGGTTCTGGTAGGATGACTTCTGGTTTGTCAGGAAATAGAATCGACAGATTAGGAGGTGGAGTGTGTTCAAAAAACTCACAGGCTTGATGTACCCATTTCACCACAGCCTGTTGATAGTCTTGTATGGCTTGTTTGAATGCTCGACATTCCCAGGTGTTAAATGTACCTTGTTGTAGCGCATCAGCCACTTCAGATTGATAGCGATTGAGAAGTTTGGGCAGGTACAGCCAACTTTGGAAATCTGAAACACTTGCAGAGAAACCTTTTTGAATCAGTTTCTGTGCTTTTTGTTTAATTTCAATTTTTGCTATACGCTTAGTTTCAGCTACTTCTAATTCAGAAGCGATCGCGTCCAATTTCGCTTGCATAGCAGTCTTGATCTGAAATGCGATCGCCTCTACACGAGAAAACCGGATAGCCAGCTTTTCTTGTTGAACCGCCACAATCGTTTGCAAAGCAGATTCAAAGATCGCTAATCCTGTACTTTGGGCTGCTGACACATCTCCTTTGAGTCTTGCTCGTAGAGCAGGTAGCGCATCAACCCGGTACAGATTACTAACATTATTCGGTAACTCTGCTCGAAAACTTTCTGCTACGAAAAGTAAGCGGTTATAGACTTGCTTTTGGTCTTCAGGTTCTAGCAAATTCAGAAAGTTGACCACAAAGATAACTGTTTTGATGCCTCTATCCAGCAGCCAATCTCTCAGATTTTCCCGCTCACCTAACGTCATTAACTTCCGTGCATCTAGCACCTGAACAACTAAATCTGCTGTTAGCAGTTGGTCACGTACTAACGCATCCTGTGCTTCTGCATCATTTGTTCCTGGCAAATCCAAAAATTCAACACCCGTTTGCAGGAAAGGATGAGGACAGTAAACATGAACTGAAGCAACATCATCTCGCATCCGTCGTTGGTCATCTAGGATGGCAAACTGCTTCAGGACATTAGTACCGCTTTCAGTAATTTCTCCGCCATCTAACAGGGTAATTCGGGTATATGGCTCACTCCCATATCGAACATGAATCGCCGCGCCTGTGGTTGGAATTAAATCAATCGGTAATGTACGATTGCCAAGTACTGCATTGAGCAGCGTTGACTTACCGTAATTAAAAGGAGCAAAGACAGCAATCCGAAAAATCGGGTCTTCGAGATAGTCACAGATTGCGATCGCATCTCGATAAAGCTGTGAGTTTTTATCGAGTTCAAGGACACCGATTGCCGACCTGAGATTGTTTACAAGGTTCTGATAAACGTCCTGATGTTGCATAGTGTTCTATCTCTTTAAATCCGCTTGATTCAAGCAGCCGCTGCTAGGAAATTCTGATACACCGTCTCTATGCTCCGAGATTCAGAAGAGATATTCGCCTCCAGTTTCTTCAGACGCTCTAATTCTGCACCCTGATTAATTTCATAAGATTGCTTTTGCTGGAGCAGATTATCTAACTCAGATTTGCGAGCTTGGATATCATCATCTACTCGCTTGGTTACTTCACGTTCATAAGTATCAAAACATTCTTTTACAGCGTCATAAACGAGGTGTGATTGCTCATTTGCCACCTGTGGCAGATGTTTTACCAACTCTTTCTTTGCGGCTTTCACGACTTCTTTACGAGCTTGATCAGCTTGAAAAGCACCAACACCTAAACCTAGCAACGCTAAACCAATTGGACCCAGGATAACAGCCGCCGGAAAAACAGTAACAACAATCCCGCTGATTCCAATTACTGTGAAATAGTTAAGTAAAATACTTTTCCAGTCAAAGCCTGCTCCCGCCATTGCAACACCAGCAATGTTACCTGTTGATAAGGAAAACAAGCCCATCGCCCAGTTCGCCCATCCTGAAGATTGTTCCTCAGCCGTTGTATTTGCCTCAGTCTGTACCTTTTTCCCTGTCAACTTCTCATTAATCAGATCAGTTACCTGACTATAAGAAGCCCCATAGTTTGCTGCACTCTTGGATAGCTGTAAAAAGGCAGCATTCATCTCTTGCTCAGCACCGCGACTCCAATCGGCAAGCTTGTCATTGATATACTGCTCGAATGCCTTTTGGAGAGATTCATTGAACGCTTCCCGTTTTCCCTGGTTCAGGAAATCCATTAACTTTAATTCAGGCTGATAGCGTAAGAAATCGGCTTCAAACGTATTATCCAGGTTCAACACATAAGAACGGAAGGAATCAGCTACAGCTTTCGCCTTATTATCACGAGTATTTCGGATTTCCTCTTGAAATTGATTGCGGATTTCGGTCAGTTTTTTGAATTCGGGTTCAACCGAGCTAATCCTTTCCTTCAATTGGCTAGCATCCTGCTCAAGTAAAGGGATACGACGTGCGATCGCTTCATGAACATGAGTCGAGGCTTGCCGTGCTAGAGTTCTCGCTTGCCGCAGTTCAGAAATCCCCCGCTCTTGTGTCAAAAACGTGTTCAGTGCGCCCATAAACTCTGGAAAGCCAGTGTCTTCGAGAGACGCAGAAGAATCTTTTATCCGCCGACGCAGTGCCTTAATTGCAGAAATTTCAAAAACTCGTTCATCATAAATATCATGACCATCCACCTGACAATAGTCAGCCAGGTTAGTTTTAAAAACTCGCCGTAGTTTTCCCTCAGCTTCTTCGAGTTCTTCAGTATCATCAGGGTCAATTAGGCTTTCTCTAACCTGATCCCAAGCATTGATCAGAAAGAAAACACTTAATCCTCGACCTTTAATATAATTTTCTAAATAGCGACGCTCCCCAAGCGTACAAGGTTGTGAGGCTCTAAGAACAAAGAGGATTGCATGGCAATTATTGATATAACCGAGAGATAGCTCGTTTCGCGCTTCTGTATCATTGAGTCCTGGGCTATCAACAATTTCAATTCCCTTTTCCAGCAAAGGTAAGGGATACTCCACCACAGCATAATCAACGTCAGGAAAGGCTTGCTTTTTCTCTTGCTCTAGCCTCTTTGCTTCGGCAGGGTCAATTGTGTAATTCTGCTTAAAGCTCTTAAAATCTAGTTGTTTAGGTGGTTTGCCATCATTAAAGTGAACCGTTACTTTCTTTTCTAATCCATAACGTAAAACCGTTAGCAAGGCAGTGCAGGGATTCACATCACTGGGTAATAAGTTTTCCCCAATTAAGGCATTAAGAAACGTACTTTTTCCTCGTTTCATATCACCTAAAACCAGAAGCCGAAACACCCCAGAACGCAAGCTTTCACCAACTTTAGTTAAATCTTCTCGCTCTGTATCCAAACCTAATCGTCCAGAGTTCTTGTCCCCCTCTAATTCCGCTTTCTCTAAAGTTTCCGCCATCCTACCCAGGCAATTTGCTACCTCGGAGCGCACTTGAGCAATCCGATCTAAATCATTGAGAAAACTTGCCGTTTCAATTTTGTAGCTCATGTTAATTATGCTTCAGCTAATAACTGGTGTGATTGGAGCAAAGCTGATAGAAGACTCAACTAATTTCAGTTCTGGTGTTCGGTGCCCACTCCACTATTTAGGCAGGAGATGCCAGCAAATGCTCATACGCTGTCTCGATACTTTGGCATTCAGATAAGACATCTGTTTCCAATTTCCTTAAACGGTTTAATTCTGTTTCCAGGTTAATTTCGTAAGATTCCTTTTGTTTGAGCAGATTATCTAACTCAGATTTGCGAGATTTGATATCATCGTTGATTCGTTTCACAACTTCCCGCTCATAAGCATCAAAACACTCTTTGACAGCTTGATGAATCGGTTCCCCTTGTTCTTGTGCTATCTGAGGAAGATGTTTTACAAACTCTTTTTTAGTTGCCTGAATTAATTCTTTTCGAGCTTGTTCCGCTTGCATAGCGCCAATTCCTAAACCGAGTAGGAGAATGCCTACTGGTGCTGCAACCAACGACATCGAAAAAATTGATAAAAAGCTCCAGATTCCAATGACAGCAAGAGAGTTAAGCAGGATGTTTTTCCAATCGAACCCTGCCCCCGCAAGTGCTACACCTGCAACATTACCTAATGCTAATGAGAAAAATCCCATCGCCCAACTTGTCCATCCCGGAGAATTGTCTTCAAACTCAATGGTTTGTCCTGCGTAGACTTTTTTTCCGATTAACTTCTCTGTCATTGACTCGGCTACCTGGCTATAAACCGCACCATAGTTGGCAGCACTTTTGGATAGTTGTAAGAAGGCTTCCTGCATCTGTTGCTCAGCCGTGAGTTCCCAAGCCATAATCTTGTCATTGAGGTATTGCTCAAATGCCTGCTTGAATGCAGTATTAAATTCTTCTCGTTTGCCCTTTTGGAGAAAATCCAGAAAGCCTATATCGGGCTGGTAGCGTAAGAAATCGGATTCAAACGTGTTGCCGAGATTCAAAATATAAGTGCGGAAAGAATCTGCGATCGCACTTGCCTTACTATCCCGAACTGCTCTAATCTCATCTTGGAAGCAATCGCGAATCTCATTAAGCTTGTCAAATTCTGGTTCAACTGAGCTAATTCGTTGCTTCAACTCATCAACATCGTGTTCCAGCAACGGGATGCGACGTGCGATCGCTTCATGGACATGGTTATAAGTTTGCCGTGCAAGACTTCTCGCTTGCCGTAATTGAGCGACTGCGCGTTCTTGAGTTAAAAAGGTATTAAGCGCCCCCATCAACTCCGGAAAGCCAGTTCCCTCAAGGGAAGCTTCTGGATTTTTTATCCGCTGACGCAAAGCCTCCAGAGAGGAAATCTCAAAAACTCGTTCATCATAATTATCATGACCATCTACCTGACAATATTCACCCAAGTTAGTTTGGAAAACTTGACGCAGTTTCTCCTCAGCTTCTGCTAGTTCTTCTGTATCATCAGGGTTAATCAGCCCTTTACGGATTTCATCCCAGGCATTAATGATAAAGAAGACACTTAAACCCCGACCTTTTATATAATTTTCCAAATAACGGCGCTCTTCAAGGGTACAAGGCTGCACCGCTCTAAACACAAAGAAGATAGCATTGCAGTTGTTGATATAACTTAGAGAAAGTTCGTTCCGTGCTTCCGTATCATTTAGCCCTGGACTATCAACAATCTCAATTCCCTTTTCCAACAAAGGTAAGGGATACTCCACAACCGCATAGTCAATATTAGGAAAGGCTAACTTGTTCTCTTGTTCTAGTATTTTTGCCTCACTAGGGTCTATTGTGTATTGCTGCTTAAAACTTTTAAAATCTAGCTGTTCGGGTTCAGTTCCATCCTTAAAGTAAACAGTAACGTTCTTTGAAACTCCATAGCGTAAAACCGTTAGCAAGGCAGTACAGGGATTGACATCACTAGGCAATAATTTTTCCCCAATTAGGGCATTAAGAAAAGTACTCTTTCCCCGTTTTAAATCTCCTAATACTAAAAGCCGAAACACACCTTGCTGCAAATTTTGACTAGCAATGCTGATGTCTTCGCTGTCTTTGTCTAGACCTAGTTTTCCTGATGCCTTGTCTCCCTCGAACTCTGATTTGGTAATGGTTTCAACTATTCTATTAAAATGATTAGCTATCTCCTGGCGCGTTCTGGCTACTCGGTCTAGGTCGTTAAGGAAGCTTCCTGTTTCAAGAGTGTAGTTCATATTTTTAGCCGATAACCTAACTAAGTTTTGCTTAAAACTTGCAGTAATACGTGCGAAGATACTGTCTGTTTTCGTCTAAAAGGTTTTACTCCTGTGCCAGTTTTGGGATTAGCTATCAGATAAGCTTGCTATTCAACGTGGCTTAGGCGCAATATTAGGTTTCTTTGCTAAATTGAAGCGTGACAGTTTGAGAAGTGTCACAATTCTTGAATTGTTTATCTAACAGTTAATTTTTGCTGATTAGGGACTTCTTGAAATAGCAGCCAGTAGTAAAAACTCCCTGATTCCTACTACTTGATACAGTTACTACTGATTGAACTAAAGGCAGAACCTACAGTCAGGAGAATTGAACTCAGCCAGGAATTAAGTTGTTCCCCTCAATGACACTACATCCTGTATTAACGTTTGGCGCGATCGCGTTCAAGAAATATTTTGTAAGCAACCCAAGCAACTGCCCCAACTATTACTACATAGGCAAGTGATACTGCCACTTTAAAGGCAACCACAACAGCAACAACAACAGCTAAAAACTTCCCAACGCTCAGAAGTTTTCCGTACCACCGTTTTACTGAACTCTCAGGCGGCTGATGCTTCTGGGTTTGATGTAGTGGCGGTTGATTAATTTCTGCCTCGATCTCTCGAAGTCGAATTTGGTGCTCTCGTTCCTTAAGCTCTCGTTCCCATCGCTGAAGCTCGTTGTCTTGATTGTCTTGAGAATTCATAGCGGTTCACCCTTTCTAGGAGTAGAAACTATGGGAGTTTGGGCGTACCAAATCTAATAGCGCTCTTGCAAAGTCGAGTTTTGCTACCTAGTTGTAGTTAGTTATCACCCTTTTCTTTTCCTTTTATGCAAGAAGTTGAGTCTCACTAACCAGCAGCTAGTGTTCGAGTGTTGCAGTAGAGCAGCTTTTTGCAAGAAATCTCTATTCTCGAACATTAAATTTCTCACAACTTTAACCTCAGGGCTTGACTACGGCTAGGTTAAAGTTATGAAAATTTATGTTTAGCATCTTACTTGCTAAAGGATGCTCACCACTTTAGCTGCTAGATAATCTAGTTTTAGATTGTCTGGAAAATCAGTAAGGTAATTTTTGTAGGCTTCTAGTGCAGCATGGCGGAAGTAAGTGACAGTTAACAACAGAGCCAAAAGTCAAAAGTACAAGCCTTCTGCCTTGGAGCCTTCTGCCTTGGAGCCTTCTTCACTAGCCTTTGCCCAATAGCAGTGTTGTATGGTTGTCAATCAGGGCAGGTTTACCATCTTGGGTAGTAGCGCTAAATGCCTCGAAGTAGCGGCGTTCGGCTGGGGAAAATTCTGGGAAGTCGAAGAGAGCATCCCCATCCGCAATGTTTGCCCAAAAGTAGCGTAGATGGGAAATGAGTTTTTCGGCGTCGGCTACAGGTAAATTTAAAGGGTCAGCCGTCAGGAGTTTTAGCACAAAAGGACCAGAGCGATCGCCCATCCATTCGCGTGAGTTATGAGACAAGTTTTCCCAACCTGGAACTGACTCAACCCGATGAGACTCAATTTGTAGCGATCGCTTTCCTTGCTCATCCGTTCGTAGCTGCAATATCCGGTAGGGGTGAGGATAGCTGACTAATGAACCTGTTGTAATGTCGTAGATGCCTTCCGCATAAGCAACATCCTGAACGTGTAAGTGACCTGTAAACACCAAATTTACCCCAGCCTCAGCCAGGATTTTCCGCAGCACCGGAGCATTATCTAACATATAGCGGCGTCCCAGTGGATGGCGACTTTGGTTGGGCAGATGTTCCACAACATTGTGATGCACCATCACCAGCACCAACTTATCTTTAAGCTGCGGTAACACCTGCTCAAGCCATGCTACTTGCGCTTCATCCAAACACCCTACCTGTTTACCTGACTCATCAAAGTTATTAGAATTCAGACCAATCAACTGTACCCCAGGCAGCACTTCACAGGTATAGTAAAGCTGCTCTGGATTGTCATAGCCATATTTTTGGTAGTAGTAGGGAAAGTCGTTCAACCCAATCAAGTGTTCATTTGGTAGCAGATTGGGGACATCATGATTCCCCGGTATGACGTAAACCGGAAACGGCAATTGGCTCAACCGTTTTTCTAACCAGGCATGATTTTCCTTTTCACCATGCTGGGTTAAGTCTCCTGGTAACAGAAGAAAGTCAATGTTCTGCTGCTCCAAATGCTCCAGAATAAGCTCTAAGGCTGGAATACTGACTTCCACCAAATGAAATCGTGTTGGATGATCCCAGATAGTATGGGGCAACCCGATGTGTAGGTCGCTTACTACCGCAAAGCGAAAGTTTAGACTCATAGCCTAAGTTTTATCAAAACCTTTCAAAAATTATCACTTAGAGTTTATCTGCAATGAATTATTCCCTTCATGAACTACCGCCAGTCGAAGAGCGCGTCAGGCGGTTTCTGTACTCAAAAGGGAATGCCTCAAGACGGACTTGCGTCCAGCTTTTGGTCTTACTTCCCCTCCTACAGCAGAAACGGACGTTCCATCCGTCTTTAGCATTCTGATGCCTTCCGCTCTAATATTCGTTGCGGCGTTGCCGTCCCGGTCGTGATGAGTACCACAGCGAGGGCAAGTCCACGTCCTTACGTCTAAAGGCATTTTCGCAACCTGGTCGTAACAGTTAGAACAGAGCTTAGAACTGGGAAACCATCTGTCGATTTCTACCAATACACCACCTTTCTTCTCTAGCTTATAAGCCAAGAAGTTGGTGAACATTCCCCATCCCGCATCAGATATTGCCTTAGCTAGATTGTGGTTACGAACCATGCCCTTGACATGAAGATTTTCTACTACGACAACTTGTTAAGTCTATTAATTAATTAAATAACAACAACAACAAC
>NZ_JCACKQ010000069.1:0-33718 GCF_059505465.1 Symplocastrum torsivum | reverse complement strand
ACTAATGCATAGCTTATCAAGGGGGGAAAAACTTCAAATCTTGCCCCCTCCCCTTACTAAGGGGAGGGCTGGGGAGGGGTCATTCATGGATTTTTGCAAGAGGTCTACTATGCATGTAGTTGGCTATAAGATAGTCTTGAACTCGCTGGACAATCTGACGCTCTTTCTCTAACGGTGCAATGTGGGAGCGACACTCTGCATACCTCGCGAGTAATTGAGCAAGCGTCCAAAGAAAGCGGGATTCTCGCTCTAACACAGAGGTGGATGTTTCAAGTAGGATGTGGAGTTGTCGCAGTTGTGCTGCTAAATGCGGATTCTGAATGACTGGATTGGGAAAATAGGGCAACGTAGGCGATCGCTTAACCAGTTCTGTAGCCGCTTTCTGCACCAGTAAAATCTCTGGATACAGCATCCGGTACGTCCAAACGTTTTGGGTTCCGGTGTGTCCTGTATGAACTTCTCCAGGATGAATAATAACAATGCTGCCCGCAGGTGCTCGGTGAACAGAACCTTGGTAGGTAAATTCCAGAACTCCTGCTTCGACCGCACCAATGGCGTAGCCGTCATGGGTGTGCCGTGAAAACGTTTGAGTCAGATAAGTAGCGCGTAACATTTCCAAGTTATCCAACGCTGGATCGCGCCAAAACTTGGCAGTCTCTTGAGGGCGTTGAGTGGTTAACACAGACTTCAGTTGGGTAATGACGTTTCTGGGCATGGTGGGAGTGATCGCTACTCCGGCTCGCTGATGACATCGCAACAGACAACCTCTCGTGCCGTCCCAACCTTAAATGGGTAGCCTCAGCATCTGTCATTCATCCTGAAGTGTCTTGTACGTTTTTGCAGCAGCGGCACTCTCACTTTTTGTGACCTTCCGTTAATATTAACGGAAGGTCTAGGTGGGGTAACCTGTTGTTAGGTGCGATCGCTACCGTTATCCCAGCCATGACGATGCGAGACGAGCAGCTCACTGCTTTCTTGAATTGATGAAGCGATTGGAGCGATCACGGATGAAGCTCAGTGTCTTGGCTGAGCTTGGACTACTCAAATTCCCCTAAGAAACTTACCGCCAACACGAGTTATGGCTAGTCGTTGATCGCACTCGCTACACTTTGGAAGCGATCACAGCCAGTGGCTTCTGTATGAGTCGCAACGCTGGTACAAGCAGCCGGATACGGCGATCGTCAAGGTCGGCTACAGATCGACCGGGAACTGGCAGTTTCTCAAATCCGAGGTGTTGTCGGGTGGCTTTAACGCTGACGCTCTTCGGTGTCGTTGTTGAATCGCTCTTGATTGGGCAAGAGTGCGATCTCCCAAAACGTCAGCAGCCGATTGAGGCGTAGGAAGTTTCCTTGGAGAAGTGGGGAGGGCATGAATGAGTGATCGCACAAAACTCCACCCTCAAAATCTATCGACCCCCCAATCGGGATCTATGAGTATTTGGGTTGACTGAGGCGATCGCGAGTTTTGTCACGCTTCCCGTGGTGCTTTCATTTTGCACCACGGGAGGAGAGTCTCCTTGCTTTAGCCTCGGCAGTTTTCTCATCCGGGTTAATTTACTCCCCCGTCGCGATCTTTAGAAATCAATCAAATTATTGGTGCCGAAGGCTGTAGTGCAACGCGATCACACCAAACCCCACCCTCCAAATGTATAGAACCAAAAATCCGGCTCTATGAGTATTGGGGTTAACTGAGGCGATCACTTAAGAGTGCAGCTAAAGAAGTATGCGCTATCAATAATAGTCTCTAAAGGCATACTGATAATCATTGACCTGCTTAGAGTCACCCAGCACATCCATGACTTTTCCACTCAAAACCCGTTTGAAGAGCCAGGAAAATTCACCAAAAATGGTGATGTGGTCAATCAACCAACATTGGTTGGTGCGGATCGTCCTCCGGTCTATTTCATACTTCCGCAAAGACTTATGGCTGATCGTCACGCTCTTGCTTCTGATTGGGGCATCGGTGCTTTTCAACCTTCTCAACGCCTGGCCGATGGCGATTCTCGTCGATACGGTTCTTTCACCAACCCCGAAACCCAACTGGATTCATACGCTGTTTCTTGCCCCATTCGGTGAAGGCAAGCTGAACCAAATTTTCGGAATGGCGTTCGTCGCGATGATCATCAGGATTCTGAGCGATACGGTCTTCATGCTCCGTAAGATGTTGAACTACCGCATCCAGTACAACGGAACCTTGCGGGTTCGCACCGAACTCTACGACAAAATGCAGGCGCTTAGTCTTGGCTGGCACGGCTCCCGATCACAGGGCGACGCGATCTACCGATTGAGCTACGACAGCCTCGGACCCTGGGGAGTGATCGATACACTGATCGGCTCCACTGCTGCATCGGTCACGCTAACGGCAATGATCTGGATCATGCTGTCGCGCCATGTCCTTCTCACCGTGTTCGCACTTTCGTTCACTCCGCTTCTGTTACTCGCGAATTGGTACTTTGAGGGAAGGATTAGGCATCGAGCATTCGAGTCGAAGCGTACCGATGCGGTCATGACCTCCACCATGCAGCAAGCGATAGAGTTGATCGGGCTGATCCAGTCTTTCGGTCGAGAAGCAACGGAGTCGCGGCGCTTCGCACGGGTGGTCGAGCGGAGTGTCAGTGCCTCCATGCGGCTCCATTGGAAAGAAAACCTCTATCCGCTCGCGGTTCAGGTAGTCTTCGCCTTGGGAGGCGGGGTAATCTTCGGCTACGGCGGATACCTGGTCTATCGCGACCAGTTCTTGCGTCCGGTGCCGAACGGACTGACCCTCGGCGATCTGATCGTATTCATGGCGTACCTCGCGCAGTTCTGGGACCCAATCGGTTGGGTGTTGGGGTTCACTACCAAGATCCAGACGTTCGTCGCCTCATGTGAGCGCATCTTTACGGTCATGGACGAGCCGCCTGCGATCGTAGACGCGCCTGACGCGCGATCGCTTTCTGTTCATCCCCGCACACTAACCCTTGCCGAGGTGAGCTTCGAGTACAACTGTGGGCAACCCGTCTTACGGAAGATCAATGCTAGTATCGAGCCGGGTCAGATGGTGGCGTTTTTGGGTCCTAGCGGGACGGGAAAGAGCACACTGCTCAATCTTTTGCCGCGCTTCTATGACCCGACAGAGGGGAGCGTCCTCCTCGACGGCGTTGACCTTCGCACCCTTAAGCTTGCCGATGTCCGCAAACACATGGCGCTCGTCTCGCAAGGCAGCCCACTCTTCCCCGGAACGATCGCCGAGAATATCGCCTACGGTCGCCCGGATGCTCTGTTCCACGAGATTCGGGAGGCGGCGGTCGAATCCGGGGCAGCCGAGTTCATCGAAACCTTGCCGGAGCAGTATGATACCTTGATCGCTGAGGGCGGTCAAAACCTTTCGGGCGGGCAGCGGCAGCGCCTAGCCATTGCACGGGCGCTCGTCACTAAGGCTCCTATACTCATCCTCGACGAACCTACGAACGCACTGGACTTGAAGCACGAGCAGTGGGTCATAGAGACCCTCCAGCGTCTACGCCGCTTGAGAACCATCATCTTGGTCACGCATCGGCTGGAAACCGCCCTAGACTGCGAGCAGATTTTTGTGATGCAGGAGGGGGAGATCGTCGAGGATGGTACCCATGCCGATCTCCTTGCCCGACGGGGGCTATACTTCCGAATGTTGCACTAGTGAGGAGTCAGAATTCAGAATTCAAAATCCAGAAAGCTTCTGACTCCCCGAATGAAAATGCTAATCAAATGCCGTTTGGCTTAGTTAACTGGTAGCTCTTCGCTGGCACCTGCCGATTAGAATAAGGGCGATCGCACTTATCCCCAAGAGCATCCATTCTTCAGGTTCGGGAACCCCTGAAACCGTCAGAGGATTCGACGGCTTGCTCAACTGTTCTTTCCCTGACTCCACTTCGCGCTCGAAGCGATCGCTCTTCGCTTCCGCTTCTTTGAGCGCCTGCTTTTGCTGCTCGTTGACCAGCACGATCATGGATGAATAAGGAGTGACAATATCGTAGCTCTTAGCGATCACATGAATCGCATCAAGTTCCTTCAAAGATGTCCCTGGCGCTCCCTTCATCCTTTGGCTCAGCCCTAGTACCAACTGCCGCGCCGCTAGCGACTCGAACCCGTTTTTCGAGTTCGCTTCTGAAGTCGCTTTGTCCATGAACCAAGCGTATCCATCCGCGACGCTGACAGCAGATGAACCCAATGTTTCTTTCGTTGCCAACTGCTGCATGACCGTTGGGATAGCAGTAGACACTCCCCCACCACTATCTTGAATGGCTTTTAATGTCCCATCATCGTAGGCTGGGGGCAGTTGTCCTCCTAGATGCACCATCCACAAAGGGGCAGACATTACTGGCACATCTTTTTTGTCATCGGACAACTCATAAGTCCCTTGGTCAGTGACCACTAAGACGCTGTCGTAAGGTGTATCGCCTCGCAACTGGGCAAACTGCTGCAACATCTCCTTGAATTGGAGTGAGCCGTAGAACGTCATCTTCTCCGGTTGAAAGCGGCGGAGGTCGTCAAGGCGTTTCGGTTGAGCATTTGCCGAGTCCGTGATGTAAACATCGGCATCATTATTAGCCAAGCTGTTGTCCGCAAAACCTTGTTGTTTCAACCAACTAAATGTTTCAGTTAGCTCCTTATGGTGTGCTGCCATGCTGCGCGAAGTATCAAGAACGAGCGCAACCCGCTTGCCTTGAGGTAAGGAGTAATCTTGATTCGTTAGTGGTTTAGCTGAGATGCTATAGCCATCCGGGAAGTTAACCTGATGCACGGTCGGCTGATACGGTTCGGAAGCTGGCAAAAATGATTCCAACCAGCCATCTTGATGATTTTTTACGACGTTTCCGTTGCGAAGGCGCTGAGTCTTCTTATTCCAAAAGATGTTCCGCTTCTCGCCTAACTGAGGCAGCGCCCAACCCTTCTCTTGTCGCATGACGTTGTAAGTCAACCACAGATGCATATTTTGCTGCTGCTCTCCTTGCGATCGCTGCCATGACAATAATTGGGGAGGAATTGGAAACGCTCTGAGGCGATAAAGTCGCGGCCCAACTTGTTCGAGCAACGCCGGATCGACACGTTGCTGGACTTCTTGGTTGTAGACTTGTTGAGCTGCGCCACGGGGGGAAACGACAAACGGATAGCGCTCGCCTCGCTTGTCGCTGTTACCGAGCCGTACTCCTGTAAGGGCTGCACTTTCTGGCAAAGAAAAGTAATAGAAAATTTCTTGCTGTTCCGGTGTCTGGTTTTCGTACACCTCGTAAAGCTCTACTTCAGCCCAATCGCCCTGTGGCTTCACGGTAACTTGTTGCTGGGCAAGCCAGACCAACTCCTGATTAATATTCAGCAATCCTGCCTTAACTTCTGCTTGATTAAAGGTAGATTGGAGGGCATGTTGAATAGTCGGCTGTTCGGCTTTTTGAATCGGTGTGTCAAAGAACTCCTCGTAAAGCGTTTCGGCTTTTTCGGTATCGGATTGGGAGCCGTTATATAAGAACGGTGACATCAACTGGTTGTAGCAATTCTGCAAAAACTGGCAGAGCGACTTTGGCAGACCAAAGACACTGCTGTACATGGCTTCGATATGATTATTTTCTTGTTTGGCGCTGAGATAGCGATAAGGGTATAAGTAAGCATTAACTAGTCCCTTGCGAATCACTTCTGACTTTGCCAAGACTACGGTTCTGGCGCTGTCGTTCTGTAGGGGTTTGTTTAGGAGAGCAAAGGCTTGAACTTGAGGCTGTACGCTGAATGAGGTAAAAAGTATAATCCAGGCGGTCAAGGCGGCGATCGCACCCACAACAGCACGATTCCGTCCATACTGCGAGGCAAAAGCGCGTAAGATCCGATATCCAGAGTGAAGGTAAAGCGCTGTCAAGGCTGAGGGCATGGCAAGAAAGAGGGTAGAAGTAAAGCCAAACAAAAGTAAAAATATTGGTAGCCACCAGAAAGCACTTAACCCGCTATATCGGATTGACAACCACAAGCCTTCTACCCACTCAAATTTGAAGAATTCCTTCACAAGGACAGCGGCAGCCGGTACGGCATAAAATAGCAACACTATTCCCACATAAACACCGACTAACAGCATGAAGCTGTGACAGATAAGCTGTAGCCATGCCACGACTTTTTTCCGTTCAGCGTAGCCCCGCAACATTTCTACACTAAATGCCAGGATACACACCACGACCGTACTCACAATTAGGTTGCTAGCCGGTGTGAGTTCTCGTAATAAGAACAAGCGGATCAGGCACAGGAGAAACAGGGGAGCTTCTACGCCGTAAAATAGACGCATTAACTCTAAAGGTTTTTGACGCAGATGTGAGATAGCCAGCCCTGTACAAGTACAAGCCGTTGGCACAGCGATTAGACCCACAAGCGTCAAGAAGAATTCAATCGGAATCAAGCCCGTAAATGTCGCCTCAATTAAGGGAAGGCCAACGACAGGCAAAATTCCAATATAGACAACCGTTAGAAAGGTAAAATTCCAGATCCAAAAGATGGCGTGACAACCGATAGGAAGCAGTCGTTTCATTGTTTTGAGTGGGGTGAGGATGAGTCAAAAGCCCTAATTATCGATTACTAACCTCCATTAACGCTACGAGCGATCGCTTTATGCACAGTGGCAGTAAAACCTTGAATTTCGGAGCTTTCCGGGGTGTAGGAATTATCAAAGAGGATGGAAACCAGCACCCAAGTTTTGTTTTTGTAAACGACATAGCTCCAGATGCGCGATAAAAAGTCGTCGGTGGTCTGCTTAGGGGATTGAAACCAGTAGGTAGCAGACAGCTTACCCTCTTGCAACGATAACCAGCGTGCTTGTACCTCCGGAGTCAGTTGCTTGCGCTCCATTCGTTCTACCTTTAAGCCATTGCCCACAAAACACAACTCCGGTGGATGGTGGGCGTGCCAAGATGTGGTCGTGACGGTCAAGATTGAGCCAGAAAGATGAGACAAGACAAACCGCTGTTTTTGGACGATGGGGTTAGCCGAATTGTCAAAAAAGCGTTGTTCGGCTTGGGTCAAGGGGACAGGTTCAGATAGCATCCGCTCCGGCCATTGGATGGGAGCGATCACGTTTTGATTTACCTGTGGGGGTCGCAGTTGAGAAAGCAGGGCGATCGCCATGACGACAGCAACAAGCCCAACCAATTTTCGATTTCCCTTTTGAGCGACTTCTGTACTCTTATCCTCTCCATCGATTTGCCGCGAATGCTTGGGCACTTTTTGCAGCAGCAACCACGTTAAGGCACAGGCACCGACAAAACCGATCACCCCCAAAGGTACGTGCAGGATTTCGGCGATTTGGGGCTGCTGCCAGACCTGAGTCATCAGCACTAGAAGCAGCACGCGCAGTGTATTTGCCCAAACGAGTAGCAACAGGCTCAAAGCCCACACCAGCAGCCAACGCATCCCAAACTGACGATGTTCTAACCAGGTAGTGGCTAATAAAAAGAGTGTTCCCGTCCATAAGCTTTTGAGACCACTGCACGGCAGATCTATATGGGCGATGCCGTTTTCTAAAATGATGATGTCGTGAGACGAGATGGCTGAGACGTGCCAAGCTGCAAGCACCTGTTCCACCGCTTGAGCGGTCATAACCCGAACGGGGAAACCGAGTCCACTGCCAAACTGAGCGCTGAAGGGCACAATCAACGCAACTAAGACCGCAACGGGTAATCCTTTACGCCAAAGGTCTGGAGTTAGGAACAGACCGCATAACCCGTAAGTGCCGAGTGCGAATAAGAACACGTTGATTTGTTCGATATCTATCAGCCATCGGAGAGTGATCGCACTAACCCCTGAACCCAGCATCAGGAAGAGAGGATAAGGTCGCAGGTTTGGAGTGGCGGACACCATAAAGTGCGATCGCTGGACGTTACCCTGTCCTATGAGGTTAACGCGCACTAGCTGCACCAGCAAAACTCCTCCTACAAGTGCTGCCAGCATCAGATTGAGAGGTGATGCATACCTGAAGGACTCAAAAAGCCATTCGAGTTCTGACCGGTTTGCATACAGCCAAGCAGCAACAAGTAGGCAAGTGCTAGCCAAGCTTTTCCATCTAGATGTATCTGAACGAATCGCCGTGTGCATAAGAAAGCAATTCACTGTACAAGAGGGTAAAAGCTGTTCTCGATCAGATGATGCCTTGAAAATTGCCTCTACTCTAATCCCTACTATTGCACTCTATCTCTGGGAGTTTAGAGGCTATGCAGATAGAGGCAGGATTTGTCTTGCTTCGGATGCGATCGCGTGTAGTTCGTCTCTACGATTAACAAACCGCCAAGACTCTTCGATCTTGGAGCCAGCGACAAAGGATCAAGAAGGAGGCGAGCCAGAAGTCATGGAAATGTTTTACCCCAGTATCACCGCACGGACGATACTTCCTTTGTGGTATGCTTAGCCCAGTTTTAAATCCTGAGTTCGGGGTCTATGAGTTTTTAGGCGATCGCCTTCCCCGACTGTGCCACGACTTTTTGAAATTCTTAGACCTTCCGTTAATATTAACGGAAGGTCTTGCGAGTGCCGGCTTGAGTCGAGAAGTTAGGGGAGTGGTAAGCAACGCGATCGCACTCATCAAGCGGGAACGCGATCGCATCCCAACCCGGCTAATCCCGATCCCAAAAGTTTTTGAACTTCTATTTCCCAGCTCACGAAGTCTGAGTGGCGATCGCCTTCCTTGCTGTGGCATGAAAAATCGGAGATTGGGCAGCGATCACACCTCCCTCTTCTTGGTTAGTTTCCAGTATCCTTCACCTGGGAGCTTGATTGTCCCCAAGCTCATCCTTACCCATCGCTCTCCCAAATCTTGCTAATATCGCTTGCGTTCTTGCTTCAAAAAAGGCATCAAAATCATCGTTATACAAAGTTGCCGGGTCAATCAGGTGTGATCGCAAAATCTCCTCAATCCTTTGCTCCGACATTCCGTGTCCTTCCAAATAGATCAGGTACTCGGATGGCGCTACTCCCCCTAGCCAGTTATTCGTCTGGGCTGTTAGGGGTGTCCTATTGATGATGCTGTTGTACCGTGAGGAGGGAATCCCTTGTTGTTTGCACCACTGTTGGGGGAAGATGTGGTGGTTCTCTATCTTCGGGTCAGAGCGAAGACTCCGAGGAATTGGTTCACCCGTGAGAAAATCCAATGCCACATCACATCTTAAGAAAGCCGTCAGCGTTCTGTAAATCGGGCTGCCTGCATTGACGATACTTTGCAACTGTTGTGCCGACAGATGCGCTTCTGTTACAGTTGAGGGCACCTCGCCACCATTTATCCATTGAGGGACTTCGAGCAAATCCTTCGTGGCAGTCGCTTCCCGTAAACGTGAATAACTCCCCGATATGATCGCGCAGTAAAACCACTGTTTTAAGCGTTGGTACACCCAATTGAGCTTCACTGGCTCTCCTAAAATCGTGAACAAAGGAGCCATGACCACAAGCTGCATGGGATAAGGAAGATCGTTCGGCTCGTAGATGGCTTGGTTACGCAGAAAATGAGCCACTTGCTCAAACGCCAAACTGAGAGGTTCCATCCCTTGCTGATATTCCGCCAAGTCCAAATGCAATACATCCCGACTACGCGCTACTTTCGCTAGCTCTTGGGGATGACTTCTAGGCGACGGCACTTGTGCTCGTTGCGTATGGTTAGCCATCAATGCGATCGCCTGTAGAAAATCTGTTGCCCTTAAGTAGCGCAAAACTGGATGAGAATTCAATCGCTTTTCTCTGGCTATCCAATCTGAGCGCAAGTCGAAACCCTTGGCAGCAAAGGAAGCGGTCAACCAATCAAATTCTGTCGCTTGGCTGTGACGTTTGTTGTTTTCCTCGAAAATGTAATAGATAGACTCTTTAGGCAGTTCGGCGCTCAAGAGGAACACCCCCATCTGATACTGCTCGAAGTTCTTGATGACGGTTGCCTCAAACTCGTCAATCATTGCTAATTTTTGGGGGTTGTTGTGCTGATACTTGCAGTAGTGCGATCGCCATTCAGGGAAGTTAAAAACCTGGAACAGTGGAAATAAACTGAGATCAGCTTCTATTTCCCGCGTCTGGGAGTCAACTAAAATTTCTCCATCTCGGTAGAGCGCTTCATCAATACTGAAGCCCATGATCGCCTCGTGGCGCTTGTTGGGGGGGTATTTGAGGGCTTCGGCAATCTTGATGTAGTACCAGTGTTTCTCTGGTGGGTAACGCTTGCCTCTGTCAATCCGCACGGGTTGGTCACAGAGCAACGACATGAATAGACTGGTGAGGCGTTGCAGTCCGTCCAAAATTAAAGCGGTTGGGACGGGCGGATGCTCTAGGTTCACTCCTTCAACCAAGCGCGGTCTAAACTTTACATCTGAGTAGCTTTGCTCAACGAGCATAATTGCTCCCACAGGGAAGCCGAGGGAGATACTGGCGAGCAACCGTGTGATTCGCTCCTCATTCCAGCACCAAGAACGCTGAAAGTCTGCAACCTGGATTTTGCCCGATTTAATATCCTGTAGTAGGTTGAGCAGGGGGACTTGAGTGATACTGAAGCTAGAAATGGATGTCATGTGATTGTTCGTGTCAGAGATCGGTTGTCGCAACTGATTCCTCTCAATCTGAGTGGACGAGCTTGACCGGACTTTTGTTGAGCGCTCGCAGAGTGAAGATTTCGACTCAAAAGAAGAGCTGCTGAACGTTCTACCCGGCTAGCTTCCAAGTCAGTTCTAGATCCAACAATGCCTCTGTATCTCTGATAACACCAGCTTTTCCTGTTGCGACAACAGGCTTACACAATAGTCCTTGACAAATTACCTTTTGCACCAAAAGAAGAGTCGAACCACTTGAGTCGAATCTTTTCATCTTTGAGATAGCTTTATTGTTATTAAAAGATTCTTTATATCAGGAGATTGAGGCGAATCTCTTGTTAATACAGAGCTAAAACATGAAATTAATAAGTTAATACCTTCGCCATTATTTGATTTCAGTAATAGTAATTGTCACCCCCTCAGAATCAGACTTTTCGTGACGATGAGAAACAGAAACGATCACTTCCAAAGAACCATTATTAATAATCTTCGCGGCAACTAAACCATCATTAATAAACTTAGTCCTCGCCCAAATATTGTCCGGGTCTCGTCTATTATTTTTGACTTGCCAGAGATAGTCAATGTTTACCTGTCCCTTAAACTGATGAGAACCACAGCAGGCATTAGCGACTACGACAGTCCACTCTCGCTTTTGTCTAGCTACGACAGATATATCGTTTCTAGCCGTATCAATTATTTCATTTAAAGTGGGTGGCAGAAATGGCAGTTCAATTACTTGTACAACTGGGGAGGTTACTATCGGCTCTCTAGCCTTTGATGCATTTGAACCACTTGGGGGTAGATACTTCGCTTCAATCAGGTTTAGATAGCCCAGTTGTGTAGGGTTATGGGCAACCTCTCGCGATAATAGCCACAGGAGATCCCGCTCAAAAGGATCTAAGCTTCCTTGCTTCTCAAGGCGAGCTACGCGATCGCACACCTCTTTGAGTTCATGCTCTTTTTCCAGGAGAACGGGAGTTAGTTGTCGATGTCGTAAACTATGCAGTTTCACACAGTTTTCGATTGCGCTCCTGACCCATACTTGGGCGTTTTTTTCACCAACGCTCTCTATCCGACCATAATGCCCATGAATAAATTTCCTGGAAGGTGCATCAATTTCTACCAGTCCTCCTGGAGAAAGTTTAAGGTGATGAGCTCGATCTAAACCACTATGAGATTCTGTTGGTTCCTCTATCAAGCCTTGAGAATCGTTGGTACCCAAAGTCCTATCTAGGGGAGAGTTGTCTTGGTTAGGATTTCTTGGAAGGCGGAGAACTCTGCCAAGCTTGAGTGCAACAGTTTCTGGTTGATGGCGTGCTTGTTTGCCTAAAGCAATCACTTTAGCTTTTTTGAGTTCGGTCTCTCCATTAAGAAGGAGAGTTCGGATTTGTCCTCCCCCAAGGCGGGTAAGCGCATCTATCGCCCTTTTGTACTGGGCATCCCTGTCGATAGTCGCAGGCGAAACCCCAAATTTTTCAGCTCCGAGTTGTGACGTACTTTTACTCGGAGAGATCAAAACCTCATCGTGAGGTTTTGATTGGGATTTGCGATCACCGCCATGAGTACCCTGATGAGCCTCATACCAAACCCCCCTAAGATACCAGGTGGTTGGGTCGTTGGCGTTGCGGCGCATTAGTAGCTGGTTTTCTGCCATCCAAGCCTTAACGCCTTCTTTGTCGGGGAAGGATAGTTCGATTCTCTGAAAGTCTTTCTTATTGCGGCGACAAATCGAAAAGCGGTGATGTCCGTCAATAATGACTCCTTTCTCTTTCCAGAAAACAATCGGGTCTCGACAGCCCTCACTCAAGATGCTAGCTTCTAATGCCTTGTACTGCTCCTCAGATAAGGGGGAAATTAAAGACTCTAGTTCTGGATCAACGACACATTGATGAAATGGAGAAGGTAAGGGAGTTGTTAGCGTAGCGAGCCGTAGGCTGGGAGATTGGGGAGGAAAATCTTCCCCATCTTCCCCAATTTCCAGATCTGTCCGGTTAATTTTAGTCGTGGCAAGGGTTAAGTCTGATGCCCAATCCTGCTTCATTTCCCTTACAGCACCGCTCAAGCTCAAAAAAATCGCTTTTGCCAACAACGGCGGTATAGCTAAGCCAAGCAGAGGCCCGGCATCCTTCATCTGATTGGGAAGCTTGTAATCATCGGGGAAGGATTGAAGTCTTGCGATCGCACGGGCTGTTAACCTTCTGACATCTCCACCTGGAAGTACAATATTGAGGCACTTGTTGCGATTACTGCGTTTCCCATCTGTCCCAATGGCCGCTTTGATAGTGAAACAGGGTTGGGAAGAAAGGCGGACTTTGGGCTTCGAGTTGCGGTAGCCGGTGCGTTCGACAAGCACTGCTTCTCCAGTGTCTAACAAGGCTTCTACTACTTTTTTTTGATCAGGTAGCAAGTCGCACTGCGGTAACTCCCTAATTAAGTCGGCGATCGCCTCATACCAAGAAGGTGCCGGAGTGGGCGCTATCATCGGTGGCACGCTGGTACCTTTCAAGGCACGAATAATCAGACGTTCTCGCTCTTGTGGCACTCCATAATCAGAAGCCTTTAGGATTTCGACCGTATACTCATACCCACTGCACTCTAACGTATGAATCAAGAACGAGTAGGAGTTACTCTCTTTCCACAAGGGAACATTCTCTATCACCACACCCAATGGTTGCAGCTCTGTGATGGCTTGGCTAGAAGCTGATGCGGCGCTAATGTCGCTCTCATCTTCAGCTACCCCGTGACTGCGACAGGCAGCAAAATGTGAACACGAAAGGGTAATTAGGAGAAAGTCCGGGCGAGGTAAGTCAGTAAATCCCCTAGCTGCTACTTCTTGAACCGTTTGACGAATAACAGGACAGTTGAAATTTTTTTTGTAGCTATCGGCTAAGGCAAAGCTTAGTTCCGGCTTATTGGGATCAAAGTCAATCGACCAAATTGGAGTGATGCCAGCTAGAAGTGCTCCCATTGCGCCACCGCCACCACCCCCCGCGATGCAGGCAACCGTTAGGGCATTGGTTGAGCCTTGGGAGAAAGAAATCTTCTCAACTTCTTTGTGACTGACCGAGTGCACCCCTTCCAAGTCGTCAAACTCCTTTTTTCTCTTTCTAAGATTGTAACACATTAGTTTAGTGTGTTGCGTTCTTATTAATGAGAAAGTTTTGGCTGTATGTATGTAATGATCGGAAGTGACAAACTCTAAACATGAACAGCCGCGCATTGTTCGCTTGCTTGGCGCTCTCGTGCGCGCCTAAAAGTCGCTCGCCAAGCGACGAGTGACCTGTGCCTATTTGTTCTTTCACCTTGAAGCTTTCAAGATGTCAATTTTATGAGAGTCCGCGCAAGGCAATGTCTACTTCTGCTGGCTTCTTGAGGGAGCCAACTACTGTTACTAGCTGTATTGAGCAGCGAATGCACTCCTACGATCTTTCGGCTTACGGCGTGACGAAACTCATCTGCTATCTGCGTGGTGAAACCAACTACCGCAGCCTGCAAAAGGCCGTGACTGACGCTCTTCAGGCAATCGAACGCTCCAAGTTGCCGATGGTTTTTGACATCGTTACAGCTTTAGGGGGAGAGTTCGCTGTCGCTTGCCCAGACAAACCGGCGCTAATCGTGAAATCGCCAGAACAACTCAGACAGATTGTGCAGGACTTGGCGGCAGGAATGAAAGTTTCTCAAATCGCCTCAGCTATAGCTACCCGTCGGGGTATAACATCTGGTTATCAGGGCATCCATAGCTCGATTTCCAAGTCGCTCCGGTCTCTGGATAATTCGCAGTTTCTTCGGGTGAGCGAGATTATTGAGGTACTCGGCTTTAAGCTATTGATCCAGTGGCAGACACTCAAACTTTCTGGTTCGTCTAAGGGTCAGCTCCTTGGCACCTTGATTCCTCTGGTGGCACCCGGTCTAAACCTGCTCGAAGAGCAGGGCAACCATTTGCTGGTTCCCTTGCCGTTGGTTGCAGAGTTTCAAGAACATTTCGGTCTTCATGTTGTGACAGAACTCTGGAAGGTTACCTCAACAGCTATCAAAGAAGAATAACGAGGATACAACCAAGCGATCGCATCCCTCGCACAAGCGTTCTTGTGCTGGAGAAATAGATATCCCTCTGGCTCCTCTGGATTATTGTGATTGGGTTAGTCAGTTGTCGATTGACGAGAGCCTATATAAGATGAGTGCCCTTCACTCAGAATTTTTAAGACCCTTTGTGGCTTGTTCGCTCCAGAGCTTCAGCAATGCTTTTTGCCGCTGTTGATGCCAGTTAGCTTCGCTCATGTGCCAATCATCTCTCCCGATCTCATGCAACTTCCTACATTCTTCTGAAGTCAGTTGTCTATCAACGATTGATTGGTCATCCTGAACTTTGGCAGAGGCAGCGCAACCGACACGCTGGCAGAGAATCGGACGACTAAAAAGGTGCGGATTTTTCAACACTCTCTCTATCCGCACGACATAGCCAGTGTCGTGACAGCAGTAGCATTTGTAAGCTCTTAGACCACTCCAAACAGCTTGGTCATCCGCTTGTACCTTTGGTGCTGGTACTGGGTTTTCTCTAAGTTCCATTTTTAGTTCTAGTTATTAGTAATGCAAGTCGATAAACCGAGAATATTCCCGCTCGAAGAAAAGCTCTACAGTGCCAGTAGAACCATTGCGTTGCTTACCAACAATCATTTCAACAATCCCCCGCTTTGGGGTGTTACAGTTGTAGTAGTCTTCTCGGTAAACAAGCGCAATTACATCGGCTACCTGCTCAATCGCCCCGCTATCACGTAAATCAGATATCATTGGGCGTTTGTCTTGTCGATTCTCTACTCCTCGGTTTAACTGCGAAATACAGACGACTGGCACATTAAAATCTTTGGCTAATTGCTTGAGGCAGCGAGTAATTTTATCGAGTTCCTGCACACGAAACTTGTTTTCGTTCTCACTCCCCATAAGTTGAAGGTAATCCACCAATACCATGCCTAGTTGCCCATGCTGAGATGCTACTAGGCGTAACCTAGCTCTAATGTCAAAAATTGAAGGATTCGAGCTGTCATCAATGAAAATGTTGAGTTTAGAGAGTTCATCTACCGCCTGACTTAGCATCTTCCATTCTCCGAGTGCAATTCGCCCAGCCTTTAGACGCTCACACTCGATTCGAGCGGTTCGAGCCAAAAGTCGATAGGTTAATTGTTCTTTGGACATCTCTAGGCTAAAGATGACCACTGGCAGTTTATGTAACATGACGATGTTGTGAGCCAGATTGAGACTAAGGGCGGTTTTACCAGTCGATGGTCTACCAGCGATGATAATTAAATCCTGTCGTTGCAATCCTCCAGTGATTCGGTCAACTTCAACCAGTCCAGTGTTTAATCCTGGTTGAGAAACACCAGCCGCATAGTCTTCAATCTCTTGAAAGTTACGAATCAGTATTTCATTAACTGCCTCGACGCAATTGCTCGTTTCATGACGCTGCCCTGCAACATTGAATACTTTTTGCTCGGATTGCTCAAGGACAGTTTCTAACTCAATGGATGTTTCGTAACCTAGCTGAACAATCTCGTTGCCTGTCTGGATGAGCTGACGGCGCAGATACTTGTCCATCACCAATGTTGCGTAGCGATCAACATTGACAGCTGACACAGTGCGCTCAACTAGCTGCGCTAACTTACTCTGACCCCCAACTTTTTCCAGTAGCTCGTGGTCATATAGCCAAGTGGTGACGCTCATCAAATCCGTCGGTTTACCTTGGCTGTGGAGGGCTAAGGCAGCTTTATAAATTTCTTTGTGGGCATTAATGTAGAGGGCTTCCGCACGCAGCAGATCAGCTACCCGACCAATTGCTTCCGGGTCGAGCATTATCCCTCCAAGGATCGACTCCTCGGCATCAACATTTTGAGGAGGGAGGCGATCGCTAAAAGCACTAAAATTAAGTCCTGTAGCGCTCATGTTGATACTCCTTGCATCTCATCAAAGAATGCGGGCATAGTAGCTTGCACAAACTCTACCCATTTTGGATGCCAGGGTTGCTCTTTCAAGAATGGTACACCTTTTGCCAAATACTGCTGTGCTAGCTCGATATGTTGCGCTCTATCCCAGGATTTAAGGTCGGGAGTGGCATCTAGTTTCGTGTTTTGTGTTTGTGTCTGTGACTGTGCTTCTTGCTGGAAGCTCTCAAACGAAAGCTGAGTACGTTCCAGATTTGTCTTAAGTGTGTTGTAAGCCCACGCTAGCTTGTCACGTACAGATGATGGTGCTTGTTGTGCTTTCCAGTTAATGAATGCTTTCCAGGTTGCAAGGTCAACTTTTTCCTTCCAAACTGTGAATGGAGAGTCTTGGGTACGTCTTTGGGATTGTCTCTTCGCTTGGGTTCGTGGTGATTCAGCCTCAAATGAGACAAGTTCTGCTTTGTCTATTGAAGGTTTAGCAGTCTTTTCTTTGCAGCTATCCTTTGGCTCATCAGTTAATTCAACTTCTTCTTCACACACACATTCTTTAGCCGGTGCAGGTTTCAGGGATGTGTTTGTCTGTGTAATCTCTTTAGTATTCTCTGTGTAATCTCTATATATAGATAAGGTGCCGATTTCGGCATGGTTCGGTTCCCAATTCGGCACCCCTTGTTGCCCAATCCGGCACCCCTTGTTGCCCAATTCGGCACCCCTTCCTACCGAATTGGGTAACAAGGACTTTTCAAGGGTTTCAGGATTTAGCTGATAAGAGATTTCGGCTATGGCATAGGGCTTGAGACCAATGAACATGGTGTTTGGAATAGTGCCGTATCTAGTTTTGATAGGTCGGAGTTCAATCTCAATCAGTCCTAGCTCTTGTAGGAGTTGCAGCGATTCTCGAACCTGTTTGAGCGAGACACCGTAGAGCTTTGCAAAAGCATCCGGGCTTCGCTGTAGCTTGTCGTCTTTAAACTTCTTTCGCCAACCAACTACATGGAGAGTTGTTTCATCTCTGACTTCGACAGGGCGGTACCAATACACAATGTCCGACAAGATAGCGATCGCAAGCAAATTGGGATAGTTGCCTCTTTTATTGCTGTATCGAATGTGCTGATACCAGCTCTGGGGCGTTACGTTACCTGTGATATTGAGCTGTCCAATAGTATCTACATCTGGATGACCAGTTAGTCTAAACACTACTTGTTCCTCATTCGTTTAGTTAGATTTGACTGCTTTACTTCCAACGGGCAAACAACAGAGGATAAGCCACTTATGTTCGATAGATTCCATCAGATCCTCACCTCCTCCTGTGTGTGACTATCTCCTCAATATTTGTCTAATTGTAATACTAATGCTCTAATTAGAACATTTTTGTTTTGAGATAGACTGTAAGTAGTGAAGACGCAGATTTATGGCATGATTAAGTTATGCAAATTGTGACTATCGCCTTAATGTCTGAGTGGAGACTCAGCCTTCTTATGCATGACAGAGGGTTGAAAGATGAGGACGTGGCAGAGCGTCTTGGCGAAATAACAGGCAAATATAGGCATCCCAAAACCATTGCCAGATGGCGGCTTGCTGAAACAAAGCCGAGGATAGACATAGATGACTTTGATGCACTATGCCAACTACTCAATTGTTCGCGAGATGAACTTTGGAGTAAGTAGCGCTCACCTCAGTGCAAAGCTGCATGAGCCAACAGCACTGCAACGTCCCAATAATTTCAAACAAAATTTACTAACCTAAAATTCCTTACACTGTCAGGAATTTTGATCTGCATATCGCCTTTAACCAAAGCTTCAAAGCGTGGAAGATGTGGTACTTGCCTACTGAAGATGGCAGCTATCCCTCCTTAGAAGTCAGGCAAATAACTTTTGGTTCATCCGTGCGATCGCAACCTAAAAGCTACTCAGCATAAAGCACAGGCTTTATGCCTGTCTCTGATAACATCAGGAGAGCTAATCTAATAAGTTTACCCTCTAGTTTACCATAAAGAAGCGGGTAAATAGAGGTCTAGATGCAATGGAACCTTAAGCTCAAAATCTCTTTGAGCAAGACACTTAAAAGAACGATGGAGCCGCAAGAATTTTGCCGGAGATGGTTGAATGCTGATCAAGAGATGGAGTCTGCTAGAGGCTATAGATCCAAATGCGTCGATCTTCTCAGCCAAGTTACGGGCATAGATAGAGAAACGATTAACAGCAAGTGGGGGGCTGGGGTTAAGTTTGCCAAGATGCCTAAGCAATATCAGAAAACCCTTGCTTATGCTGACATGATTCGAGAAATGCTGGCGAGTGGCGCTAAATCTCACCCCGATATCCTCGACATGGTTATGCAATACCTGAAACCATCACGTTAATAGTTACCATAAACTAGTAGGTAAACTAATTGACTGCTCTTAGGTGCGGGTTTAGTGTGTTGGAAATAAAGGTACCAGTTTACTGGCGAAACAAGGGCGAGAGCGATCGCTTAGCTAGGTGAGCCTTTGCTTACGACAGCCTCATGAGTGCATCCATCCAGAGAGAACTCAAGGGAACTGTTTGAAAAGAGTGATCGCACTACCTGATAGAAAACCCAGTAAGCATCTAGGAGAAAAGCCATGTCCACGGAACAGTTAATCGCCCCAGAAGTTTCGTTGCTTCCAAGCCTACCTGCCCAACTCCCGTTGCCGAAATTCCAGCTTGACCAAACCTTGAAGTTTGGCAAAGTCCCTTCAGGAGACTTTGGACGTGTAGTGGGTTATGTATTTGCTGCTAGCGCTACCGTACAGGCGACGGGATACCATTACTTGCTCTTACTCGATGCCAAAAGTTATTCCCGTAAGGAACTGGGCATTTTGTGTGACTGGCTGTTTGAGGAGGATGCCTTGCTAATGACGCAGCGATTTGCAAATGGTCAATCTACTCAACAAGAAACAGGCTTGCAACAAAGATAGGAGTAGCCAATGTACCCAACGCAGCGCCAGTGGGCATTACTTGAAGCTTACAAGCACCACCCCACACCCCTTTCTCCTCTTGAGTTTTTGCAAATCTATGATGAATTGTCCTACGGGGAGTTGGCGGTTATCTTAGGTCTGTCGGTTAGCAGTGTGGAACATTTTTTCTGCGATCGCACGGCGACAGGCTATCGAGAATGTGCGGAAAAACACTGCCGCAAGTTAGCAGAGATTCATGCGCTCTGGAAAAATGCTCATCGCTTGACACCGAAGCAGATTCGGCAATGGTGTCAAGAGCCAAGGAAATCCTAAACACAGCCACGTCTGTATTCTTTTTGTTCAAGAAACCCCAGAAGTATTGCAACTACAAGGAAAACGGCTAGCAAGCCTTGTGCCGTTATTGGGTAAATCATAGAGAGACACCCAATAGCTCAAATGCTTTGTGTTGCAAGGGGGTGAGTTGCGTAATTTTGTCAAAGGCGATCGCAGGCATTGCTGGAGACTCAACCCGATTTTTCACAAGGGTTCCCAAGTTGGCAAGTAATGATTGGAAGCTATGTACGGGCAGTCCATCTACTGTGTGCTTAGGAAGCGCCTTACGCTGTGCATTAGCTGAACGTTTTGCCGGAGCCACCACAGATTCACGTAACAATTGTGCCTGATCTGGGTCATCTTCATCAAGCAATAATGGCGCTAATGCCTGTCTCATATGCCACTCGACATAGTAAGCTAGCATACACAAAAAAATGTGCGCTTTAACCTTCTGGGTCAAGTCGTAAAAAATGGGTTGAACCTGGAGGTCAGCTGAGTTGTAACAACGAAAAGCTTGTTCAACTTGTGAAAGGCTTTTATAAGCATTTATAGTTTCGGGAGCTGTGAGTTTTTCAGCTGCTAGTGAAGTCCGAATTACATAAATGCCATCAAGCCCCGCTTCCGAAGTAATGCTGTCAATATTACGCTGATAGTTAAAGTGATCATCGGTAATCTCATAGCGAAAATGTTTCGCCATTTTGAAACAATTAATAACTTTTCCTACCCATACTTCGATAGCATCTTTGCCGCGCCGTGGATTTGGAGAACGCTGGGTAGCTGCAACAATCTTGTTTAGCTCTTGTTCAGTCGCCTGTAATAACTCTTCTCGTTTATGAGAGCATCTTTGAGCCAAAGCAGAATTCCGACAGGCAATTAAGCGTTCATCAGGATAAGCTTGTGAGTAAATTTCTACCCAATTGCAACTATCGAATAAGGATAAGGAGAGGACTCCCTCAGAAAATAATTGTTGGATTTGGCAAGCTCGTAAAGCTGTAATCCAATCTAACCCTTCTTTGTGTTTCAGTTCTTCAGTAATCCGCGCTTGTGTAATTACGCCTTGGTCGCCTACTAGCACAACTTGTTTTAAACTGAAGCGCTCTTGCAGTTTTTTAATTTGACTCTCAAGAGTTTCAGGGTCAGCCGTATTCCGCTCAAATACTTCAACAGCCACAGGACATCCCTTCGGCTCGCACAACAAACCAAAGTCAATTTGTAATGTTCCCTTCTGCCCTTCCAAGTAAGTAGAGCTGAGGTTATATAAGACTAAAGTTTTTTGTGCTGAATGCCTTGTTACCAGTTTCTTTTCAATCGCCTCTTGATGACGCAGCAACCAATCCATCGCCTGCTCAAGCTCAACCTCCGTCGCTGATTCTACTCCCAGGACTTCGCCCAAGGTGCTTGTAGCATTTCCCGCATCCAGGCTTTGCGCTAGGGGCAGCTTTGAGCTGGGGTTAATAATCCTGGCAGCTACCATCGCTACCACCAAGTCTCGCTTTCGGCTATGCCTAGCTGATAAAACTTGCTCCAACTTCAGACGATGTAAGGTTCCCAAAATAGCGGCTACATGACCGTGAGGGCGAGAGCGAACAATCTCAAATACCTCTTCGAGCTTGCCTACGGAAACAACTTCACCCTTAAGCAGTGCCTGAAATTGCTCCACCATCTGGGGCGACCATTTAGAGAGATTAGCCAATGTCCGTTTTTTGACCTTGCCATTCTCTCGATAAGACTCCCGCAGCAGAATCGCGGGAGGAGAGTTGCGATTGGGGACACGCTCAATATACATGGCTACTAAAGTACCAGCCTAGTTACCAGTTAGCAAGGATTTAGTATACATGGCTACAAATTGCCCAAAATATTCCCTAGATTGTTAAGTAATACTAAAAAATACATGGGTACAGTTGTGATAATGTGATAATCCTTTTAGGAAAAATAAACTTTGAACTCTTCACAGTACATCTGTACAGGGGAACTTCAGGCTAAGGGGTTCAGGGAACTTATTTACCTCGTCTTTATTTTTTCCTTCTCAATTTCTATTAGTGGAGATTCATTTATGTCGCAGCACACAATCACGTTTGAACTGTCCAACTGGCAAACTATTTCAGAAATCAAAAAATGTGATCCAAATATCCTGCGCTATTGCCGCACAAGTCTCAAGGATTATGTTTTGGTTGCCTTGGGATATCCGACTTCCCAAATGAAAACTAATGAATTTAATCAATTTTGTGGTAACACCTCAGTTACCGAACTAATAAAAAAAGGAATTAAGCTCTATGAGAAAGAGTCGAAGCTTCTTAATGACTCTGAGACAGCTCAAACTTCCCCATTAACCCAATCAGAATTATTTGACTTTTTCTCTAAAATTCTTGACCAGGAATTAAATGCAGCGTTTAAATCTGGACAGATTACCAAAGGAACTGGCAATAACTATCGTTCTAGCTTCGAGCGATATTGGAAGTGGCAGTTCGAGCAATCTTGGGTACGGGAACTTTTGATAGAACTGCTTCGAGCAAGGCAAATACCGGAATTTATGCCTAAACATCCAAGAAAGGACACCCGTCTTTCCACTCGTAGCCGAGAAGAAATTCATTATGGAGTACGTCAGCAAGATTTATCTGCCTCTGCTATTAATGAACTCGAAGAATACAAGAAATTTCGGCTTACTGGGGGGAAGCTTGCCCAAAAAAAGCTACGCCAATTGTACCCTCAGTCGCAAAATGAACGAAGAATTTCGCCAGAACTGAGAAAGGTTCAACCTTCTACCTTCAAGCAAGATGAAACTTATATTCTCCTTTTCTATGGATATCTCGTGAAAGAGTGTCAGTATGAACTTTCCGAATTGCATTTGGGTTTATTATTGAATTTGGATCGGTTGGAGGATTACGCTGATTGGCTAGTTGATGATAGGGGGCGTACTTACTGCAATGGACTAATTCTAGTCAATACTGCTATTGCTGTTGCCAAATTTTTGAATTTTGATAAAACTAAGCGAAGCGACTACCTAGATGTACCAGTTATTTTGAACCTGAAAGACTTGGCACGCAAATATAACAAGCAGTACCAACAGAATAAGAAAAAGACGGATCAGAAGAAGTGGCGCTCCAAGGAGCTAACTTACCCTCAGTTGTTTGAGGTTGTTGATTATTTGCTCGCTTGCTGTGCTCCGAACACGAGTAAAGTTAGCCAATCTAAACAATGGCCAGGAAAACTGATCAAAGGCAAAGAGCGATCGCTTGAGGCTGTTGTTCAAGCTTACCAAATTCATCTGATTGTTAAGATTTTGGTTTACGCGCCGTGGCGTCAAGGAGAAATCCGACAATGGGCAAAGGGCAAAACCCTCTTCCGAGAAGAGGGTAACGGTCAACCGTCTTACTCTGTTATTCTCGAGGAACATAAACTGAGTCAGCAAAATGGCGAATTGGCAAGGAAGCTGCCGACAGCTCTAACACCTGACCTGGATGATTGGATTAATATCTGGCGACCTAAAATTTTTAACGCTATACAAACTTTAGAAGGTTGGTTGGAATTCAGCGGATACAAGCTAGAGGATGCAGAGAACTTGCAGCAACGCCTTGAGTTAGCAAAGCTTGGGCTGTCGAAACGGAGGGTGGAAGATCAGCAGAAGTACATCGAAAGATTGGAAGACCGACTGGGTCGGATGCAAAGGCGCATTGCGGCTTGGAAACCAGCAAAGGCAAATTTAGAAGCCAACGACACATTGTTCCTCTCCTTTGGTAGCTCTCACCCAGAGAGCTTCGGGAAGCTTCTGGATAGGAAGAGTTGCCACTCGCTCGTTACCACAGCGATCGCCAAAGCTACTAAATACCTTTTCGGAGAAACCAAGCAACTTAACCCTCATGGATTTCGGCATATTGCAATCAAGCATTGTCTCGAAGTTCAAGGCAATCTTGAGGCTTTAGCTGTGTATATGAATCATAGTCAAAAGACTCAGCAACAGTACCTTAAACAAGTTTTTAATGCCTATACTTACACCGAAAATTTTGTAGACGACTGGTGGAGAAGGAAACTGTAGTAAACTTGTAATATCTTAATAGATTAAGATTCAATCATTCTCATCATTTAAAGCTCCCCAAGTAAGTGGAGCTTTTTTATATTTAGTTCAAATTGGCATCTAAGATAAATCATTTTTTCTAGATCTATTTCTAGATTATTTATGAGATTTTTTAGCAAAAAACATTTAACACTTCCGAGAAACTCCAGAGTTTTAGAATGTTCTAATACAAAATTTAACAACATTATTTCTAGTCTATGACTGGTAGAGCTAATTTTGAGAAAGTATGAAATTAGTGCTTCTATATACCCTTTCAGCCCATTGAGATGAACAAAAATAATTCATCTTCTAACGGGTAATCTAGCTAGAGTAGGCATTTCACAAATTTCCAATCCTAACAGCTTCATCTAAATTTTGTATGACCTTCATCTAAAACTATTAAAGCCTTGTCCTAGCGTTCTTTGAGCTTCTAGAGGGTTGAGAGGTATTAAATGAGTAAATCTCAAGCTACTTCACCAATTGATCGAGGCGTAATCGACTAATTTCTCCTTCAAATAAGCAATTGCTACCACTCTAGCTATCCTTGCCTACTCCCTCATCAGCTTACCTCAATGGGATGAAATCGTCTTGTTCGAGAGCGATACTCCCAAGCAATGCTATCTGGGTCTTTCTCTTGAGTCCAAAAGCTAAAGTTCGGCTTCGATCTCTTGTAACTAATTAGCGAAGAGTAAGAGTTTAATCTCTCGGCTAAAGCCACTCCGGTTAATCCTTTCTTTACCCGCTCTTCTGATAAACTAACCGGTAATTTTTCAAAGGTCAAGACAGAACCATTTGAAACTTGATAGTTTTCGCCATTGCCATGACGCACTCGCAAATTTCTGATTCCCTTAGATTTCTCTACTTGGCAAGATAGAGTCACATCAGCCGGTAAGTTAGTATGTTTTTGAATAAGTGCGATCGCCTCACACAGAGACTCATATTTGTTAGCTAATACAGCAACCTTCTCTTCCAGGGGACTTTCACCGTTGTCTAGGTGGGTTCTACTGGTCAAAAAAACCGCAGGAAGTGCAATCCCCGGTACAGCCACCCCAAAGTAGTCGCTTAAAACTATTTCCACTGCCTGTGATAAGGAGCGGATGCCATGCTCCTGCTTGAACTCGGCTAAACGCTGGTAAACGTCTGTATGTAAATAGGCAAGCACTTGAGGTTTATTAGTCACCATCGTTTGAAGCGGGCGGGAATTAACTGGCTATGTTCAACAATGCCTCTGTGTGTCTAATAACACCAGCCTTTCCTGTCGCCACAACAGGCTTACACAATAGTCCTTGACAAATTATTATCTTTGCACTCCATAAAAGTCGCCAGCTTGAGTAGCTAGCTATCAGGAGAACCTACTCAAATGAACTATCGTGTCAATCCTTCTCATCAATAAGACTCATCATTGGTGTAGGCGATCGCTCCCAACAAGGGAGGAAATCTTAGAGCTTCCGAAGAAAATATTTGGAATAGAAGTGGTGCTGATGAAATGTAGGACTGCCTACTGATGCCATTTTCAGATCGAATCGGGTTGCGGAGCGCTCTTGCTCGTTGCTGCACTGTCTTATTGTTGAGTACAATCGCGATCGCTTTGTACCAAATCGGTGAAATTGCCTCTCTTGAGGGCGATCGCCTCCCTGCCCGCTTTATGCCCTAACTAACGGGTTACTGAAAAAATCTGAAAACTCTTTAAAGACTGATTTATAAAACCACAGCAGCAAGGGTTGAGTGTGGGGTGTGCAAACACCTAGAGCAGCAGTCCAATAAAAATAGTTGACAAAAAGTACAAAATATGTAATCTGTGGAAATCCCACTCAAGTTGACCCGCGAGGGAGGTGGAGGTGCGATCACCTTCTTGCCGACCTTCCTTTAAAATTAACGGCTATGTCGGAATTTCGAGAGTTGGATGCGATCGCCATCTGAGCCTCAGAGGTTGCAGGCGTTATGAGCCTATTGTGTAAAGTGATAAGCGCTCATGGTTTAGAAGAACTTATCACTGTTGTAATCGTTGCTTGACAGCTTGTAAATACTGTTGAGCTGTGTGTTGATAATCCTTGTCTAACTCCTGAATGGGTTGGAGCGTCAAGGCTTTCTCATAGGCATCAATCGCTTCGGGGAGTTTGCCAACCTGCTCAAACAGTTGTCCTAAATTAACGAGTGTTACAACGGTGGGAGTTCTGAATGTAATGTTTTTTTGCAAAATCGTGATCGCCAGCTCCGGTAATCCACGTTCTTGGAGGTCACTGACAAGCGAGCCATAGGCATCTAGCCCAATATTGCCGGGGTATCCCAAACTAGAAGGGCTACGTTCATCTAGATAGTTTGGTCACCACTTCTTACCCCTGTCAGCGCTGAGACTAAAATTGAGGCAATAGTACTCTTGGAAAAATCAAAACCTCACGGTGAGGTTTTGATTTGTTGGTCAACGTGATCGCACTTGAAGAGCGCCACTCAGCGACGGCAGCAAAGGCAGTGGGGAGGCGACGTTAAATAGGGACGCGAGCACACCCCCTCTACAAGTTCGTTGGCTTGAATCAGAAGTTCACAGGACAACCTACCATACCGCCCAATGCCATTACTGTGTTTGTCAAACCGCTGTTGGGGGAGAGCAAAACCTCTGAGGTAGCTCCAAGCGAGTTTTTCGAGGTTCCTGCCGCCAGCTCCTTTCCCTCCACGACGATGCAAGTAGGCGATCGCGTCAATTGGTCTCAATGTCCCGGACATTGCGAACAATTTGCTCCCTTTGAAATTACTGCCATTGATGGTGATTACGCCAAGCTTGACTTATTCGAGAAGCCAGTGCTGCTGTGTGAGCTAACGAAAGAATGAAATTGGGTGGGGTGCGCTCGCGCTCTTCTAGCAGTGCAGAATCCACATCTGTGGTCAGGAGCGATCGTCTCCTTGACCCTCTAACCCAAGATGCCTGTGCTTTACGAAGATCAGGCGCTGTTCGACCAGTATAGTGTCAGCAATCACACTAGGCGTTTTCTCTGGGTAGAAGACGATTACATCACCACCCAAGACGGCTAGGTAGCTGTAACGAACAATACAAAGTTTTTCTCGCTTGAGCCGTCTGGCTGAAGGGATAGTTTTACAGTGCTGTCACGTCTTTTCAATCAGCTTAATGTCCCGGCTCCGCCACACGCTCTGGCTGAGCAACTCCCTCTGTTGTGCAACAAATGTGAAACAACACAAAACAGACCTTCCGTTAATATTAACGGAAGGTCGGAGATTTTGAGAGTTGGATGCGATCGCCTGGAGTGACGCAAGAGAACTATAGACCAGCTTCAGAGAGTACCGGGCTGAATTTATGGAAGTTTGGGCAGAGGTAGCAGTAGATAATCGTCTTATCCAAACGATTGACCCTACCTCTGGCAGTTCTGCTTATTGAATGACTTGCACTCCGGTAACTGAAGAGTGCCTACTTAGCTTTGTCGCCAAAGGCTGAGACTCCAAGAAATAGCAGGAGTAAACCCCTGCACAAGATAGCGAGAGCCAACCCACCAGCGACTAAATCCAAGATGTTAGTATTATCCACTGCCATCAATTCTCTTTATCTCAAATGCTAATCCAAGTATGAGATGTGACTGACAGCAGATGAGTGCTGTTAGTGATTGGTGCGATCATAAGCCGTGGTAAGCCGATGATGGTGATGAATGCGATCGCTTACTGGGAGGTTTCCAGCTCGCGAGTTTTAGCCCAATCAGGCTAATCGGATAGATGAGGGTGGAGTGCCATGCAAAAAGCGCCCCCTTATAGGAGACGCTTTTCGTTCAGCCTAAGTTGTCAAGAATTAGCCATTGATAACAGGAGCAGTCAGAGCAACAGGAGTTGCCTCACCAGCAGCCAAGTCCAGAGGGAAGTTGTGAGCATTGCGCTCGTGCATTACTTCCATACCCAAGTTGGCGCGGTTGAGTACGTCTGCCCAGGTGCCAATCACACGACCCTGAGAGTCGATGACCGACTGGTTGAAGTTGAAACCGTTCAGGTTGAACGCCATCGTGCTGATACCCAACGCGGTGAACCAGATACCGATGACAGGCCAAGCCGCGAGGAAGAAGTGCAAGCTGCGGCTGTTGTTGAATGAAGCGTATTGGAAGATGAGACGACCGAAGTAGCCGTGAGCCGCAACGATGTTGTAGGTCTCTTCTTCTTGTCCGAACTTGTAACCGTAGTTCTGTGACTCGGTTTCGGTTGTTTCACGTACCAGTGAGCTGGTTACTAAGGAACCGTGCATTGCACTGAACAGTGAACCACCGAAGACACCTGCTACACCTAACTGGTGGAATGGGTGCATTAGGATGTTGTGCTCAGCCTGGAACACGAACATGAAGTTGAATGTTCCAGAGATTCCCAAGGGCATTCCATCAGAGAAGGAACCTTGTCCGATTGGGTAGATGAGGAATACGGCGGTTGCTGCTGCTACAGGCGCACTGTAGGCTACGGCAATCCAAGGACGCATCCCTAAACGGTAGGAGAGTTCCCACTCACGTCCCATGTAGCAGAATACGCCGATGAGGAAGTGGAAAATTACCAACTGGTAAGGACCACCGTTGTAGAGCCACTCATCTAAAGAGGCGGCTTCCCAGATTGGGTAGAAGTGTAAGCCGATTGCGTTGGAAGAAGGAACAACTGCACCGGAGATGATGTTGTTTCCGTAGAGTAAGGAACCAGCAACAGGTTCGCGGATACCATCGATGTCTACTGGAGGAGCCGCGATGAAGGCGATGATGAAGCAGGTGGTGGCGGCAAGCAGTGTTGGAATCATCAACACGCCGAACCAGCCTACATACAGGCGGTTGTCAGTTGAGGTTACCCAGGAGCAAAAGCGTTCCCACACGGAAGCGCTGCGCCCTCTTTGTAGTGTGGTTGTCATTGTTTTATAAGTGCGGTTGACTTATTAAGTCGGAATTTGATGATGTATTCAGAATAGTCGGGATGTTTAAGTTTTGTAAAGATACTTAACAAAAGCGTTCCTTATCAGACTGATAAGTCTGGCTGATAAGTTGTCTTTACTTAAAGCACTGCCCTGTTCAAGAGTCTTAGTTTCTAATACAGTTGAGCATCCGCAGCGTGGCGGCAGTGGCATAGTTGCGTCGTGCCGCCAGATTAGGATTAAAGGCATTTCCCGTTTCATTCAAGGGAGATGCCACACCGCAGTATGCCGACATCTCTCGAATCGGCTTGGATGCCCAGTGATTATCTAAATCACTGAAAGCTCTTGTCGGCGGCTTTGACCCCCAACCTGAGCCTTGCGTCGCTTGACCAAATTCAGCGGCATTACGCAATACCGCCATCAACTCAGCACGGGTGACTTTTTGGCTGGGACGAAAAGTGCCATCTGAGTAGCCCAGTACAATCGCATTATCCTTTGCCCACTTAATCTTGGCAGCACTCCAACGAGTTACTTCTACATCTCGGTAAGGTCTGGTACTCACTTCCAGTGGTGGGGTAGCCGACGGCGGATCGAAAGGTACGGTTAGAGGACTGACGGGAAGCTTACTCAGGGCATCTATCACCATCGACACCATCTGCTCACGAGTGACCTCTAATTGGGGACGGAAAGTCTTGTCAGAAGCAAAGCCAGCAATCAGTCCGGCATTCACTGCCTCTTGAATCTCTTCGGCATAGACATCATTGCCAACATCGACGAAGCGGATGGGCGTATCAGCCAGTGCTGTCCGAGTAATACTCAAGGCACAAAACAAGACAATAACCGTGGCATCTGCGGAAGTTCCGACAGCTAGACGACCCAGCAAGAAGTTCGCTATTGATTTGAGCCTCGATTTTGTGATGAATGAAAGGCTTACTGTTGTAGACCTTACCGATTTTTGCCCGGTTTCCCGCGTCATAAGTTCAAGAAAACAAAAAGCCCTCACACTTGAGGTGAAGGCAATCATCAGGGTGCATCTACCTGTCTCCTATTCATCATCACAGTGGTTAGATCAGGAAAGATCAGTCGGTACTCCTTGAAGTACTCCTTAGAAAAGCTTTTTGGAATTGACTTCAAAAACAAACCCCAGTAACTATCTGGGGTAGGAGGGAGATTGAAAATAATTCATTGAACAATGCTGTCAAGGCGGTTTCCCTCTGGAGGAACTAGCCTAAAGAGCTAACGGAAAACGCAATCACAATCATTAAGCCAACGAACACAGTAGCGAACGCACCTTGTAGAGCGTAGCGGCGCTGCTCCCATACGGCTGGGTACTCGGCTGTGTAAACAGCGACTTTCGGAGCGTAGTTGTTGAGGATACCGTCTTCGTTAACTGTGGTGAACATGTCGTTTTCCTCGTTGCCCTGGTGTGTTAGGGGTTTATGTAAATAAATGTAACTGACTATTTACAAAAAAGCAAGGGGTGAGCTAATGGATTGGGTTCTCTCTCCAATATGAAATCTCTCACTGACGGGGTAAACCTTCACGACAAATGTAGTGAATGTACTCGGCAATTCAAGGAATACTCATCTCCCTTGGGGTATGCCGCTGAAATGAAACAGCCAACTGATTCATCCAGTCCAATTTGTGGATTGTCCACTCCTGACTGACTCAGCACACCGACCTCTACTCAGACTCCTAAAAATCGCTCAAATCTTTTCCACTATGCATTCAAGAGTTGCCGACACTCCCGTCAACGAACTAAGGCGATTAGCCGTTAAACAACCATAAAGGTTTGCCTGCACAAGCCAAGCTCTCGGACGCTCACTTGCGCTTTACAGTCGAATTGTTGACGACTCTGGAAGGAGGTGAACCCAACACCAAACTTCTATAAGAGTCATCACCGCCGTCATTCGAGCCAGGAGCCGAGCTTTTACCGTGAACGCCACCACCACCAACTCCCTACATCAAACTTCTTTCTCAACCGACAACGCTCCGGAAAATTCTACTGTTACTGACACAATGGCGTTGAGTGAGCTATTAAAAGAAGAACTGATACTTCAGCTTGGTTCCCTACCCAGCAACGCTCTTCTCGTAATCAACCGCATCGTGGTAGAAGTCGAACGGATTTGTACCAAGAGTGAGCGCATCCAAAACGGCGGTGACGTTCGTTCGTGGGAGTTAACCTTGGCACGTCATCGTCTCTCTAAGTGTATTGAGTACTATAAACTGGGTTCAAAGCAAGGACGTGTGGAACTGCACAGCCACCTCAGTGTGATGATATATCGCCAGGTGGCACCTGAAAGAACGCAGTTAAGCTTTGCCGCTCGACACCTCTTGATTGAAGACTTCTTACAAGACTTTTACGCCGATTCCCTCAAAGCCTTTAGACGGGAAAATGACTTAGCGGATAACTACACCCCGCGTACAAGAATCGAACTCGCCGAATACATGGGGTTCACTCTTGCATACGCCAAACGACGGGTGATGACCCGTTATGGTGCTGTGCAATTACTGGTACTCAGAGCCAAAAGCTTTGCCAAACGCCAACCGAGCGATACAGTCATGGACATTGAACAGGTAACCGAGTTTGCTAAAGGTGAAGAAGCCCAGATGCAAAACCGCTCACCCGTGATGCAGCAGGTGCGGGAGCGTTTGGTTGCTGATACTATTGACCCTCATGATACGGTTGTGCGAGAGCGGGTGATTGGTGAGCTGGTGGAATACCTAGAATCTCAGGGTCATAATGATTGTGCGGATTACTTAATCTTAAAGCTGCAAGACTTGAGTGCCCCGGAAATCGACGACATCTTGGGTTTAACACCACGTTCGCGGGATTATCTGCAACAGCGTTTTAAATACCATGTGGAAAAGTTCGCTCATTCGTCTCACTGGCAACTGGTACACCAATGGCTAGGTGCAGACCTTGACCAAAAGTTGGGACTTTCCGAGCTGCAGTGGGAGGCATTTGTCGCTCAACTTGACTCCCTTCAACAGCAGTTGTTATCACTCAAACGGGCGAATTTGAGCGATTTTGAGATTGCCAAAGCCTTGAAAATCACACCGAAACAAGTGCAAAAGCGCTGGAGTCATCTATTAGAGATGGCAAGTCTTGTCCGCAACAATGCAGTAGAGAGTTCCAATAAAGGCATTAACCACTCAATCGCTGCCTAATTCCCCGATTTATTCGGTGCGGCTTGATGTTAGTAAGAAATTTCCTTTTTTGAGTCTGAATTACTCAGCTGGTTTAGTAAACACCAACCTCGCCCCTTAAAGTCAGTTCAGTCATAAAAAACTCCCTATGCCCAAGCAACCTCAACCTAAAATCGGCGTAATATTTGCCGAACGGGAAGATTCAAAGAGAGCCAGTCCGACCAAAATAGCTGTCAGCACTCCTGTGAGAGCCAAGGGAGCTAGAAAACTGCCAAGCCATACAAGAAGTACACAACAACAAGTCGCCAGGACGCAAACTCTGATAATCCGACCGGGTAGAGAACGAGGCGCAGCCCACTGAACAGCACTTAGTCCTAGCAAGAACACTGCAAGCCCACCACACAAAACTGCCCGCGCCTCGATTGTCAAGCTTCCTTTAGTCGCTGCTTCAATGGCTGACTGAATGCCGACTCCGGTTGCAACAATGCCAGCGAACACAAACACATGACTGTAGCCATAGACGAAAGAAGGCAGCAAAGCTTGCTTATTACCTCTCAACGCCCAGTTAATTACCGAGGAATCTGCCCGCTCGAAGTACATTCCCCACAAACTCACGGCTATGATAAAACCGCAAAGCCCTGTAAGCGTTGCCCACCATTGCCACTGAGTGCCAGCAACGCCTGTAGCAACAGCAACGATCGCCTCACCCAGCACAATGATCACAAAAAGACCAAACCGCTCGTTCATGTGCGAAACTTGAGCGGGAACCGACCGAATCGTGACATAGGTGATTGGTCCGTTACTAATTTCAATAAATAGGGCAATACCCCAAAGCACAAAGCGAACAGGTTCGGGCACGAAAATAGAAATCAGCCACAAAACGAACGCAATGGAGAAACTAATCGTATAGCGTGCCGTCAGTTCCCTCGACTGCGGCACCAAACGCCAAGCTTGGAGGTACAAGACGATAATGACTAAACGCAAAGCCGTATAAATAGTGGCGAAAGCAGCCGAACCGCCGTGCAACGCCTTGGGGATAGTCATTGCCAAGACGATCAGGCCAAACATTACCCCAAGCATGGTTAAGCGGTAGGAACCTCGCTCGACATCGAACTGATCGGCGTAGTAACTAAAGTCAATCCACAGCCACCAGACGGGTACGAACAGCGCCGCGAAACCACCAATTCCTGCCCAAGTTAACTCGTCGTGCAGAAAGTGCGCCAGTTGGGCAATAGCAACAACAAAAACCAGATCAAAAAAGAGTTCCAACCACGAGGCATGTCTCTCGTCGCTCTCACTCTCTCCGACGTAAAGTCGTAAGGGTCTACGCTGACTTCTACTCATCTTAGATAACGCCTCTGACAAAGCTTGCACTAACTCGACGCAATTCTACTTTATGACTCCTGCTCTCTGTTGGTGGCAGATTTTGTCACAATTTTAGGAACAGAAGTTAACAGAAAGAAGGCTAAAAGGGTTGAGATGTGGTTGTGAAAATCAGCCATCCCTTAGTTACATATTTTTAACGAATGGGCTTGTTTGACGTGAGTTTTCAAGTCTAGAGTGGTCGCTAGAGTTGGGTTGAGCATCTCAACGACTTTGGGTTCAATAGGGCTTTTAAAGATGACTACTTTGGGAACTGTTTGTCAAAGCAATCATCTGCTGTCTCATCGCCACAAAAGTAAGAGCAAGCAGCAGCAGTAGTCCACCGGCAAGTGTAAGTAGTGCCAAGCCCAATCTGCTCACTCAAGGGCTGGCTGAATATCGGTGAGAGAAATTGCCCCAAGAAAAAGAAGGTAGTCACTCCACCTAAGGCACGCTCACGCAGCGCGTCTGATACCACGGCTGACACCCATACGGTCAAGTTAGCGGGACTTAAACGAAAATCGAGAAAGAATAAAGGTATAATCCAAGCATGGCAGAT
>NZ_JCACKQ010000068.1:0-36478 GCF_059505465.1 Symplocastrum torsivum | reverse complement strand
AGGGTAAGGCTTTGGCGGCATAATGGCAGGTAGACTTCCGCCGAAGTCTACTAGCTTCTGTAGTTATGGTACTTAGGCAAAGATGACAATATCTGCGTTGGTCATTGCCAAGCCAGTAGAGAGTATGAAGATCTGTACTTGCGCCGTGCCACCAATGCCATCAGCATCAAAGAACAGACCCCCTGTAGCACTGTTGTAGATGAAGCGATCGCTACTATCAGCCGCCGCTGAACCAACGGTAAATTGAGTCTCATTCAGTACAGTTCCCCCAGCCAGTCCACCGCCGAAACCACTAGCTGAGAAACCTAGCCAGTCCTCTCCCACCTGAAAATCGTTGATGATGTCTATGCCTGTAGTGCTGTACTTACGGAGGAAACGGTCAGCTCCAACGCCACCTGTGAGTATATCGTTACCGATGCCGCCGACTATGCGATCATCGCCTCCCTCACCCAGAAGAGTGTCATTGCCCTGCTTGCCATACAAAACGTTGTTGGCATCATTCCCCGTGATGGTGTTGTTCAACTCATTGCCTGTGCCATTGATTGGCTGATCCTGCTCTCCTCCTGCTGGATTCGCTGCTCCTTTGAGCAAAAGGTTCTCCAGGTTGGCACTCAAAATCCAAGAAACGGTAGTTTCAACGGTGTCTACTCCAGCATTTACGTCTTCAATGATGCTGTCTGTGACATCTCTAACACGGTAAATATCATTACCCGTTCCGCCATAGAGGAAATCACCACCACCCGAACCTTCCAAGGTGTCATTACCTGCTAGACCAAAAAGGGAGTTCTGATAAGAATTCCCGATGAGAAAGTTATTTAGCTCGTTGCCTGTGGCATTAACATTGGCATTATTTGCACCACCTAAGATTTGTAGGTGTTCTACATTGGCTGCCAATGTATAACTTACACTTCCCGATGTATTCCCAACATTAAAGATAACCTTGTCTACTAGACCACCATTCACGTCTTCAACAACGTTGTCCAATAGGTTGTCTACGTAATAAGTATCAACACCCGCTCCACCAATGAGGGTATCCGCGCCAGTTCCACCATCAAGGCTGTCATTACCATCATCCCCAAATAGCTCATCATTTCCTGCATTACCATTTAGTGTGTCATTGCCAGCCAGACCTCTAATGATGTCATCGCTGTCGGTACCAAATAAAACGTTATTAGTCGCGTCGCCATTAATAATAGCCATGAGATTTTTCCTTATGTTCAATCGTTCAAAAGCTTGGGAAAAAGTTAGATAATCACTGCCAAAAACAAATTGCAGCTACTGGCAAAACCACTTGCCTTAGTCGAGTAAGAGAGACTACGCGAAGATAAAAATATCCGCGTTGGTCATTGCCAAGCCAGAAGAGAGGGTGAAGATCTGTACTTGTGCCGTGCCACCAATGCCATCAGCATCAAAGAACAGACCACCTGTAGCGCTGTTGTAGATGAAGCGATCGCTACTATCAGCCGCCGCTGAACCAATGGTGAATTGAGTCTCATTCAGTACAGTTCCCCCAGCCAGTCCACCGCCGAAACCACTAGCTGAGAAACCCAGCAAATCCTCTCCCACCTGAAAATCGGTAATAGTGTCAATGGCTGTAGTGCTGTACTTACGGAGGAAACGGTCAGCCCCAGTACCACCTGTAAGCGTGTCACTGCCCTTGCCACCAATTAAGGTGTCGTTGCCCGCACCACTCATGAGGATGTCATTACCCGCTTTTCCTATGAGAGTGTCAAGGCTGTAATCTCCCCTAATTTCATTGCTGAGTTCGTTACCAGTGCCATACATGGTATCGAGGCTACTAAGCGCATAGAGAGTCAGGTTTTCCACGTTGGCACTAAGTGTCCAAGAAGCAGCAGAGAAAACCAAGTCTATGCCACCATTTGCGTCCTCAACAATGGTGTCGTTGGCATCAGAATATATATCATCGTTATAGATGAGATAAAGATCATTACCATTTCCACCGATAAGGATGTCGTTACCGCCTCCTCCAGTGAGGTCGTCATCGCCAGCACCACCAAACAGCGAGTTGTTAGCATCGTTGCCAGTAAGACCGTTGTTGAGACTATTACCCGTGCCATTTATCGCTGCATTACCCGTAAGAACTAGACGTTCTAGGTTGCTACCCAGCGTCCAACTGATGCTCGATTCTATAGTGTCGGTATCGTAGTAAGGATTGCTAGACTCAATAACTTGGTCGCCGATGTTGTCAACAATATAGGTGTCGCTACCATTGCCACCCTCCATGCGATCGGCACCCGCACCACCATCGAGAAGGTCATCGCCAAAGCCAGCAAATAGAGAGTTGTTGGCAGAGTTTCCGTAGATGAGGTTGCCTAGATCGTTACCTGTGCCATTTATTGCTGCATTACCCGTAAGAACCAGCTTTTCTAAATTCTCACCTAGTACCCAAGTAATGCTGGATTCTACGGTGTCGAAACTATTACTATCATTAGGGGCTGTCTCTTCAATCAGATCGCCAATGTTGTCAACAATGTAGGTGTCATTACCATTGGCACCCTCCATGAGATCGGCACCTATACCACCATCTAGAATGTCATCACCCTCTCCCCCATTGAGGGTGTCATTGCCCGCTAAGCCATTGAGGGTGTCGTTCTCATCAGTTCCGCTGAGAGTGTCATCGCCATTCGTGCCGTTTCTAGTTGCCATCTTGACATACCCAATTTTGTCCTTTTTTCAGTTAACTAGAATACAAAGCGATCGCACTTCACCCACGTAGGTCACCCGATTGGGTGACCTACAATTTTTTCATCTATCCATAGGCGGATTATTGATTTTAGCCAAGTCTACTTATGCTAAGGAATTAATTTACTTAACCCCCGGCTTAACTGTTTGCTGAGGCAGCAGGTGTGCTTGAACTTACCTCCCAAATGCCGAACTGCATCAAGTCAACTTTGCCGGCTCAGATTTATCAAAGACTGTTTTTACTCACACCTTCGGGAGTATTCTTTGTGTTGCCTTTAGCCCAGATGGTAAACTTCTAGCAGTAGGAGATACCAATGGTGAAGTTCGCCTTTGGCAAGTTGCAGATGCTCAACCCTTCTTGACGTTAAAGGGACACATAGATTTGGTGTGGTCAGTGGCTTGGAATCCTGATGGTCAAACTTTAGCCAGTGCCTCTGAAGACCAAACCGTAATGATGTGGGATGTGAAGACGAGACGATTAAAGTGTGGGATGTTAAGACAGGTGAGTGCCTGAAAACTCTAAGAACTGAGCGCCCTTATGAAGGGATGAATATTACAGGGGTTACGGGTTTAACAGAAGCACAAAAAGCTACCCTCAAAACACTGGGGGCTATTGAGGTGAGCAGTTATGGTGAGATGTCATTTCTATAATTGACATCAAGCTAACAAGTAAGATCTGTTTTTTAAAATGAGTATTGAAGTTGATTACCGATTTCCGCCCGGTGTTGATGCGGAACGCCAAGCTAAAGTCATTGCAGTAGGGCAAACGGCTGGCACCTGGGATGCCCGTTTTGCTCATCATGAAGAGAAATTGCGATCGCATTTAGCCGAAGTGGTCGGTGGACGTACCGATCCCGATGGCTATAGCCTCGCTACCATCAGTTTTCCAGAAACTAATGTCGAGAATGACATCTCCAGCCTCTTGACAATGATTTTTGGGAAATACTCAATGGCAGGTGCGGCAAAGGTTGTGGCTGTGCGTCTCCCAGAACATTATGGTAGTTATCCAAAATTGGGGATTACAGGGATTCGGGAAAGATTGGCAGTTGTTGATCGACCCTTGATTATGGCAATTTTTAAGCCAGCGCTAGGACTCTCTGCTGAGGACCATGCGGCGATTTTAAAAGAAGTTGCTTACGCAGGGCTAGACATTATTAAAGATGATGAGATTATGGGGGACTTAGAGGTTGCCCCAACCCTAAAACGCCTGGAAGCTTGCCGCCAAATTATTGATGAGGTCAAGCAGCAGACCGGACGTACAGTCCTGTATGCAGTTAATGTCACAGGTACAGCGGATAAGCTAATTGAGAAAGCGCATCTTTTAGTACGTGAAGGGGCGAACGCACTACTTCTTAATGTTCTTACTTATGGTTTTTCAGTATTAAGTGCGCTAGCCACTGATGAGAAGATTAATGTGCCAATTTTTGCTCATCCTGCCTTAGCGGGGGCGATGTGTGCTTCCCCTGACTACGGTATAGCGTACTCAGTTGTGTTGGGAACATTAATGGCGCATGGTGGGGCAGATGCGGTGCTGTATCCTGCTCATTATGGGAATTTGCCATTTGACCCAGCCGAGGAAATACGAATTCGCGACAGTTTGCGATCGCGTAATGTCTTCCCTGTCCCCTCCGCTGGTATTCATCCCGGTGTTGTACCCAAAGCACTCTTCGATTACGGTCAGGATGTTATTCTCAACGCGGGTACTGGAATTATGGATCATCCAGATAGTCCAGCCGCAGGTGTTAAAGCCTTTTTTGAAGCCCTAGAACGAGTCAAGCAAGGCGAATCTTTTGAACTAGAAACCCTTCCCAAAAGCGCACTTCGCCGTGCCGTTGAGAAATGGGGAGTTAAATAAGATCAGTTTGAACAGAAGTAACAATAGAAATCCGGATTTTTATTCTCTAAATTTTTTTTTCTAAAATCTCCTCCTTAGATAATAAGCTCTTCGTCATTTAAACCTGATTGTCAAAAATTGCCAAATTCTTGTAGTGTAACGATCCTGGTTGCTACTGATACCCAATTTAAATGCGCGACAGCTTAAAGTAGGTGACATTACATAAATTAAATGATTATTCTATATAGTAATTAACAAATCTATCTTCTTAAGTAATGAGTAACTTAAGCGACACAAGCCAAAAACTAAGCTTTGCTATTATTACTCCTAGCTATGCTCCTGACTTTGAAAGATGTAGGCTGCTATCCTGGAGTCTAAAAGAATTTGTCTCACCTTCTGTCACCCATTACATTGTTGTAGACAAGTCGGATCTCCCGCTTTTCTCTCAGCTAAAAAGCCCAAATACAGAGATTATTACCAAAGAATCAATACTACCTTGGTGGATTAAAAAGGTTCCCTTTGGTAAGAAGAATAAGTGGCTAAGTTTAAAAACTTTACCGCTCCGAGGTTGGCATCTTCAACAAATTATCAAAATTGCAGTAGCTCAACACATTCATAAAGACGTTTTGGTGTTCGTTGATTCGGATGCAGCCTTTGTACGCCCTTTTAATCTTCTAAGCCTTACTCGTGGAGATCAAGCCCAGTTTTTCCGCATACCCAGTGTAGGCTTCCCGACGGTAGAAGGTGAGCAAGGGTATTTAAAATGGCACCGAACTGCTAGTCGCCTACTAGGTTTGCCACCGATGGATTACCCACTTCCAGGGTACATTGGCAATTTTGTGACTTGGAGACGTGACAATGTTTTGAAGATGTATCAGAAGATTGAGGAGGTTTCTGGACGGCAATGGATTGAAGCGCTGTGCAACTCATTCCATATTTCTGAATATGTACTGTACGGAGTCTTTATTGACCACGTTCTAAAGGAAAACTCCGGACATTATGATGTGTCGAGCGGTATTTGTAAGGAATACTGGTCTGATATAGGCATGTCAGATGAGCAGTTGCAAAACTTCTTCGCAGAAATGCCACCCGGAGACGTAGCTGTAATGATATCAGCTAAAGCTGGTATGTCTGTTGAGCGTTATCAAACTCTATTAGCTACATATAACACTAGCCGCGAATAGCTTAGCCCTCTCCTAAGAAAACAGAATGGTTTCTTACGCAGCATAACGGATGCGCTTACGTCCGTGAACAGCTTCTGTCACTCTCAGAAAATCATGCTCGAAGATAAACTCTGAAATTGCCCTAATGTAAGGATTTGAGTAGTGAGTTTCTGAGGGAAACTCAAAAATGTAGACTAATTGGGAGAACTACTGTCCTATCAGGGTTTCAGCATTTGCGATCACCAGAGTGACAGAAGACGGTTAGTACAGCCTCGCGAAAATAACTAATGTGCGATAAGCCTAATGACATGGTAGGCTGATGCCAAGCTTTGCTAATGCTTGATTGTGCCCAAAAGACCGTCGCTATCCAATCAAAATCAGCCCAAACGAGTCGTCTTCTGTGACTTCGACGGCACGATTACAGCCGAAGAAACCTTCGTGGGGATGCTTAAAGAATTTGCACCCGAATTATCTGAGCAATTGATGCCCGAAATGTACGCTCGGCGCATCACCTTGCGTGAAGGTGTGCGGCAACTCTTAGAATCAATCCCTTCAGTCCACTATCCCGACATCATTGAATATGCTAAGCCAAAGCTAATCCGTCCAGGACTAGAAGCATTACTGGATTTTCTGGATGCTCAAGAAGTTCCCTTTATTGTCGTTTCCGGTGGTGTGCGAGGGATAGTGGAAACGGTATTGAGTCAGACAAGTACGAAGGGAAAAAGCTTAATTGAGCGGATGGCAGCGATTTATGCTGTTGATCTCGATGCGACACGCGACTATCTAAAGGTGTTCTCAGAGTTTGAGGCAGATACAGAACTAGTGGCCAAGGTGCTAGTGATGGCACGACACCCAGCCGAAGAACAGATTGCGATTGGGGATTCGGTGACAGACTTAAATATGGCACTTCATGCACCTGTAGTTTTTGCACGCGATCGCCTTTGCCATTACCTCGACGAACACAAGAAGCCTTACATCCCTTGGAATGATTTCTTCGATATCTGTGACAAGTTATCCCAGGAATGGGAAAACTCTTAATGTAAAGAATAAGGCTGTTCAAGGTGACTAGGGATCTGGGAACAGGTTACTGGGAAGAAATCGAACGTCGCCTGAGCTACCAATGCCAGAATCCAACTTTTATCACTACACTAGCTCCTTGGGAACCGCTTCACTAACAGAGTAAATCAGAACGAAGCGGCTTTAATACATATCTTTCCGTGTATGTAAAGAGTATGTAAGCCCTGACAAATAAAACCCTGTCACGTAAATTTTCGAGGTTAGAATGAATACCGATCCAAGACCAACCTTAATTGCAGCCGCTGGTCACTTCTACCAGTTAGGCTGGATGGTGGGAACAGCTGGGAATCTCTCCGCTCGGCTGCCCGATGGCAGTTTTTGGATTACTGCCAGTGGACGCAATAAAGGGCAGCTAGGCATCAGTGACTTCATCCGCATCGCGCCCGATGGCACGGTGTTAGAGCAACGCTCACCGGATGTCCGCCCTTCAGCCGAAACCAGTATTCATCAGGCAATCTACTCTCTGTTCTCCGATGCCCAAGCCTGCTACCACGTTCACTCCATCGAGGCTAATTTAGTTTCTCACTTTGCTGATGGGGACGCACTGCCTCTGCCACCTTTGGAAATGCTTAAGGGGTTTGGCGTGTGGGAAGAAAACCCAATATTGGCAATGCCAGTATTTGCTAACCATTTAGAAGTGCCTCGAATTGCCAGTGATATCCGTGAGCGCTTTCAGGCGGAATCGCCGCCACTGAATGCTTTGCTCATCCGCAATCACGGTGTCACAGTTTGGGCTTCTTCACCAGAAGTTGCTCACAATTACCTAGAGGTTGTGGAATATATTTTCCGCTATATGGTAGCTGCCCGAAACGTTGGGATCGAGAACGCAAGTTAAAAAAAGAAGCGTTTGTAGTGAAGCAAGAGGATGCTATGGAATCAATAACAACACAAAGCGATATCGATGCAGCAGCTTGGAAGGCACTTGAAGATTCCATTATTTATTATTGCGGACACCCTGTTGGGACAGTAGCGGCTCGTGACCCGGATGTCGAAGCGCTTAATTATAATCAGTGCTTTGTTCGCGATTTTGTCTCTTCAGCCTTAATCTTTTTGATGAACGGTCAAACGGAAATTGTTCGCAATTTCCTAGTAGAGACATTAGCGCTACAAAGTGAAACTAAGCAAATGGATTACTTTAATGCTGGTCAAGGGTTGATGCCTGCCAGCTTTAAAGTTGCTACAAGCTATGGTGAGCAATATTTAACGGCTGATTTTGGTGAACATGCGATCGCAAGAGTGACGCCTGTTGACTCTAGCCTCTGGTGGATTATTCTCTTACGTGCTTATGTCAAAGCCACTGGAGACATTGCGCTTGCTCATCAACCGGAGTTTCAAAAAGGACTTATCTTAATTCTCAAGCTTTGCCTAGCCGACCGATTTGATATGTTCCCTACGATCTTAGTTCCCGACGGAGCATTTATGATTGACCGTCGGATGGGTGTTTATGGACATCCTTTAGAAATCCAAGCCTTATTTTATGCGGCATTGAGGTCAGCGCGTGAGCTACTTGCACCCAGCCGTCAAGGAGAAATTTACACCCTAATCGTCAATCAGCGCTTGAGTACTCTCAACTACCATATTCGTAAGTATTATTGGCTAGATATTAAGCGTGTGAATGAAATCTATCGCTATCGGGGTGAGGAATTTGGCGAAGCCGCCGTTAATAAATTCAATATTTATCCTGAGTCTATCCCCTACTGGTTAACCGAATGGATGCCAGAAAAAGGTGGTTATCTCGCTGGTAATCTGGGTCCTGCACAGATGGATTTTCGCTTCTTCGCCGTTGGAAACTTGATGGCAATTATTTGTTCTCTATCCAGTCCTCAAGAATCTCAAGGAATTATGGATCTCATCGAACAACGTTGGGATGATCTAGTGGGAAATATGCCCATGAAAATCTGTTTTCCGGCTGTAGAAGGACTGGAATGGAAAATTTTAACAGGATGTGACCCTAAAAACGTTCCGTGGTCGTACCACAATGGCGGCAATTGGCCTGTTTTACTGTGGATGTTGGTGGCAGCGGCCCAGAAAACAGGAAGAAAGGAAATTGGGCGAAGAGCCATTGAAATTGCTGAAAAACGTTTGTGTCATGATCAATGGCCCGAATACTATGATGGCAAGAATGGGCGATTGATTGGGAAAGAAGCGAGGAAATATCAAACCTGGACAGTCGCAGGTTACTTAGTAGGAAAAGCTCTAATGGATAATCCCTCTCATTTATCCCTATTCAGCTTTGATGAAGACTTAGAATCACTTGAATGGTCTTATCATCAAATGGCTTAAATTAATTTTAGTTAAAGACGACCTTTATTTAGTGGTTACTCGATATCAAGCTTTTGAGTAACTACTAGATAGATAGGGGTTCTCATGTAGATGAGGTACAAATTTCTGGGTTTTCGGGAATTGGGTGACGCTGGCATCCGGAGGCTCACTCCGGATGAGGAAGCGCATTCCCGTTGGGGAATTGGGAATAGGCAGGAAACTTAGAACCAGGAATAAACCTTCTACCTTGTGGTTTCTACTGTGGTTTCTGTTGGGTTCACCTCTAATGTCAGTTAGGTGATAGAAATTCATCCCAAATCCGATTCTATAGTCTCTTTTTGGGTTTTAGTTGAAGAGACGTTCCGGCGGAACGTCTCTTATCGGTTTATAGGTTACTCATCCAGATAAGCGTAGACGGTGAGCAATTGCTGCAATATAGTCAAATGCTCCTCATCAGAAATGATTGGTGGATTCGATCCTGGTTCGATAATCAGATCGCCAAGGGTGTCTAGCGCACGTCCATTGATTGATTCAATCAATAGTTCAGGCATTGTGACGTTTTCCGCCGCAATGCTTTTGATCGTTGCTGCTGGATTATCTTGTTCTGCGATCGCTCTGAGTACCATTAGCTCATGCTTGGGAAGTTGATCCATGAATTCACTCCATTTGAGTGCGAGATCTTCCTCAGACATTGCCTGTGCAGGCGGCTGAACCTGAAACTCGGCCCATTCGGGAGGTAATTCCTCGTCAAGTTCTGATTGTGCATCATAGAGTACCTGTTCAGGCAGTTGCGATAAGAATTCAGCCCATTCGGGAGGTAATTCTTCGTCAGGATTTAGAGGAATTTCTTCTGTTGGCGAAGGCGAATAGTTGAGTGCCTCTTCTAAGTGTCTTCTTTGTTCCTCAAGGGCAATTACTTCCTGCTTCAGTTCTTCTTTGTTGCTTTGTTGCTCGGCAATTTGAGCTTGCAACTGAGCAAATTCGGCTTGCAAAGAATTCAGGGTAGCTTCGGCTTGCTGACTTTCTGCTCTAGCTTGGGAAATAGTTTCATGCCATTGATGATGTTCTGCCTCAAACGTCTGAATCTGAGCTTGCAGTCTGTCTGCCTCTGCTTCTAGTTGCTGCCTTTGCTCATGGAGAGTGGCTAACTCTTGCTCTAGTTGTTCTTTGCTGTTTTGTCTTTCTGATAGTTGGCTATGTAGCTGGTTAAGCTCGGCATTTAAAGACTCAAGAAGTCCTTCCACTTGCTGCTTTTCTGTCTCAGTGGACGAGAGAGATTGATAATGCTCACTAGTGCTTTGCTCCAGGGTTTGAATTTGAGCCTGTAAATCGTTTAACTCAATTTCTAGCTGCTGTTTTTGTTCCTGAAGTGTGGTTATTTCCTGAGCGATCGCGTCCTGTGCTTCTTTGTTGTTTTGCTGCTCTGTGACTTGAGCTTGCAACTGAGCAAGTTCAGCTTGCAGAGAATTCAGGTGAGCTTCAGCTTGCTGACTTTCTGCTCTAGCGTGGGAAATGGTTTCATGCCATTGATGATGTTCTGCCTCATACGTCTGAATCTGAGCTTGCAGTGAACCTGCCTGTGCTTCTAGTTGCTGCCTTTGCTCGTGGAGAGTGACTACCTCTTGCTCTAGTTGTTCTTTGTTGTTTTGCCTTTCTAAAAGTTGACTTTGCAGTTGATTAAGCTCAGCATTTAAAGACTCAATGACTGCTTCCAACTGATGCTGTTCTGTCTCAGTAGACGAGAGAGATTGATAGCGTTCGCTCGTGCTTTGCTCCAGGGTTTGAATTTGAGCCTGTAAATCATTTAATTCAGTTTCTAGTTGCTGTCTTTGTTCCTGAAGCGTAATTAATTCTTGAGCGATCGCATCTTTTGTACTCTGTTGCTCAGTAACTTGGACTTGTAGCTGCTCTAGCTCTGTTGTTAAAGCGCTGATGCTAGCTTCTAAACCCTGTTTTTGGGCGATTGTCGCGGTTAAAGACTCACTCACCTCACTTCGCTGTTGCTCAAGCTCTTGAATTTGAATCTGAAGGTGGCTTGTGTCTACTTCAAGCTGAGATTTTCTATCCTCTAAAGCCGCTAACTCTCGATTTAGCTCTTCCTGCTGGTTCTCGGTTTGTGCAACTTGGTTTTGTCGTTCGCTGAGTTCTGCTTGTAAGGAACTGAGATGAGCATTTGTTGTCTCTACTGCTACTGTTTTAGCGGTTAAAGACTCATTCAACTCAGTATCCCACCTCTCAAGTGCTTGAACTTGAGTTTGTAGATGATCGAGTTGCTGTGAGAGTTGCTGTTCCTGTTCTAATTCAGTGGCAATTTCTTGAGCTAGTCCTTCCTTTTGCTGAAGTAAAAGAGCCAGTTGAGCCTGTAGCTCACTCAGTTCGGATTGTAAGGAAGTTCTGTTTGCTTCGGTTTGTGCCGTTAAGGTTTGACTCAGTTCACCTTGTTCCTCTTCGAGCGATTGAACTTGGGTTTGGAGATTTTGCGATCGCGTTTCTAATTCCTGTTCCTGTTCTTCTAGCAGGGCAATATTCAAACCGATCGCTTTCTGTTGCTCTAGCTGCTCAGTAATACGGATTTCTAACTGCTCTATTTCAGCTTGTAAAGCGTTTTTATGAGTCTCTGTTGTTTGAAGTTCAGCAGTTTTTGCAGATAAATTTTGATTAAGTTCGGCTTGCTGTTGTTCGAGGGCTTGAACCTGTGTTTGTAGGCTTTGCGCTCCCCCTTGTGATGCGTTTCTTTGCTCTTCTAGTGTGGTGATCTCCTGATGTAATTCCCCTTGGCGCTGTCGTTGCTCGGTAACTTGAGCTTGTAGCTGCTCAATTTCAGTTTGTAAAGACGTTTTTTGAGTTTCGGTGCTTTGGAGTTCATTAGCTTTTGCGGCTAGAGATTGATTTAGCTCAATTTCCTGATCTAGAAGAGCTTGAATTTGCGTTTGTAGAGTGTCTGAGCGCTCCGTTAGCTGGTACTCAACCGCTTCTAATGCGGCGATGTCTTGAGTGAGTTGTTCCTTCTGCTGAAGTTGCTCTGTAACTTGCGCTTGCAGTGGCGCGAGTTCTATTTGCAACGTTGCTAAGCCTGCTTGGGCTTCCCTTACTTCCGCTTTTGCCGCAGGTAGAAGTTCGTGGAGTTCGATTTGCTGTTCTAAAAGTGTCTGAAGCTCAGTTTGTAGGGTTTGCGCTTCTCCCTCAATCTGTTGCTTTTGCTTGTGAAGACTAGCTAAATCCTGATTTAGTTCATCCCTTTGTTTGTTGAGTTCGGAAACTCTGCCCATTAACTGCCCACGTTCAATTTGTAGAGCATCAATGCTAGCTTCTGCTTCTTTCTTGCTTGCGGCTACCGATGAGAGGGATTGCTGCAACTGGGTTTGATGTCCCTCAAGCTCCTGAATCTGAGCAGATAAAGAGTTTTTATAAAGTTTTTCTCTTTTGGTTCGTTGTTTTTCGGTAACTAAAACTCCAGCAAAGCTAGCTGGAACAGAAATCGCACCCGTAATCAGTGCTTTGTCTATTTTTCCTGAGTTTGCCAACAGTCCAAATACGAAACTGACACCGAAGGCAACTGAACCCAAAAGAATTCGATTGATTAGCATGGTTGGTTGTATAGTACTTGTATTGAGCCAAATCAATTATTCGGGAAGCTAGCTGCACCTTGGCAGAAGTTTGCACCCATTTCGGTAGACAAACTCCTATCTGACTTATTTTGATGACGGTCTTGGTCTGCTCCAATTTCCAAGCCTTTATCCAAATTAGCAGCGTTTTTATTTAGCTGTTGGACTGAAAAACGCTCAAATCGCCTTGGAGAAAGTCAATGAACTGTCGTGCCGTGCGTCCAGAACGCCCATTGTGGCGGGTAGCCCATTGCAGTGCACGATACTTTAATTCTTCTTCGTTTAGGGAAATTCCGGATTGTCTTGCCAGATGTTGAACAATCTTTAAATATGTTTCTTGGTTCGCTGGCTCAAAGGTAAGAGTGAGTCCGAAGCGATCGCTAAACGAAAGCTTCTCCTGAACGGTATCCCAAGCATGAACCTCATCCCCGTCACTGGGACGAGGACGCTCACCAAAAAACTCTCGAATCAAGTGCCGCCGATTGGATGTGGCATAAACGACAACATTTTGCGATCGCGCGGTTACACTCCCTTCCAGCACAACTTTCAACGCCTTAAAAGCGTCGTCATCGTCCTCAAATGAGAGGTCATCGACAAAGATAATAAATTTTTGAGGAACATCCCGCAATTGCTCGACAATTAGCGGGAGGTCTTTTAAATCGGATTTCGCCACTTCAATCAGCCGCAAACCACGATGACTATATTGTTGTAATAATCCCTTGACAAGAGAAGACTTACCCGACCCGCGACTGCCATAGAGCAACACATGCAACGCTGGATATCCGGCGAGTAAAAACTCTGTATTTTTAACTATAGCCTCTTGCTGAGATTCATATCCTACCAGTTCTGTAAGTTGAATCGGGTCAGGGTAGGTGATGCCAACGAGTTCACCCAACTGCCAGCGCAAGGCACGATATTGAGCGAATACCCCTGTCCCAAATTGTCGGTAGTAAGCGGCTAAAGCTTCTATCGCATCTGCCCAGTTGTTGAGATGTTGCAGCTTCTCTCGTAGGGAAGTGTAGTCTTGTACTTCTAAATTCTGCTCCTGATGCCAAGGAGTTGGAGCAATGGGTAGTTGAGAGGCAGCTTGCACCCAGTTGCTGAGTTGTTCACTGCTGCATTGATAAAGACTTTGTAAGGCTTGTAAATCCTGCACTGCTGCGGCGATGAGGGCAGGCGATAAGTCTTTTACTGGTGCTAACTGAGCTTGTTGGGTAAAGGGATTACTGTTTGTGAGAATTTGAGCTAGCAGATAATCTTGCCAGCTTTGAGAGTGAGCAGCGAGGGCTTTAAACCAAACACCATAAGCGTAAAGGCAGATGAGTTCATCGGGATCGCTTTTGCCTAGGGCTTGCAGGAGGTTAATGAATGCTTCACCGACTTCTCCAGATAGCACAGATTGATAGAGCAACAGCGACGCGGCTTGACGTTGGAGAAATTGAATTGAGGTAGTACCTGGAGTAGTCATGAATTAAGCGATCAGCACTCAGCGTTCAGCAATCAGCTTAAAGCCAAATAAGCAAAGAGGGCAAAAACTCGCAAGAGAGTCGATGTCTTAAGCTAAGGCATCAACAGCGACAAGCGATCACATCCTGACTGAATCCATTGAATTGTAGCGTTAGCTTCATTCCCCTTTTTATAGAAATTTCATCCAATTATGTAATTGGAATAAAGTTTTTAAGAGAAGAGTTGTCACCCCTCACCAGGTAGATTACGCTTCAATGAGATACTGTAAGCCACGCTCAACTTTAGTTGGACGCTTCAACACAAACGACAATACAATCGTCAGGGCGAATTTTCACATTGCTGCAACGACAACTTAAAAGGAATAACAATGACAAGCAACATCATTAAACATTTTGCTGCTGCAACAGTTGCAGGTGCATTCTTAAGCTTTGCGATCGCTAGTGCAGCTGTAACGTTTGCTGTAATATTTAACGCCACATCTGGTCATTCAGTAGACCAGACAGGTGTAACGTCTACACAGCGCTAGGCAATCTATTATTTTTACTCGTTATATGAATGTGACATCCTCCCAACGCTGACCTTTACAAGGTACAGCGCGGCTTTCCAAGATTCCTCATCTTCATGTCGATCTTCGCGCACATTGGATTGAAGAAGCGGCAAGGGGCTTGACGCGATTCAGGTAAAAATAGGGAGCATCTTGCTCCCTCTCCTGAATTTTGGCAAATTTGTGATGCACCCCCTTTAGTAGGTGAGGACTAAGGGCAGTCAAGGCTATAAAGAGGTATTAGCCGCAAAATCAACGAAAATGGCAGAAACTCCTTCTAATTCAGTCAGGCTTTATACCAGATTTATTTCTATCCTAAAAATACTCCAATATATCGGTTATTCTGTTGTCGTTTTCTTCAGTCTCACTTTTGTACTCTTTACGGGGGGCATTCAAAGTTTTTTTCCACCCATCGCCATTGTCCTGGTTCTGCTACAAGCTACACTCGGTTGTCTAATTATCTACGTGATTACCCAAGGATTAATCGCGATCGTTGACCTACTCAGTCGTATCGAACAGAATACAAGGTCTCAGTAAAATCTGTAATAACTTTGTAGGAAAAAAATTACTACAGGCAAAATTCCTCCTCTGGTTCCTAAACCTAGAGGAAGGAAAAGACAGTAATCGTCTTAGAATAAAAAGCAAGAAGTTACTGAGTCAAAAATGCACTCAGTAACCTTTGCTGTAAGGTGAGGTTTAGAGAGACTTGAAAAGTTTTGAAGCAACACCTAGGAGTTTGAGTGCTTTACCCAAGTCCTAGCCAACTACGATGCATCTATTTTGCATAAATTGACAATGTAGTCATCAGATCTTAGTCGGAGGTCAGCCACAATAGGCAACTGACCACTAACACAAGCTAGCATTATATATATGCAAGTTGAATGCGCTTCAGCCTAATAACAATTGCTCCTACTCTGTAGCCAGTTGCTCACTTTTCTAGCTGTAACATCCAGGATTGATAAGCGATACAAGCACCATTAAGGTTTTATATACGCTTAGTCACATCGGTTCAGGATTCCTCACCAGATTCTTCTTCCTGCCCGTCAAGTTGTTTTAGGTGAATATGCTTCCGTCCCAGAGTGATTTCAAATTCATCCCCAGGCTGTAAGCTCATCAGTTTAGTGTAAGCAGAGCCAATCAATAGATTACCGTTAGACTGCACACTAATTCGATAACTAGCACTACGTCCTCCACGTCCATTGCCATTGACTTTGCTGTCTAACTCAATTCCCTCAGCATCAATCAGAGCATTGAGGAATTTCATCATGTTGACCCGCTCTACTCCGTTCTTTGTTACGGTGTAGTAGCCACAGGCTCTCGCTTTTTCTTCTTTGCTGAGATTTTCCAGTTCTTTGACTTTCTTAACCAGCGCCTCACCCTCTAAGGGGTCTGTTTTTTTCTTTTTAGCCATCAACTTCTATCTAAAACTAAGGAGTCAGGTGGTAGGGAGCATTTGTGCTGAACTAACCAAAAACTAAGATAACAAAATCTCAGTGTTCTATCAGCACATCAAACTATATTACACGGAGAGTGTCAACTTAGTTAGCTATATTTATTAACTCAAGGTTTGTAACTTAGCGCATCCCTCCTTAGATGAGGTAGGAACCGATACCTCCAGGGAATGTTCACTGTTTAAAGCCTTGATGTCCTCCAAGAAAAAAGAATGTCTACTCAGACTGACATTGAGGTAGCGATGCATCAAGCTTGAGAATAAATACACAATCGTTAAAGTTGATAGTAAGTAGGTGGGTGAAAATAAATGTTGCTACTTTCCGGGATTGGAGATGAGGACTAGGGGCAGGGAATTCTTACTCAATTGCTGATTTCTAGCCCCTAGTCCCAAAAACAGCAAGTTGTCTTTAATTACGCCTATCTACTTACAGTCTTCATTGGACACGGAATAAAACCAGTTGAGTAATTTAACCTGTGTGACCTCAATAAGAACCTAAAAGCAACTACAAGCTTAAGCGTGTCGGCTTGAGGAATACCGATACCGACAAAAACAATGTGCTTACTGTACGGAGATTAAACTTAGTATGAAGCTTACAACTCGTGGACACTACAGTGTTAAAGCACTATTAGATCTAAGCCTACAGCGAGGGTTTGGGCCAATATCTGTTAAAGCGATCGCACAACGACAAGATCTACCTGCTCCTTACTTAGAGAAACTGCTCATTGAAATGCGTCGGGCTGGGTTAGTGAACTCTGTACGTGGTGCTCAAGGCGGTTACCAATTAGCCCGCGAACCTGCACAAATTTCTCTCGGTCAAATCTTAGAAGCGGTTGGTGAAACAGTTGAGCCATTATCTCACCATACCCCAGACGCTGAACAAGCTGAAGATTGGGTAACATTCACTCTCTGGCATCGACTTCACCAAAAACTCAAAGAAGCGTTGTACAGTATAACTCTTGCTGACCTATATTATGACGCTCGGAGCTGGCAAGCGGCTGTAGGAGAAGAGACAAGCTTTGTTGTTTAGTTGTGCTTCTAACACATTGCACGAAGAGTAAAATCTACCCCAACTTATGACCTCAAGAACTAGACCACTTTTAAAGACGGTAGTAAAGCTCGATACCACCCTGAATTTAGAGTCTCAAGCTTGAAATGCTTGGTTATTTCAGCAATCTCCTTCGACTGAGTCAACAATCGATTTAGTTGCAGTCACTCTTTAAATGTTTAGCAAGCTCTCAACATTAGACTTCTTGCAGAAGTCGGGAATAGGGAACAGGCAACAGAGATTGATAAAACCGAATTCCCCCAATCACCAATCACCAATGACCTGTCCCCAGTTCCCACTTTCAAGATAGATCTAGTTTTCAGGATGGACATACTCGGATCAGGAATATAGATGGATGCGATCGCAATAAATTTAGTTCAAGCGGCTGCCGTTTTGCTATTGGCGGCTGTTCTGGATTATGTTGTTGGTGACCCGTGGGGCTGGCCTCATCCAGTGCGAGTCATGGGTTGGGTGATTGCTCATTTTACAACCTTTGCTCTCAAGCAATTTAGCCGTCAGTCGGAACGTCGATGTGCTGGTATCGTGTTAGGCGTTGGACTCATTATTAGTAGTGGAATTACAGGATGGTTAATTGTTCGCGGAGCAAGTTGGATTCATCCACTACTGGGTGTTGTGGTAGAAGCTATTTTACTTGCTAGCTGTTTTGCCGCTCGAAGTCTACGAACAGCCGCCATTGATGTTTTACAACCCTTAACAGCAGATCAAATAACTCAAGCGCGTTCTAAATTGAGTCAATATGTTGGTCGAGATACAGAAAAGCTGACAGAACCAGAAATCCTTCGGGCTGTCTTAGAGACAGTTACAGAGAATGCTACAGATGGAGTAACAGCTCCTCTGTTTTATGCAATTGTTGGGGCATTTCTGCCTGGGGTTGGTAGCGTTCCTCTCGCCCTTGGTTACAAAGCTGCAAGTACCTTGGATTCAATGGTTGGCTATCGGCAAGAGCCTTATACAGATTTAGGCTGGTTCAGTGCCCAGTTAGAAGACGTCCTGACTTGGTTACCCTGTCGGCTGACTGTGATTACTCTGGCACTTTTGTCGGGGAAACCTCAAGAGGTTCGGTATCTGTGTCAGCGCGATGCTATTAAAGATCCCAGTCCTAACTCCGGCTGGAGCGAGTGCGCTTATGCTGCAATCTTAGGAGTTCAAGTCGGAGGGACAAATTGGTATCAGGGTATTGCTAAGCACAAGCCACTTCTAGGTGAGCCAGTTTACCCAATTACATCTGCGAAAATTTACGAAGCTCTGAGGCTAACAAGGTATTGCTTTTTGCTGTGGTTGGGGATTGCGATCGCTTTTTTGAGCTTACCCGCTTTCGGAGTAATCCTAAAAATGTTGAGGCTAGCCTAAGACTCTCTGCTCCAAAACACTGTTTTATTATTTACATCCTAGCTAAAGAGAACAGGAAGTAGAGAAAGTTTACCTTTTGCATAATTAGTTCAGTCTAGGGCGATAAGTCTTAATTACTACAAGTAAAATAACCTTAATTCTCATATGCAACAAAGTACTGATAGATCTGAAAAGAAAACGATACGTGAGTAGTTTTTATATAGCTTCGTCCTTTATCTGTCCAGTTTCCTCATTATTGAAGCTGTTTCTAGCTGACTAAATTCACCCAAATGGGTGAATCAATCAGGCGAGGTTATAAGGAAAGAAAAAAGCTTACCTTAAAAGAAGTAAATGCTCTCATGACTTCTCGATCAAATCTGGAATTCACTACAAGAGTTTTGAAGTTACTTTCAGGGTGAGAAACTCACCAACACCGCACTAGAAATTACTACATTACTAATCGGACAAAATCATCATGGAAACGCTTGCATACACTCATTTAACTGCTATCTACGAAGAACCAACTGACCTCAAAACTCTGGATTTTGAGCTGAAATTATTCAAAAACCTAAACCGTAGTAAGCTACCTGCCAAAGCGAGTATGCGCTTTCTCTCACTTACCCTTGCTTTAATCGTTATGGGTATCAGCAGCAGTGCGTTCGCCCTTGAAAGAGGTAACAGTGGCTCTCAAGTCTCCACTCTTCAGAGAAATCTCACTATTGCAGGTTACTACAACGGCCCAGTAACTGGATTTTATGGCTCATTAACTCAAGATGCTGTCACCCGGTTTCAGCGTGCGAATGGACTGACACCAGATGGTATTGCAGGTTCTAGAACATTAGCCTCCTTAGAAGGTCGTGGTGGACCCATTACGGGGGGCGGTTTTTCTAATGTCACATTAAAACGAGGCAACAGTGGCACCTCGATAACCCGCCTTCAGCAAGCCTTGACCAACTACGGCTATTACAATGGACCGATTACTGGCTACTTTGGTAAATTAACCGAGTCAGCCGTCATCAAATTTCAGCGAGCCAATGGATTAGTGGCTGACGGTATTGTTGGACAAAGAACTAAAGCTGCACTAGCCGCAGACTAATTCAGCTCTACCTGATGTCAATTGGTTTAGTTAACGCTACACTCACGCTCTCCCTTCGGATGCAGAGGAGCGATTGCAGACACTATGCAAAACAGTATGGCTGAGCAGAGAGACAAACATAAATGCTAAGTGTAGAACCATTTATTAATAGTAATTGGTATAGCGTTTAAGTACGCCAAGATGGGCTGTGTTTAGGTGTCCCAGACTTTAGCCTGAGGGCAAAAGATCTAAGGATGAAGAAATCTTTCTCTTTCACCTGACTTGGAGCAAGAAGTCTATTACATAGGCAAGAAAAAGCGCTCTTTTTAAGGAGCGCCTGACAACCACATTAAAAAACTGAAACTTTAGATGATTTTGACCTTAGCCCTGAATTGCCGGGGCTGTAAGAGCGACTGGCACGACTTTGCCCGATGCTAGGTCAAGTGGAAAGTTGTGAGCATTACGCTCATGCATCACTTCCATTCCCAAATTGGCGCGGTTCAGCACATCAGCCCAAGTCGCAATTACACGACCTTGAGAGTCAATGATTGACTGGTTGAAGTTAAAGCCATTCAAGTTGAATGCCATCGTGCTGATGCCTAAAGCGGTGAACCAGATACCAATCACCGGCCAAGCCGCTAGGACGAAGTGCAAGGAACGGGAATTTCTAAAGCTGACATATTGCCAGAATAGCCGTCCTAAATAGCCGTGGGCTGCCACAATGTTGTAAGTTTCTTCTTCTTGACCAAACCTGTAGCCGTAGTTCGCTGATTCGTTATCGCTTGTCTCACGTACTAAGGTAGAGGTCACCAAAGAACCGTGCATTGCAGAGATTAAGGCTCCACCAAATACACCCGCAACACCTAGCTGATGGAAAGGATGCATCAGGATGTTGTGTTCAGCCTGGAACACGAACATGAAGTTGAAGGTGCCACTGATGCCTAGAGGCATACCATCTGAGAAGCTGCCTTGACCGATGGGATAAATCAAGAACACTGCTGTCGCTGCCGCTACAGGTGCAGAGTAAGCCACAGCAATCCAAGGGCGCATTCCTAAGCGGTAAGAGAGTTCCCACTCTCGACCCATGTAGCAGAAGACACCAATGAGGAAGTGGAAGATAACAAGTTGGTAGGGACCGCCATTGTACAGCCACTCATCCAGGGAAGCGGCTTCCCAGATGGGGTAGAAGTGCAAGCCGATCGCATTGCTAGAAGGGACAACTGCACCGGAGATGATGTTGTTGCCGTAGAGTAAGGAACCAGCTACGGGTTCGCGAATACCGTCAATGTCAACGGGAGGCGCAGCAATGAAGGCGATGATGAAGCAGGTGGTAGCAGTCAGCAGGGTAGGAATCATCAACACGCCAAACCAGCCTACATAGAGGCGATTATCGGTTGAGGTAACCCAGTTGCAAAACCGTTCCCACAGATTGGCGCTTTCACGTCTCTGTAAAGTAGTGGTCATAATTTCTAATGATTTCGTTGCAGTAATTTTGCAGGTCGGTTGTTGTTTTTGTTTTGTTAACAACCTTGATTAGAGAGTAATAAAGATTCATTAAGCCTGTCAGTTACTAAAAGTTAGTAAAGGTTAGGACTTAAAGTTAGTTGTTAAAAATTACTAGGTATTTATCGTTATCTTGTTCTCAGAAACCAACTCACAAGTTTTTGGTCAATCAATAGGTATTTGTACTTTAAGAAGAGATAAAAACCTTTGCAATCTAAAGGATTCAGAAGTATCTCCATTGGGCTGAGAACACTTGATTAAGTCATTAAAAGTTAGTAAAGTTAACAAAAATCAGCAACGTCTTCATAGAAATGACGCTTGAAGAAGCCCTAGCAGCTTTGGAAAGGATTCTTGGCAAAGGGTCGTTAAATGACCTCCAAGAACTGATCGTGCGCCAATCCTGGGAGCAAAAAACTTATCCAGAAATTGCTGCAAGCTCTGGTTACGATGATGGCTACGTCAAGTATGTAGGCTTTCAGTTATGGAAAACGCTCTCTGATGCGCTTGGGGAGAGAGTTAGTAAAAATAACTTTCGGGCTGTTCTAAGGCGATGGCGATCGCACTCGCTCAATAACACTTCCAGAGAAGTACCAGACACGACAGCCCTAACCCCCCCAACCTCCCTTTCCTACGAGGGAAGTGGGGAGTTAAACTCTCCACTCGTTGCAGGAGAGAGGCAAGGGGATAAATCAGCCGAGATTCATTCACCTTGTTATCAAGATTGGGGTGAAGCCATTGATGTGTCGGTTTTCTATGGACGCTCTTGGGAATTGGCAACGCTAGAGCGGTGGATTATCCAGGATAAGTGTCGATTAGTGGCGATGCTGGGAATTGGTGGCATTGGTAAAACTGCTTTGTCTGTCAAGTTAGCTGAGCAACTTCAGGGACAATTTGAGTATGTCATTTGGCGATCGCTTCACAACGCCCCCTCAGTTGAATCGCTTCTTACTAACTTGATTGACTTCCTATCGAACCAGCAGGAAGTTGACTTACCAGAGGATAGTAGCTACAGAATTTCGCGACTTCTCTATTATCTTCAAAAGCATCGCTGCTTAATCGTACTCGACAATGCCGAGACAATTTTAGCTAGTCCTACAACACAAGAGAAGGTTGAGGAATGTAAGGAGTATGGCGAACTCTTCAAGCGAATTGGAGAATCGCGCCACAAAAGTGTCATCGTACTAACGAGTCGAGAAAAGCCCAAAGAGGTAGCGGTACTAGAAGGTGAAACGTTTCCAGTGCGCTCATTGCAACTGTCAGGTTTAACAACTACAGAGGGACGAGAAATTTTCAGAGGCAAAGGAAACTTTTCGGGTTCGCAAGAGGACTGGCAAAGCCTAATTCAGTCGTATGCAGGTAACCCTTTAGCGTTGAAGATTGTTGCTACAACCATTCACGATTTATTTGATAGCGATATTTCTAATTTTCTTTCCCAAGGAACAGTTGTTTTTGGCGATATTCAAAATCTTCTGGATCGGCAATTTTGTCAGTTGTCTAAGTTAGAGGCTGAAATAATGTACTGGCTAGCGATTAATCGCGAACCTGTTGCGATCGCAGAACTCAAAGCTGACTTAGTATCACCTATCCTACCGTCTCAACTACTAGAGTCATTGGAATCTCTAGAACGGAAGTCATTGATTGAAAAAGGGGTAGCTCGCTTTACTTTACAGCCTGTCCTCATGGAGTACGTGACGAATCGCTTAGTCAAAGAAGTGTGTCAGGAAATAAAGACCAAAGAAATTTTTATTTTCAAAAATCATGCACTGCTCAAAGCTTGGGCAAAAGACTACATCAAGGATATTCAAATTCACTTCATTCTTAACCCTGTCAGCGAGCAATTGTTGCGAGTGTTTGGCACTTCAGAGAACCTTGAAACTCAGTTGATGGCAATTATTTCCTCGATCAGAGGGAAGTTACCCATTGAAACGGGCTACGTTGCTGGAAATACGATTAATTTACTATTTCATCTGAAGCAATATTTAAACGGTCATGACTTTTCTGGGCTTACCGTTTGGCAAGCAGACTTAAAGGGCATGAATTTGCACCATGTTAATTTTTCTAGTTCTGATCTAGCCAAATCTACATTTACTGAAGACCTTGGCTACGTTTTCGCAATGGCAGTCAGTCCAGATGGCAAACTTTTAGCTACGGCTGATAGTCATGCCATGATTCGTTTATGGCGAGTTGCAGATGGACAACAACTATTAAGTTGGGATGGAGAATGCCCTGGTTGGACTCGCGCACTTGCCTTTAGTCCTGATGGCAAAACCCTGATCAGTGGCAGTGACGACAAAGCTGTAAAACTGTGGGATGTCAGTACGGGACAGTGCCGCAAAACATTGTATGGAGACGGGCATACGGGTTGGATACTATTTGTTGCCTTCAGTCCTCAAGGTGAATCCGTAGCGAGTTGTAGTGAAGATGCCACCATAAAACTGTGGGATATAAATACAGGTCAGTGCCGCAAAACCTTTCGAGGACATACCTCTTGGGTTTCCTATGTTGCCTTTAGCCCTGATGGTCAGATGCTAGCGAGTTGCAGCGTAGACAAAACAATCAAACTTTGGGATAGCAATACGGGTCAATGTCTTAAAACATTAGAGGGACATGAAGATGTAGTCGGGTTCGTGATGTTGAGTGCCGATTCCCAAAGCCTGATTAGTGCTAGTGAAGACCAAACGATTAAAGTATGGGACGTTCGGACAGGTCAGTGCAAAAGAACGTTACCAGGGGGACACAATGGTTGGGTGTGGTGGTCTGCGGTTGCCCTCAGTTATGACAACAAAACTTTAGCGATTGGTAGTAGAGACCAAACGGTTAAGTTGTGGGATATTAGCACGGGTCAGATATTGAGAACGTTACAACACAGTAGTGGGATTCGCACAATCGTTTTCAGTCCTGATGGTGAGACGCTTATAGGTTCTCATGACGATCAAACGCTGAAAGTGTGGAATGTCTTGGATGGTAGGTGCATCAAAACATTTCAGGGATATAGTAGCGGCGTGTGGTCTATTGCATTCAGTCCGAATCACCAATTTTTGGTTAGTGGTGGTGCAGACCAATTAGTGAAAGTGTGGAATGTCTCGGATGGTAAATGTTTGCGTAGCTTTAGGGGTCACACGGACATGGTTCGGTTTGTTGCCTATAGCCCGCAAGGTGATACCTTAGCCAGTGGTGGTGCCGATCGCACACTGAAACTCTGGAATATCTCGGATGGCAGGTGCTTGAGAACCTTTCAGGGTCATATGAATTGGGTAATGTCTATTGCCTACAGCCGGGATGGTCAAACGTTAGCAAGCGCTAGTTTAGACCAAACGGTGAGACTCTGGGATATTAATAGTGGCCAATGCCTCAAGGTTTTACAGGCTCACGAAACGTTGGCGCTTTCAGTAAACTACAGCCTGGATGGTCAAATCCTAGCGAGTGGTGGTGCAGATTATAGGGTAAAGCTTTGGGATATTAATACAGGAGAATGTATCAATGTTTTAGAGGGACACACGAATTGGGTGTTTTGTGTCGCTTTTAGCCCTACTAGTCAAACCTTAGCTAGTAGCAGTGTAGACCGAACGATTAGGATTTGGGATATTCGTAATGGTAAGTGCCTTGGTATCTTGCAGGGTCACGCGAGTTGGGTCAACTCGATCGCCTATAGTCTGGATGGTCAAATCCTCGCCAGTAGTAGTTTGGATGGAACGGTGAGACTGTGGGATATCAAAACGGGTGAGTGCCTAAGAGTGTTGCAAGATCACACAAGCTGGGTGCTTTCAGTTGCTTTCACTACGGGCGAAAGATTTTCCCCTGACTTGAGTCAAGTTCTTGTCAGTAGCGGTGATGATCGCACAATACGATTTTGGAATATCCAGACAGGGGAATGTCTCAAGATACTCAAAAGTGACAGACCTTATGAGGGGATGGATATCACTGGTGTTGTTGGAATCACTGAGGCTCAGAAAGTGACGCTCAAAGCATTAGGTGCGATCGCAAACTAGCTGGTGTCCAGCGAGAGGATTAATTGCGTCGTTTTTGCTGTTGTTCAATGAGTCTTAGCAGCATTATTCATTCATGGAATTAGCTCTCGCCGAGATATGCCTTGCGAACCGTTTCGTTAGTCTGCAAGTCTTTCGCTGTACCTGCCAGAACGATTTGACCTGTTTGTAATACATATCCGCGATGAGCAACGGTTAAAGCCATCCGGGCATTCTGTTCTACTAGCAGAATCGTAGTTCCCTGCTCATTAATGTCTTTAATAATCGAGAAAATCTGGGTGACTAGCATTGGTGCTAAACCCATGCTTGGCTCATCTAATAACAATAAACGAGGTCTTGCCATCATCGCCCGACCGATCGCAAGCATTTGTTGTTCACCCCCACTGAGCGTTCCTCCTTTTTGAGTAAATCGTTCTCTCAGTCTTGGAAAAAGATGTAATACTCGTTCGATATCTGACTTAATGCCAAGAGAATCTTTACGGGAGAATGCCCCCATCTCTAGATTTTCCTGCACCGTCATCCGAGGGAAAATCAGACGACCTTCAGGACTTTGGGAAATGCCTAAACGGACAATTGCTTCTGTTGATAACGTCTCTAAGGCGCCTCCCTCAAACAGAATTTTGCCCTCACGCGGTCGTAATAACCCTTGAATGGTTCGGAGAGTTGTTGTTTTACCTGCCCCATTACTACCAATTAAGGTGACGATTTCCCCCTTATCGACCTGTAGTGAAACACCTTTGAGGGCATGGATATTTCCGTAGTAGGTATGAATGTCTTTAATTTCAAGCATAGTCAGAGTCCTGAGTGCTAAGTTCTGAGTCCTGAATCGCAGGTTCTGTGTGGCTAAGCACTTGCTCCTCTGCGTCTTCTTTACCCAGATATGCCTCAATCACACGCGGATCGGTACGAACTTCAGCGGGACTTCCCTCAGCAATTTTTGAGCCGTACTCCATCACACTAACGCGATCGCTAATTCCCATGACCACCTTCATATCGTGTTCGATCAATAAGATCGTCAAATCCAGTTCATCTCGGATGCGGTGGATAAAGCGCGTCAAATCAGCAGTTTCATTGGGGTTCATCCCAGCCGTTGGCTCATCCAAGAGCAATATCTTCGGCTCACTTGCCAACGCCCGTGCAATCTCCAACCGTCGCTGGTCACCATAAGAGAGGTTTTTGGCTGTCTCGTAGGCTTTTGATGCCCCTAAGCCCACAAAGTCTAGGAGTGAGAGAGCTTTTTGTTCAGCTTTTAGCTCTTCTTGGCGCACAGACGGCGGACGGAATAACGTTCCGATTAAACCCGTCTTTAAGCGGCAATGTCTGCCCACCAAAACATTTTCCAGCACGCTCATGTTACTGAATAGGCGGATATTCTGAAACGTCCGAGCAATTCCCAAACTAGTGAGCATATCTGGGCGTGCGCCCGTGATATTTCTGTCCTCCAACCGTAGCTGACCTGCGGTAGGGACATAGATGCCCGTGAGCATATTAAAAAACGTGGTTTTTCCGGCACCGTTGGGGCCAATCAGGCTAGCAATCATCCCTTTTTCCAGCGAGAAATTGACCTGTTTAACGGCTGTTAAACCCCCAAATTGCATCGTGAGTTGACGCGCTTCCAACAGTGGCATTACTGACTCCTTGCGTCTGCTAACGACTCGTTAATCTCCTCAGCATCCGAGTGCAGTTCGGCTTGACGTTCTGCACTTGGCACCAGACCCTCTGGGCGAATGATCATCATGATCACTAAGGTTAGACCAAACAGGAACAGACGCATCTGGATCGGATCGACACTAACGGCGAGAAAGTCTCTCAAGGCTGGATTTCCAATGTTCGGTAACACGGAAGTATTCAACAAACCCTTTAGGACTTGCGCTAACTGAGGGAGAAAAAGGCGATCGGCTGATGTAATCAGTAGGCAACCTAAAAGCACGCCTGGAATACTACCCAGTCCACCCAAAATTACCATACATAAGATGATGACGGAAACGTCAAATCCAAACACGCTAGGAAAGATAGCGCTGATATAAGCCCCATAAAAAGCACCTGCAAATCCAGAGAAGGTTGCTCCCATTGCAAACGCTAATAACTTAGTTCGGACTAAGTTAATCCCCATCGCGCTAGCGGCAAGTTCATCTTCCCGAATTGCCGTCCAAGCACGTCCCAAACGTGAACCCCGCAGACGACTAATCATGAAGGTCGAGCCGACGACTAACAACAGGATTAGATAATACCAAGGTAGAAATTGACCTGCTTGGAACGTGCCGACAAAGGGAAGTGAGGGGCGACCAATGGGATTAATGCCTGCTTCACCTCCAGTCAGGTTAAGGGCTTTCTCACAACCCAACAGACAAATTGCCATCTCTGGGCGACCGATTAGACCCCCAATAGTCTTGGAGATTGGCTCGTAAATTTGGACACTCGTGAGATTGCGAAAGACAATCGGCACAATTTCACCAAACCCCAGAGTCACGATCGCTAAATAGTCACCGCGTAACGGTAACGTGGGAGAACCGAGAATCACTCCCGCGACAGCCGCGACAGCAGCAGCAATCCAAATCACAATCCAGAAGTTCCACTCAACACCTAGGAACGGAGAAGACAATAAGCCAGTGGTATAGGCTCCAATCGCAAAAAAGGCAGCATAACCTAAGTCCAGCAACCCAGCATAGCCCACCACAATATTGAGTCCTAAGGCTAATAGGGCAAAGATTAAGATAGTGATCACCTGCTCAATCCAGTTGGTCTGAGCTGCCTGATCGAGGAAAGGAAAGGTAATTAAGATCAAAGCCAGTAGACCTAGAGTCGCTTTCTGGCGATTTTTCCCTAAGCCTTGTAGCCAACCTGCGATTCCCCCTGCCACAGTCGCAACAACTAAACCAACAATTCCAAAAATTAATGTCTGAATCACTCCTAAACCTGGTCGTCCACTGGCTGGACGCAGAATCAGCCCTTCAATCAAGCTGGCGACCAAGATCCAAACCCCTAGTACTAGCCCCGCCCTAGTCCCTAAACGTGCGCCGATTTTAGGGACAGGAACCCGCTTCCCTTGACAAGCCATTACACCTGCTCCTACTCCCACTAGCCAGCCGGCAAGCGCACCACTCCAACCACCAAAGAGTAGTACCGTGATGGCGGCGAGTATCCCCAAAATATTCCCTGACTTGGTTGTCTGCTTTCTTGCCTGCTTTTTCATGGTTGTCCTTTGTCAGTGGTCAGTCATCCAGTGGTCAGTTATTGGTTGAAGCAAACCAATAGACCATACATAGACAACGGACGAAATCTTATACCTTTTCCTGCACATTCTCACCGAGCAAACCACCAGGTCGGAACACCAAAATCACAACCAAGACAGCAAACACCCACGCATTAGTCCAGCGACTTGACAGGTACTGGTCGCTCAATGATGAGAGTACTCCAATTAACACACCCCCCAGCATTGCACCAATGATATTGCCGATTCCTCCCAAGACGGCGGCAGTAAATGCCCGTAAGCCGGCAGTAAAGCCCATCGTAAAGACAATCGTATTGTTATACAGTCCGATCAACAGCCCTGCCGCTCCTGCCAATGCTCCACCAATCAAAAAGGTGAGGGCAATAATCTGATCGACATTAATCCCCATAATCTTTGCAGCGTCCCTATTTTGGGCAACCGCTCGCATCGCTTTACCCGGACGAGTATATTGCACAAACAGATGCAACCCTACCATCAGAGCCGCAGCAACAACCAACACGATTAAGTCTTTGGTCGTAAAAGAAAAATTGCTCTGAATACCCAGCGCTTTCAGGATATCAATGCTAGGTAAGAGGTCAGGAAAGTTTTTTGGGGCAGCAGAGTTGTTTCCCATTGATGGGATAAAAGCTCTCAGTCCTCCCCAAAATAGGCCCGTGTTCTGGAAAATGAATGAAACTCCAATAGCAGAAATCAAGGGTGCAAGTCGGGGGGCATTGCGTAGAGGTCGGTAGGCAAAGCGTTCAGTCAGGACATTCAGGCCTGCACAGACAATCGTCGCGATTAGTAAAGTAGCAAGTATGGGAATAATGCTTGCTCCCAGTGATGTCCCATCAGTCACTCCAAATGCACTGAGGGCAGTAAGGGCAGTAAATGCCCCTAACATATATAAGTCGCCGTGGGCAAAATTGATCAGCTCAATGATGCCGTAGACCAATGTATAGCCCAACGCAATAATCGCGATAATCGCGCCGTTGACAATGCCTACCTCAAGTTGCTGAAGTAGGCTTAATGGACTACTGGCAATTTCCCCAACAATGCGGGGGATGTCAAGTCCGGCAATTGGTCCCAGCAGTAGAACTAAGTAAGCTACGGCAAGATACAGTAAAGTCTTCTGCCATCGTTTCATATAGGTTTGGCTGTAGACAGCAGAGCGCGTCTAGCTTAAGGGTCTAATAACTCGATGTTGTAGTGGTTGATCCTAAAAGATTCTAGATCGATTTTGTTGATGGTCGATGGTGCATTACCATCAACCATCATCCCAAAGCAATGACTTACTTCGCTTCTAAAGTTGTCACGTACTCAAACTTCCCATCTTTGACTTGGCTTCCTGACAATTTTTTAATGGTCGTATCACCATTCTCATCAAAGCTCCACGTTCCCAGCAGTCCTGGAAAATCCTTGGTTGCCATCACTGCATCCCGAATTGCAGCACGGTCATTTTTGCACACTTGATTGATGGCATTAATCGCAACCTTGCCAGATTCGTAACCGTAAGCAGCATACACTTCCGGTTCGGCGTTGAATTTCTTCTTGTAACTTTCGTACCATTCCTTTCCTTTACCCGTTAGTGCTGTCGGTGGTATGCCACCAAAGGTTGCATAAACTCCATCAGCGGTAGGTCCAGCCGCATCAACGAAGTCTTGGACAAGAATGCCATCTGGTCCCATGAACTTGACTTGCTCCGGTGTCATTCCAACCCCACGCATATCCTTGACTAACTGCGCGGCGTTGTTGTCAATAATCCCGCCAAAGTACACCATGTCGGGGTTGAGAGCCTTGATCTTGGTCATCACGGATTTATAGTCTGGAGCTTTTGGGTCAATCCCCTCGTGTCCCAGTACCTCTATCCCTAACTTTTTGGCGGTTGCTTCAAAGATATCGGCAATCCCCTTACCATAAAGCTCTTGGTCATCCAGGATATAGACACGTTTCACACCTAAAGATTGTGCCCAATTCGCTGCGACATTTCCCTGGAGGTCATCGGCTGGAACGACACGGGCGTAGTTGCGTTTGCCATTGGGATAGTAAACGTTAGGTTCGTTGGCTTCGCCCGTTCCTGGTTTGGTTAGACCAGGGTATGTGTTTGCAGGGCTAACCATCGCCAAGTCAGCTTGGTTCAGGATGGGGATAGATAGCTTAGCCGCACCAGAGTTGTAGTGACCGATGAAGGTAACAACTGACTTATCCGCAACGGCTTTGTTCGCATTGGCAGTTACCGCCGCAGGCTCCCATTTTCCAGCAGCGGCGGTAGCATCGTCATACTGTTCAAATTGGATTGTGATTTTGCCGTCACAAGCTTTTGATTCGGTTTCATCTAAAGCTTGCTGAATGCCATTAACGATTGTTTGAGACTGTCCCAAAGAAGCACCTGTCATTGGCAGACTGGAAACTATCTTGACGGTGTTTTCATCGGCGGCGGCACCACCCCCTCCCTGAGTGCTGGCGGTTGTATTACCACCAGATGTGTTTCCACAAGCTGCTGCCAGAAAGCCTGTAGCTAGAGTAGTGAGGGCTAAGGCGATCGCAAAACGAGGCTTAAGGGTGTTTTCTAAATTGAGCTTATTCATCTGTTGTGTTTCACTCCTCTGCTCCCAGAAGCAGATCCGATATTGAAGAATAGATTAGATTTTAAGCTGATCTTCCCCCTAGCGACAGATAAACTGGCTACGCTTCTATGAAGTAAGGTTACGCACTGGCAGAGAATGCTCAATCCTTTAGAAACGCTAGGGCGTGTCTGCAAACTGACAGACGTGCCCTAAGAGCGAGTCGTAGTTAGTAGCCTGATGTGCAGACTTTATAAAGCGGACTTTCCCAACCTACAGTCTTGGATAAGCCTAGAGAGCCACTTCTATATATAAGTGAAGTAGCCTTTTGAACGGAGAGGGAGGGATTCGAACCCTCGGTATGGAGTTACCTGCCATACAACAGATTAGCAATCTGCCGCTTTCGACCACTCAGCCACCTCTCCAGGGTGACAATTAGACATGATAGCAGATCTTGAAGACTTGTTTCCCCATTAAATTTTGGCTTAGTGTCGAAAGTGTCAATTTTTCCTCTAATTGTTTGCTATAAATCTTAAGTTAAGGAAGCAGAATTTCGCTTTTTGCAATTTTCTCTTCTAAAAGGCATACTAACTTTGGAGCAAGTAAAAGCTCTCTATTTTAATTGGTAACCACCTGGTTTGATGCCTCATTTCCTAAAACAATAAGGTTAGAGACTGCGGTTACTGTCTAGCGAAGAGAGATTTTCAGAGTTGTTACGAGCTTGAAGTGCAGGATTAGGAATTGCAAAACACAAGCTGTAATACACCACTTCTAAAACGTAGTACATAAATGGCAATTAGTAATACGCGAAATACACAAAAAATCAAAATCTATTCCTTTTTGGTTATTGACGATGCAGTTTTTTTTGCTTAATCTTTGTTAAAGTATCTAAGCAAAAGTTAATAGTGAGTGCTTGGCAGGGTAGAAAGACAAGTGTCTAACCTACCTAAGCTTCGTCACAATCCAGGACTACGAAACCTATGGACATTACAAATAAAAAGCACATTGCTCTCATCTCAGTTCACGGTGACCCAGCTGTGGAAATTGGTAAAGAAGAGGCTGGAGGACAAAACGTTTACGTGCGGCATGTGGGTGAAGCCCTCGCTCACCAAGGCTGGCACGTTGATATGTTTACTCGTGCATCGAGTGCTGAACAACCCAAAATCGTTGAACATGGTCCGCATTGTCGGACCATTCGTTTATCAGCGGGTCCAGAAGCCTTTGTACCAAGAGACGAGATATTTGGGTATGCGGGTACGTTTGTCAATGAACTTCTGAAGTTTCAACAAGAGACAGGAATTCAGTACCCTTTGGTACACACAAATTACTGGATTTCTTCCTGGGTGGGAATGCAGCTGAAGAAGCACCAACCACTTAAGCAGATTCATACCTATCACTCATTGGGCGCTGTTAAATACAAGTCAATTACAACGATTCCAATGATTGCTACCACCCGTTTGAGTGTGGAAAAAACAGTATTGGAGACAGCAGAGCGAATTGTGGCAACCAGTCCGCAAGAACAAGAACATATGCGATCGCTTGTTTCCACGAAGGGCAACATCGACATCATTCCCTGCGGCACCGATATTCAGCGATTTGGTTCTATTGATAAGCAAGCTGCACGGGCAGCACTAGGTATTGACTCTGATGCGATTGTCGTCTTCTATGTAGGACGCTTTGATGAACGCAAAGGGATTGAAACCTTAGTACGGGCAGTTGGTCAATCACAGTTTCGGAATAACGAGAAGCTAAGGTTAGTGATTGGTGGTGGTTCTCGCCCTGGACAAAGTGATGGGAAAGAACGCGATCGCATCGAAGGAATTGTTGCTGAACTCGGTTTGAGCAACATCACCAGCTTCCCCGGACGCCTTGGCGATACCACGTTACCCGCTTACTACGCAGCGGCTGATGTTTGTGTGGTTCCCAGTCACTATGAACCCTTCGGTTTAGTTGCCATTGAAGCAATGGCAAGTGGTACACCCGTTGTTGCCAGCGATGTTGGTGGTTTGCAATTCACCGTCGTTCCTGAACAAACAGGTTTACTTGCCCCACCAAAAGATGAAGCGGCTTTTGCAGCAGCGATCGATCGGATTATCTCCAACCCAGAGTGGCGAAACCAGTTGGGAGCAGCAGCAAGAACACGGGTTGAGAGTAAGTTTAGCTGGGATGGTGTCGCGCATCAGCTAAGTGATCTCTACACCACGCTACTCGAAAAACCAGCAAAAGTGTTAGCACAAGCCAGCGCTTAAAAGATTCCTCCCCACACTCAACATATTTGGGAATTGCCTGCTTGCCATGAGAGTATTATGCTCTCAGCAGCAGGCTTAACTTATGTCCAAGGATCATCTATTGGTGTCTTGCCTGCTGTCTCAGAAAAGTCTGCTTCTCGCAGTGCTTCTTGAACCAACTGCTGCACTTCTGAATGGACTTGTTCGTAAGCTTCTGACGTACACCAGGGGCGCAAGTAGAGGATTGTTGTCCTAGATGTAGTCGAAAAAACATGGCAAGTAGTCTTTGGTTTATCTAAAACCAGAGGATGGGGTTGCACCAAAGATAAAAGCAAGATAATTGTCGGTTCAATGGGGCGATCGCCAATATCAACTTTTAAATCCACCCGTCGCGTCCCTAACGCTGTCGTATTTTTCAAGACACCACTGAAGAGATTATTATTTGGCACCGTAATCTTGACATTATCGGGTGTTACCACAGTTGTTGAGAAAATCCCGATCGCATCTACCACACCCTTAACCCCTGATGGGCCTTCAATAAAATCACCCACCTCAAATGGGCGCTGGTTAATCAACATCACACCAGCCGCGAAATGGGATAGGGTATTCTGCAACGCCAAACCAATCGCTAAACCAGCAGCACCCACCACAGCAACGACACTGGCAGCCTGAATCCCCAACGCACTCAAGAAAGCAACGATTCCAACCACCAACGTCAGAATTTCTGATGCCTGTACCAGGAACTTGCGTAACGTTGGCTCAACTGGACTAAACGCTCTGCGCGTGGCGCGACCAACTAAGATAATTGCATAGCGGGTAGTGAGTAGAATGCCAAGCGCCCATAAGACTTTCGTCCCCACCTGAAAGGCCAGATTCAGTAGCTTTTGGTTAAACAGGGAGGCGACATCAATAGCCAAAATCATCATTGGCAACCTACTTTTTTCTACATTCCTGACGAAAGTTTAACAAGATGGGGAGCGGGGAGTAGCGACTGGGGATTGGGGAATTGGGAATTGGGATTGGGGAATTGGATGCACACATACTCCAGACACAACGTTATAAGATAAGTGCAAGCTCTACATAAACTTTCGTTCACCACGAAAATTACGAAAGTCTCTTGTTCCCAATCCCCAATCCCCTATGCCTCTACCAAACCTAATCGGTCTAGAACAAAGGCATACTCAAAGGCGATTTCTTTTAGGCTCTCATAACGCCCGGATGCACCTCCATGTCCTGCACCCATGTTGGTTTTGAGCAGGAGAAGATTATTGTCGGTTTTTAATTCCCGAAGTTTAGCTGTCCATTTTGCGGGTTCCCAGTATTTAACGCGAGAATCGTTTAAGCCTGCGGTAATGAGAAGGTGCGGGTAGTCTTGGGCCTTGACGTTGTCGTAGGGCGAGTAAGATTTCATGTAGTCGTAATACGTTTGATTGTTGGGATTGCCCCATTCTTCCCATTCCATAGCAGAAAGAGGAAGGGAAGTATCGAGAATTGTTGTTACTACGTCTACAAAGGGAACAGCGGCGTGTGCGACTTTAAAAAGATCAGGACGACTGTTGAGTACAGCACCCATCAACAAACCGCCAGCACTGCCGCCGGAAATTGCAAGGCGATCGCTTGCTGTCCACTTTTGGGTAATCAAATGCTCAGCACAGGCAATAAAATCAGTAAACGTGTTTTTCTTGTGTAAGAATTTGCCCTCTTCATACCATTTACGCCCCATTTCTGCACCACCCCGAATGTGCGCGATCGCAAAGACTACCCCACGATCAAGCAGCGAGAGTCGAGTCGAGGAGAAAGATGCTGGGTAGGATGCACCATACGAGCCATAGGCAGTGAGAAACAGAGGGTTTTTGCCATCTTTTTGGATTCCCTGCTTGTAGACAAGGGAGATGGGAATCTGGGTGGCGTCCGAAGCAGTCGCCATGATTCGCTCACTTTCGTATTGCGTTTTCTCATAACCACCTAGTACTTCTGTTTCTTTTTTCAACTCACGCTCGTAGGTTTCTAAGTCGTAGTCGAAAACAGAGGAAGGTGTGATTAAAGACGTGTAATTGAATCGCAAAGTAGTGGTATTAAATTCTGGATTACTCCCTTCATAAACCGAGTAGGTTGGCTCCGGGAATGTTATTTCGTTTTCCTCACCCGTTGAAAGTTTTTGCACCCGTATAGTGGGGAGTCCAGCCTTTCGTTCGTAGATAACCAAGTGGTCAACAAAGGCACTAACGCCTGAGAGCATTACATCATCTTGATGGGGAATTACCGTTTGCCAGTTTTCCTTAGCTGGAGAGGCAACCGGAGTTTGCATCAATTTAAAGTTAAGGGCTTCGTCATTCGTGACAATGTAAAAGCGATCGCTATGATGTTCGACGCTATATTCCATCCCTTGCTGGCGAGGATGAATGACTTGAAAAGAACCCGTAGGATTATTCGCGTCTAAATAATGAACTTCTGAAGTAATGTTGCTACCCAAGCTCATTAAGATGTAGGCTTGGCTACGGGTTTTGCTAATCCTAAGGAAGTACGCTTCATCCTTTTCATGGTAAATCAAGACATCTTCATCAGGAGACGTTCCCAAAGTATGCCGAAAAAGTTTAAAAGGTCGGTTTGTAGCGTCTACTTTCGTATAAAATACTGTCTTATTATCGTTACCCCAAGCAAAAGAAAAATAGGTATCAGCTAAAGTTTCTGGGTAGAGCTGAGATGTCGTCAAGTCAAGAAAAAACAACGTATATTGCTCAGCACCATTCGTATCAACTGAATAGGCTAAAAGTTGATGATTTGGACTAGCTTGAAATACCCCTAAGTTAAAGAATTCATAGCCTTTTGCCAGTTCATTTTGGTCGAGTAGCACTTGTTCAGGGGCATCAAGACTTCCCGGTTTTCGACAGTAAATTGGGTAAGATTTTCCTTCTTCAGTGCGTGAATAGTAGTAGTAGTCATCTTTACGATAGGGCACTGAAAGGTCAGTTTCTTTGATGCGGGCAAGCATTTCGTTGTAGAGACTAGCTTGCAGTGCTTCAGTATGCTGCATCATCGCTTCTGTATAGGCATTTTCGGCTTCTAGATAGGCGATGACTTCCGGATTAGTGCGATCGCGCATCCAAAAGTAATCGTCAAGCCGCTTATCTCCATGCAATTCAAGTACCTGTGGCTGCTTTTTGGCGCTGGGTGGAGGTACCGCAGCCAACAGGTGATTTTCTTGAGCCATTATCTTGTAACCTTCATTGAACCTACTGGATGATTGCTGTTGATTAATCCTTCAGCAAGACGCTAAGTGTACTGATAGCGGAGGGAAATCGCTAGTGCTGTGATTAAAAATTTTACCTTTGAAGCCGAGTCAGCCTGAGACTTTTACGAGTCGTGATGCGTAAAGCCCCCGCGCTCTACTCCGGGGGATATAAGCGA
>NZ_JCACKQ010000067.1:0-36557 GCF_059505465.1 Symplocastrum torsivum | reverse complement strand
TTTCTCAGATCCTCTTGACAACTGCCAGAAAGCCTTAACTTGTCACCAATGGTGGTAGGCAGATAACTGTTCTCATTCAGTTTCGGGGTTGGCATATGAAACCGCATTGTCAGTCACTTTGGTTTGCTGCTAGTTTTTCTCTCTTCTGGTTGGCAACAACTAATCCCACGCCAGCACAAATCGTTGAGGATATAACCCTACAAAATCTTTCCATCGTTACGCCAAACGGCAACACCAGCATTATCACGGGGGGTACTCAAGCTGGCTCTAACTTGTTCCACAGCTTTGGAGAATTTTCGGTTCCCACTGGAGAAGTTGCCTCTTTTCAAGAAATTGACCAAGCTGTTGAAAACATCATTTCTCGCGTAACTGGGTTATCCGTTTCAACTATTGATGGATTAATTGAAGTTCTTCAAGCTAATGGTACTGTCAGTCCTGCCAACTTCTTTCTGATCAATCCCAACGGTATTATTTTTAGTTCTAATGCTTCGTTGAACATTGGCGGCTCTTTCCTAGCAAGTACAGCCAGTAGCCTAAACTTTGCTGATGGTAGCCAGTTTAGTGCTACTGCTCCTCAAACTACACCTTTACTTACCGTAAGTGTTCCGATTGGTTTGCAATTTGGAGGGACACAAGGAAACATCCTTAATCAATCTCAGGCACGCAACCGCCTAGGGATACCTGTTGGTCTACGGGCGCGGCTTGATAAAACATTAGCGTTAGTAGGCGGCAATGTAAGTTTGAATAGTGGATATTTACGAACTCCAGGTGGTCGAGTCGAATTAGGAGGAGTGGCAGGAGCGGGAATAGTAGGGCTAAACGTTGATGGTGATAGTCTACGTTTGAGTTTTCCTGATGATGTCGCCAGAGCTGATATATCACTTAGCAATGAAGCTTTCGTGGATGTCACTGGCGAGGGTGGTGGAAATGTTCAGCTTTCAGGAAGGCGGGTGACATTCACTGACGGTTCAGCAATTCAGGCTTATACCCTAGGCTCAATACCAGGAGGCACCTTAAGCATCAATGCCTCGGAGTCGGTAGAACTCAGTGGAACTACAGCAGATGGCAATTTTGCGAGTGGCTTATTTTCTTTTAGTGATTTTGAAGCCACGGGTGCTGGAAGCAATATAGCTGTGGAAACGGGGCGCTTAATAGTTCAGGATGGGGCACAGATACTCGTTAGTACATTAGGTGCCGGGTCGGCAGGTGCTCTAACAGTCAAAGCCTCAGAGTCCGTAGAAGTCATTGGTAGCGCGATGAATGGGCTTCCCAGTGGGTTGTTTGCTGGGGTTGAAGAGGAGGATGCTACAGGATTTGGGGGAAGTTTAACGATTGAAACGAGAGAATTAATTATCCAGGATGGAGGGCGAGTCTCAACTTCTACTTTTGGTCAAGGAGAGGGTGGCAGTCTAATTGTACGGGCAAGAGACTTCGTAGAGGTAAGTGGCAGATCAAGCGATCGCCAAAACAGTAGTTTATTACAGGCTACAGTTCAACGGGGAGCTACCGGAGATGGCGGAAGTTTGACGATTGATACGGGCGAGTTGCTTGTCTCAGATGGAGCGCAAGTATCAACGTCTACGTTTGGTCAAGGAGATGCTGGGGATTTAACGGTGCAAGCGACCCAAGTAACACTACTCGGTTACGGCACTTCAGCAGACGATAAGATAATTTCTAGTGGTTTGCTTGCTAATTCTGAACAAGGGGCTACAGGGACTGGCGGTAATCTAACCATCGATACTGAGCGCTTAAGTATTCAAGGTGGGGCACAAGTTTCAGTTACGACCTTTAGCGAATTTAGCCAAGCTAGTGCAGGTAACTTGACAGTTCAGGCTTTTGATGTAGAACTGGTTGGAGTAGCACTCTCAGCAGATGGTCAATTCCTTACTAATGACACAGGCTTGTCATTTGGTAGTGGTTTATTTGCTGGCACAGGTATAGGCTCTACAGCAGATGGAGGAACTTTAAGGGTTGAAACTGAGCGATTGACCCTTCGAGATGGAGCCGTTCTACAAACTACGACGTTTGGTGCAGGGGATGCGGGAGATTTAATTGTTCAGGCTTCAGAATCCGTGGAACTCGTTGGAACCTTTGCTGATAATCGGTTTCCCACAAGCTTGCTTGCTCTGTCTGGCGGAATTCCTGGAGTTGGTGGTATTCCTGAAGCCACAGGGCAAGGTGGAGATTTGACGATTGAAACAGGAGAGTTAATTGTTCGGGATAGGGCGCTAGCCGCTGTCAGCAGCCTCAACTCCAGTAATGATGCTCAAGGTGCAGGTAATCTTCAAATTACCACGCGAAGTATCACTTTAGATAACCAAGGCGAACTCACAGCAGAAACCGCATCTGGTGATGGTGGCAATATTGCGCTAGCTGTTGAGGATTTGTTGCTACTACGCCAACAAAGTGGAATATCTACCTCCGCAGGTGTCGTTGGTGCTGGTGGGAATGGTGGCAACATTACAATTGATACTCCAGATGGCTTTATTATCGCTGTCCCAGAGGAAAATAGCGACATCAGTGCTAACGCCTTTACAGGCAATGGTGGTAACATCCAAATCCAAGTCCAAGCCATCTTTGGTACCCAGTTTCGAGAAGACTTAACTACCGAAAGCGACATCACTGCCAGTTCAGAGTTTGGACTAGACGGTGTGGTAGAAATCACAACGCCGGATGTTGACCCCAGTCGCGGATTAGTTGGCTTACCTACTGATGTCGTTGATGCCTCTGGATTAATTGCCTCTGGTTGTGGAACGCCTCAGATAGCAAGAAGTGAGTTTATCGTGACTGGGCGTGGTGGCTTACCGCCTACTCCCGGTGAAACCCTCAGCAGTGATACCGTTTGGACAGATTTACGTCCGGCAACTACTACTACCGGAAATCGTTCAGCGGAACCTTTAATTACTCAGCCAACTGATACTAAGCCGCCAGTAGAAGCCCAAGGATGGGTAATTAATGATAGGGGTAAGGTGGTTCTCACCGCGCAAGCTGCCCATGTACTACCGCACAGGGCTTGGCAGACACCAATCGAGTGCAAAAAATTGTGATTTTAGTTGAGCGAATTTACTTCTTCATGTGAAGCTGCTCCACTAACGTATATTAAGTTATTGTTCATTGTCGGTTGTTTGCTGTCTGTGGCAACTAACTTCTAACTAATTACCCAATTTTTAAATTAAATCAAGTAGTCAACCGGGCTTGAGATGACTAGAGAAAGGAGAATGAGGAAAAGAACATGGCAAGAAAATGGTCTGTGTATGTCCGTGCAGTACAACCCTTTCTAAAATACGTTTTTCTTGCATTCAGCACCATTTTATGCATTGTCTTGGGGCAGGTGATAAACATAGATTGTATGAGTGCAAGTAATTGCGTTTCTACAACGCAACTAGTATCTCTTGCTACCTCAGCTCCCACATCTACTGCCCAATCCGTAACAGATCAGGTGCAACAGGGAAGGGAATTTTATGAAGCAGGACAATTCAGTGAAGCCGCCAAAGTTTGGCAGGAGGCAGCACAGGCATTTCAAGCTGAAGGAAATAAACTGAATCAAGCTACAGCATTGAGCTTTTTGTCCTTGGCTTACCAGCAGCTAGGGCAGTGGGATGAGGCAGGTGTTGCTATTAGTTCCAGCTTGCAACTCCTCCAAGACACTAGACTACAGTCCTCAAAAAAAGATACCCCAACGAATACTCAACTCATTCTCGCCCAAGCCCTCAATACACGCGGGCAGTTGGAACTAGCACAAGGACAAGCGCAAAAAGCGATCGCAACCTGGCAGCAAGCAACGACGGCTTATATTCAAGCTGATGACCAGATAGGAATTATTGGCAGCCTAATTAACCAAGCTCAAGCCATGCAAGCTTTAGGGCTTTATCGTCAAGCTGAGAAGACCTTAACTCAGGTGGAAGCAGCGCTACAAAATCAACCCAACCCAATTCAGTCGATGGGTTTGCGTAGCCTGGGTAATACCCTTCGAGTTATCGGTAACTTGAAGAAATCTCGGCAGAGTTTAGAGCAAAGTTTGGCGGTAGCTGAGCAACTACAATCTCCCTCAGATATCAGTTCCACTCTACTTAGTTTAGGAAATACAACCCGCGCCCAGAAAGAAACCGAAGCCGCTTTGGGGTTTTATCAGCAGGCAGAAGCTACATCCACTTCACCGATGACACGCACACAAGCCCAACTGAATCAACTGAGCTTGTTACTCGAAACGCAGCAACTCAGTGAGGCATTAGCATTGGGTTCAAAAATTCAGGGTCAAATCGCTAGCTTGCCTGTCAGCCGTGCCTCTGTTTATGCCCAGATTAACTTTGCTCAGAGTCTCACACGATTTAAGAGAAGTAATACAGACACCACTCCCTCCTGGACAGACATTAGTCAAGTCTTGGCAAAAGCAGTTCAACAAGCAAAAAGCTTAAAAGATAGTCGTGCAGAAGCTTATGCCCTTGGGCATCTCGGTGGACTCTATGAACAGACTCAGCAACTAGGCAACGCTCAAGATCTTACCGAGCAAGCGCTACTGATTGCCCAAGGTATTAATGCTTCAGACATTGCTTATCGTTGGCAGTGGCAGTTGGGGCGGCTTCTCAAAGCAACTGGAAAAAAGCAAGAAGCGATCGCAGCTTACACTGAAGCCGTCAACACTTTACAATCTCTCCGCAGTGATTTAGTAACCATTAATCCCGACATTCAGTTTTCCTTTCGGGAGGAAGTAGAGCCTATCTATCGGCAGTTAGTCGATTTACTCCTACAATCCACCAATACCCAAAGTGAGCCGAGTCAACAAAACCTAGTCCAAGCTCGTAACGTCATTGAATCACTCCAACTCGCTGAACTCGACAACTTTTTCCGAACCGCTTGCTTGCAGGGACAGGCTGTACAAGTTGACCAAGTGATTGATCAAGATGATCCAACAGCCGCCGTTGTCTACCCAATTATCTTGCCCGATCGCTTAGAAGTCATCCTCAAGTTGCCCAATGTGCCTCTACGTCACTACGCTACTTCTATTGCTCAGGGTGACGTGGAAGAAACCTTAGAAGAACTGCGGCAGGAACTGGTAAAGCCTTTCTCCCTAAAACGAACGCAGTCATTATCGAAGCGAGTTTATGATTGGCTACTCAAACCTGCTGAGGATGCCTTCATACAAAGCCAAATTAAAACCTTGGTATTTGTCTTAGATGGTTCTCTACGGAATATTCCGATGGCAGCTCTTTATGACGGTCAACAGTATCTTGTACAAAAGTACGCTGTCGCCTTGACTCCAGGACTACAATTGCTGGCTCCAAAATCGCTTGTACAGGGAGAGTTAAAGGCTTTGACGGCTGGACTTACCGAATCCCGTGGGGGCTTCTCGGCTCTTAGCAATGTGGCGTTAGAAGTAGAAGAGATTCAATCCGAAGTACCTACTACAGTCTTACTCAATCAAGAGTTTACTAGCGAAACCATCCAAAACGAAATCAAATCATTACCTTTTCCCGTGATACATCTAGCAACACACGGGCAGTTCAGCTCTGAAGCTGAAGAAACGTTTATTCTTACTTGGGATGGTCGCCTCAATGTCAACGAGTTGGAGAACGTCCTTCGTAACCGAGACGAAAATCAGCCAAATGCGCTCGAATTACTCGTCCTCAGTGCTTGCCAAACGGCGGCTGGGGACAAACGAGCCGCTTTAGGATTGGCGGGAGTAGCGGTACGAGCTGGGGCACGCAGTACTCTGGCTACACTATGGTCAGTTAACGATGAGAGTACTGCCGTGCTGATGAGTGCATTCTACCGAGAGTTAACTCGTACTAAAGTAAGTCGAGCTGAAGCTTTGCGTCTAGCTCAGCTATCGCTGTTGCAAGAACCTCGCTCCCAACATCCCCGCTACTGGGCACCTTTTGTTCTCGTGGGCAGTTGGCTCTAAACGGAATAGGGCTACCGTGAAAATGATACGGGTGCTATATCCCCAAGCCTTATAACAGACTAAGAGCTACAGCACCCGTCATCTTACTTACGTTTCTTGATCCAGTAAAACTTGACAAGTCGGCTTTAATGCTTGCCAAGATTTTCTCAGCTCTCCTAGAAATTAAGCAGAGCCTAAGAATTAGTAGCCTGAGTTGATAAAAGGTCTTTCAGCTTTGCCAAATCAGCAGCCCAACGTGGGTCTGGTTGGATTGAGCCTGAGTCAGAAGAAGATGATGATGCAGGTGTGCTTGAAGACGTGTTGCGCTTAGCCTTTTTACCGCCTCCACGACGCACGGGGGCACTGCTAGGCGTACTACTAGCTGGACGCGCCTCTTCTTCTTCTTGGCTTTTCGACCGTGGCAGAGCTTTCTCAATTTTCAAAGCACTGTCATTGAACATATGACCGTTGAACTTTTCAATGATTTCATCAGCAAGCTCATCTGTTGGTACGGTGACAAAAGCAAAGCCCCGACATTTGCCAGTTTTGCGGTCTTTAATCACCTTTGTAGAAACAGACTCACCAGCATCTGCAAATACAGAGTGCAGTTCATCACGGTTTACATCTTCTTTTGGCAAGTTACCCACGTAAAGACGAACGGTCATGAGAGATACCTCCAGACTTGGATTCCAACAAAAAATTGTCCACACCAGTATTATGTTGGCTAAGAATGAATTGAATTGACGAACGGCTCTCACGTCCAGACAATCTTCTGACTATCCTTACCAAGCTCAACAGCACAAACTGATGCAGTAAAATCAAACTCCTGATATACCATCCAATCTATTGCGATCGCGATCCGTATTTTTACCTCGGATTAACAACCGATTCAGATTAGGGCTAATAGTTTTCCTTTTGTTCTGATTATTACAGAATATTTACACTATCTACTAAGTTACCACGGTCTCCAGTAGGCAAGCTAGTATAACAGATAGATTTCAGCCTTTAGCCGTAGCTTTGCAAAAACTGCTGTGACAAAGGGAGTAGCAATTAAGAAATTTTTAGAAGAACTAGAGGTCTGCCCTATTAATATGTCACGTTTCAGGAATCTTAAGAAAGTTGGCTAAAGGCACGAATAGCATTGTCTCACATCCAGAGCAATTTGACTCTCAGTTCTTGGCTGAGAGTCAGAAGAAGATAGCTAAGTTCAAGTTACTACGGTGAAAGCAAACTGTAGTCTGCGTAGTTTTAAGGGATAGAAACCCTAAATCACCTCGAAGGTAATTGAGAGAGCCGCTAACTGGCTTGTATCAATACTTCGAGCCATGCTACTGCTACGGGTAGTGTCAGTTGCATTGCCACGAGTGCCATTATTAACATCATCAAGCAAGTAGTCCATGACCTTAGCTGGCTCATTTTGCTGATCTGAGCCTCGTAAGCCTACTATTCCGTTGCGTGTGTTATCGCGTGCGGCAAGTTCTCGTAAGGCTTGAAGGGCTTGGCGCAAAGGGGTTCGACTGGCGAGAATTAGCACCTCAGCAACACCTTTCGGTTCTTGAGTAACGAGACGGAAGCTGTCTTTACTAGGGTCAGGTATTTTGAGTGTCTGACCAGCAGATACCAGCGTTACCTCTTCAGAGGCAATCCATTGATTGGGAAAAATTACAGAAATTTCTCCCGTGGGGTCAATCACTAGCACGCTTAGATAAAGCCCACTGGTTTCGTTGTTGGTCACTTGTATCTGTACAGGTGTTCCTAAGGGGAGTTTGTCAGAATTTGGAGGAATCGCTGGCGTAGTCTGAGTGCCTGGACTACCTTGACCAACACCACGAATCGGGAAGGTAGTAGCAAATCTTGCCTCAGTTCCCTCTGGCTGCATTGAGGCAACAACATTTAATCGGGAGGAGTTCGTGTTCAGAGCTGTCTTGACAATCCGGGCAGCAAGGAGCAATTGGAATTTAGCACGTAGACGAGTGACAGCGCTTGTAATTGTTTCACCTGTTACACCGAAAGAGTCAGGAATTAGCTCTAGTACAGGCGAGAAAAGACCTAGACTACCAACTTCTGGGAGGCTTGACCCAACTGGAGTTTGTACTTGCTGCCGATAGGCGTTAGTCATCCGACCCAAAATGTATTGCACCTCTTGTTGTTGTAACGGTAGGGCTTCGATACGTGGAATACTGGTAAGAGCTTGTTTAGCTTGATTAGCATCGTTTCCAAGAGAGGGGTCAAGACCAATTTTCAACGTTAGGTTGTTGGGAATGCTGCGGGCACGTTCTTGTAAGAAGGCTCCGGGTTGTGCCGCATCTAGTAGCTGGGCTTGCCCGACTAAGCCTGTACGAGCTTCCAACTGTACTCGTCCCTTTTCACGTCCTTGCAAGTCTACAACGGAAAGAATTGCACCTCTATCAAAGGCAGTTAGGCTGTCGGGGTCAAGACCACCTAACCACAACTCGGCTTGATTGCCCTCAACTTTGGTAATTACGGCTTCTGCTGGGGGAGTTCGTTCATTGAGGAAGTAAACCGGGCTTGTGAGATAATCGCTGCCTGGTTTGTACTCTATCAGTGGTTCCTGTTGGTTGGAAGTCATCCGTGTAGTGCTACGGGCAACATTCGGTATGACACGGGAGAAGGATTCACGACCTGTTTGTTGCCATAAATATTGAGTCATCAAATAGGTAAATGCTCCCGCATAAAAGCCATTGAATGGGGAGTCAATTGCCTCTTGGTCACGTCTAGCGGAGGCAATCACAACGCCTTTAGCTACACCCTGTTTACGTCGTTGTTTGAATTCAGTTGGTGAAATATTAAGCCTTGAGAGCCATTGTTGTTGGTAAGCTTGCTCGTCTTCTATTGGCTGGAGTTTAGAACCGCCAAGACGCGATCGCACTTTTACATTCCCTCTTGTCCCGCCACCAGAGTAACAACTATCTAAGACAGCCGTAAAATTTTCAGTTTGAATCGCACTCATCAACAGAAACAAGGTGCGTCCCATGATGTCTTGCACAGCACCTTCTGGACTAGGAAATCCGGCGGGTAAAGAACTATCTATAGGCACAAATGTACTATTGAGGCAATCTGGAAAGTCGCAGTCTGGGTAATCCGGATCGCGTACTTGGGAACCATGTCCAGAGAAGTGGTAGACCACAACATCACCTGGTTTAGCCTGCTTAATTAAATGCTCCTCAAATCCATTCAAAATGTTTTGGCGAGTTGCTTGCTCATCAGTAAGGATGACAATATCCTTGGGATTGAAACCAAATCGATGAATCAGCAACTGCTGCTGTAAGTAAGTATCAGTAACACATCCTTGTAAGGGGTCGAATAGATATTTATTAATACCGACTAATAAAGCCAACTTGCGTGGAGTACCTTGAGCGAGAACACGACCGTAGCGATCGCCTGCCCTCTGAATATCTAACTGGCTCAAACCTAAGGTTGCTAGTGTAGAGCCAGCAAATTGTAAAAACTGACGCCGCTTAATCCGAGACATAAGTCAAGTCTTCCTCTTATCGTCTTTATGATTTTTAAAGGTTTTTACTTCACTAGAGAAATTCTCATGGCACACGAGTCAGCAACTTGCTTGTCTTTGTCAGCTATATCTCTCAGTCTTACAGAGGATATGCAACAAAACTTGGTAGAAGTTAAAAGTACGATAAACAAAGCCATGCCAAGGGCTTAGCCTATCCAGCATACCTCTGGTAGTCTCGCTGAATAGCCACTACTATTCACCAAGTCATCAACACCACAACTATGTTATTTAGAAAGAAACAGTGACTGATTTTTTACTCAAGCGTGTAACTTCTCTAGGAGAATTAGCAACGTGTCGGAAGAACCACAAACATCAGCCCAACTGCCACCTAGCAGTGAGATCCAAAGCTATTCTCTGACAGCCACGACCGAGAACTGGTTTACCTATCCTGTACGGGCACATCCTAACCACACTGATTATTCCGGAGTTGTTTGGCATGGCACTTATCTTGCTTGGATGGAAGAGGCGCGGGTTGAATGCTTACGCTCAATCGGCATTGATTTTGCTGACTTGGTAGCCTTAGGATGCGATTTACCTGTTGTTGAGCTTTCGCTACGCTACCACCGCCCGATTCGGATGGGTATGTCAGCTATTGTTAAGACACGCATGGCAGAGATGGAAGGTGTCCGAATTAATTGGGATTACCGCATTCAATCCTTGGATGGAGAAGAATTGTATTTGACAGGTTTGGTGACGTTAGTTGCTGTTGACCGTGAGAAGGGTAAAATTTTGCGGCAGCTACCATCAACTGTGAAAGATGCCCTTGTAAAGCTTTCAACTTAGCGTTTATCAGCTTGAAACCATCCAGCCTATTGCCAAAGCTAACGGCTATTTTCGACAAGCTACCCAAGCAGAACGTAATGTTTTGATTGAGTGGGTTCAAGCCTTTTCTCAAGAAGCCTTGGACGAGGCAACTGAGTATGATGAGGCTGAACAAATGATTGAGCGTTATCTTCGTAAGGGTTTTCTTTATCTTTGGCAAGATCAGGTTCCGGTTGCCACCGCAGGCTATCGCGGGGCAACTCCCAATGGGATTCGAGTCAATTTTGTGTATACTCCACCCAAGTACCGTCGCCAAGGTTATGCCAGTTCCTGTGTGGCGGCTTTGAGTCAAACTCTACTTGATCAAGGACGTAAGTACTGCTTTTTATTTACAGACCTAGCCAATCCTACTTCTAATCATATTTATCAGGCGATCGGATATCAGCCTATTTGTGATATGAACGAGTATTGGTTTGAGGAATGAGATTCAGAAACTGAGAATAGGGTGTTGGGAAATGAACGCTCTCCCTCATTTCCCTATTCCCCAAAAGCATTTCTTCATCGCATATAGAAGCGCGAAAGGGTATTAAGAACGGCTACTATTCCACTCTTCAGCAGCATCAGAAACCGCCTGTTCTACTGTCTTTTCATCCAACATTGCTGCCTGTAAGTTTTCGTAAATCGCCTTTTGCAGCTTGTTGAGGTCTTTCATCGCTGGCACTAACACCTCGGCATCTTTTAGCTGACTGGCACTGATATTACGCGCTTGCTCCACTGCCGAAGTAGTAGTATTACTCGCTAACTGAGTTTGGTACGCTTCAACCGCTTCAACTGTAGACGGCAAAACATTTGCTGCTTTTGCAAAGGCTAACTGATTCTCTGTGTTGGTTACAAATAAGGCAAATTTTATTGCCTCATCTGGCTTGGACGTGTCGCGGGGAACCACCAAATTCATCACCGCAACATTTTTCTTCCCTGTCTTACCCGTAATTTGTGGGGCAGATGCTGAGACTTTTGCAACGGCGGGAGCATTTGTTTCAATCGTCTTCAGAAACTCAGGACCAGAAGCTAGCATAGCTGTCTCGCCTGCTTGGTAAAGTTCTATCGCGTTACGATGTCCTTGGGTAAGCACTTCTTTAGGCAGCAAGCCTTTTTTATAGAGGTCTACCCAATACCTAAACGCAGTAATTCCTTCGGGAGTGTTAAATGCGGCTTGACCTTGGTTATCCACTAACTGTACGCCCATTTGCACAAATGACTCCAATACTTCACCCGAATCCGCTGGCACAAAGGTGACAAAAAACGCATATTTACCTGTCTTGTCTTTCACCTGTTGGGCAACTTGGGCGAGTTCCTCGTAGGTCGTTGGTGGCTTGCTGATACCCGCTTGTTTTAACAAGTCTTGGTTGTAAATGGTGACTCGCGTTGTTAAGTACCAGGGAATGCCAAAGCTTTTTTCGTCAATCGTGCTAGCTTTCCAGATATTTGGGAGATATTGCTGCCGTACTGGTTCAGAAACTTTGCTATCCAAGTCCATCCATGCCTTACGAGAAGCAAGCTGTGAGGCAAAGCCAGGATTGAGGTTAACGACATCCGGTGCAGTTTTTGCTGAAACGGCTGTGAGGATTTTGCTTTCCATCGCTGACCAAGGAACATCCACCCAGCGTACTTTGACTGAGGGATTTTCTGTTTCAAAGTCGGCAATCAGCTTGTTGAAGTAGTCTGTGAACTGTGGCTGTAGCTGCATTGTCCAAAACTCAATTTCTGGACTAGCTGATGGTGAAGGAGTTGGGCGACAGCTAATCAACCAGCTTAAGAGCAACCCCAACAACGCAAAAATGCCTAAACGTCTCCAGGTTCTGATTCTGCTCATGTGAACTTTCTTCTTCCAATGCATAGCGCCAGCAGTAAATCATCCTACTCTAAGGAGATGGCGAGTGAGGTGCGATCGCCTTATCCTCTTTTAGGAATATAGTGTGAGTGCAAAACTGAACTATTGCTGCGTCACCAGGTGGAATATAGCTAAGCAGGAAGCAGGGCGCTACAACCGCACAGCCTTCTGTTAAACTTATGAACTTATTGTTTTACTACTCAATAACGGGAATAGAAACCTGCTTAGCGCTTCTGTAACAAGTTCACTACGATCTATCTGCTTATGAGTAGAAAATCCTCTTACCAGTAGCGTCAGGCTGGAAAGGTAAGCTACGCATAGCTGAAGAATTTGCGGTGAAGCACTTTCGTAAGCGATCGCAATTACTAAATCTTTTTACAACTATCAGTCTTTTTCGAGCCTACACTCTTGTTGCCCATTAAGCTCTCTAGAGCATCAACGTTAGCTTAAGCTAGAGCAGTGAGGAGCAAAGTCACCTGGAATGACGTTCCTTTAAAATCAGCAATTATCTTCTCCATTTATTAGGTGAACTAATTCTGAAGAGAAAATATCCCTCAAAGTGTGGTTATTCTAAGCTAAATTGGGTACCATGCATCAATATTAATCTTGTTAGATTAAATATCTCCAAGAGATCAGCGTTACTTATCTTAATTCTCGCTCCCGCCAAACCAAGAGTTATGTTTAACCGTTTTCAAGGGCTGTTTTCAAAGGGCAAGAAAGGCGTCGGCATCGAATTGGCTCCGGAACGAATTAATATTGCTCAACTGCGTAAGCAAGGTCAAGGCTTCAAAGTCAGCACACTTTACTCTCATGAAGTACCAGAAGGGATATTTCAAGGAGGTCAGATTGCTGACCCTCCCGCTTTAGCAGACTTAGTTAAAGCGGCACTGGCGGAGAGTAAACTAAAAGTCGATCACGTTGCTACTGCCGTCCCAATGCGGGAAGCGATCATCCGGATTATACCGATTCCCGCCGAACTGGACGATCAAGAGCTACGAGATATGGTGCTTAACCATGAAGCCGGTCTATATCTACCCTATCCCCGCGAAGAGGTAGATTTAGATTACCAAAAGCTCGGATTCTTCACTGATGAAGATGGTATCGAAAAGGTGCAGGTTCTGCTGGTCGCGACTCGCCGCGAAATCACTGATATGTATCTCGATACATTTGGGCAAGCTGGGTTAAAGGTGGATGTGTTGGAGATCAATAGCTTTGCCCTAATTCGGACGATTAGAGAGCAACTGCGGCAGTTTGCCCCCCAAGAAGCGGCTGTACTCGTAGATATCGAATTTGACAGCACCGAAATTGCCATCATCGTTGATGGTGTTCCTCAATTCTCCCGTACTGTTCCGATCGGAACTTACCAACTTCAGAGCGCTCTGTCGCGAGCCATGAACTTACCAACGTCGAGAAACACAGAACTGCTACAAGGAATGACAATTCCTAATACACCCGTTGACGGAGTACGCACTGGTGCCACAGGAATCAATCCAGGGATGGCAGCGTTGCTAAGAGTTTTAGGAGAGCTAGCCGACGAACTCCGCCGCTCCATCGATTTTTATCTAAATCAAAGCGACAATTTAGAGGTTGCACAACTACTACTCGCGGGCCCAGGAGGTGGAATTGGACAACTTGATGAATTTTTCACACAACGGTTGAGCTTGCCAACGACTCAGGTAGACCCGGTTGCAGCGCTTTCGCTAGAGGTGGATCAGGAAATTCCCTCTGTGCAGCGACCGGGGTTAGGAACTGTATTGGGATTAGGATTGCGGGAGGTTTGAAGCTATGTATAGTCTAGATGTTAATTTTTTAAGCGATCGACCCGATTATCGACCACCCGACCAAGGAAGCAGTCCAAAAAAAAGGCAAAGGTCAGCAGCAGCAATGACACCTCTCTATATCGGAATAGGGGTGGGTCTCTTGCTTCCAGCCTTAGTGGGTGGTCTATGGTTTGTCCTCCAGCAGCAAATTGCTCAGAAAGAACAGCAAGAAACGGAATTGAACGCGCAGCTACAGCGTTTGCAAATCGAAGAGCAAAAGATTGCTAGGCTCAACGAACAAATTGAGCAGGTGAACGCTGAAACCCAAGCACTGGCAACTGTCTTTAATCAAATTAAGCCGTGGTCAGCGATGTTGCAGGACATTCGGGAGCGCGTTCCACCGGGAATACAAATTGGCACGGTTACGCAAACAGAAGAAGTTCCAAAAAACCAACCTGCAGCGGCTTCTCCTCCCCCGCAATCTCAGGCAAATAACGCCAAAGCAAAGAATGCTCAAGCCGCTCAAGCTCAGGCTCAAGCGGCTAGCACCCCACGTCCGACAATGAAGCTGGAGATTCAAGGTACGGCGCGCTCTTTTGATGATGTGGGTTACTTTCTGGTGACACTAAAGCGATCGCCTTTCTTTAAAGGAGATGAAACCCAGTTAGTCAAAGCACAGTTAGTTGAGAATCGCACGAAGTTAGAAGTACCCAAAACCCAAACTCAGGGTCAAAGAGTAACGTATACGCTACCTAAAGTAGTGGAATACACAATTTCCACAAGCATCAGTGATACGCCAGCTTCGGAGTTACTTCGAGAGTTAGATCGTAAGGGTGCAGTGGGACTAGTAACGCGAATTAGAACTCTTCAAGAGATTCAGCAGCAGAAAGGAGCAACTCAGCCATGACATACGCTGATGAAGAATTTATTCTAGCGGATGGTCAGGAGGAAACTCCTGACTATCCCAAGGCTTTCGGAATTACGTTTACGCCAAGAGTTGGCGGTATAGTTATTGGGGTTCTTGGTCTTTTGGGAGCAACCTATCTCCTGGTTAATGCTGTACAACCCTCTTGGCAGCGATATCAAGAGTTAGAAGCCTCTGTTGAAAACAAGGAGCAGCAAATTCAACAAAAACAAAAAATCCAGCAACAGATTAGGGAGACAACAGCAAAACTGGAGCAGGCAAAGCAAGAAAATCAGCAGGTGCTGAGTTTATTTGCTAATGAGAAAACCCTAGATACATTGTTGTTAGACCTCAACAGCTTTGTCAAAGATAGAAGGGGCAGCTTGACTAATTATGCACCGGCTCAAGAGGCAGAGGCAGTGGTCAATGATGGATCTTATGGGGCAGCGGTAAACGGAAAGCTGAAACGTAAAACGATAGATGTACAGCTTCAGGGCACCTTCGATCAAGTCCAGTCAATCATGCGAAGTTTTGAGCGGTTACAGGCACTATTAATTGTTAGGGACTTCAAAGCTGAGGTGAGTGAACCTCAACCCCTGCTGTTGAATCAGGGTAGAGCGGTGCCTGGGGCTAGACCAACGATTGAAGCAACGTTTACACTGGACGCACTATCGCCAGTCACTGAGGATGAAACTCAGTCAGCTGCTGCTCAGCCAACGGCTGCCCAGCCAGCTAAAAAGTAAAAAGCATTGCGATCGCGCTGGTAAGCTGTTAGCTTTGAGAATTCTTTATGTGTGTGACTCCTGACTTCTAAAAGCTAATTGAAAGCCAAGCTAATCGCTCCAATTGGTCTTAAATTAGGTGAGGAGTGAACGTGAGACAGGCTAAAGCATTAGGTGGAATCGTGATTGGAGGGGCTGTGGTGTTACTAGCATCACAGCCCGTTTGGGCAGCAACGACCCAAGTAACGGGCGTGCAGCTCGACAAGAGTGAGAATGAACTGAAACTCATCCTGAAGACCGAATCTGGGGATGAACGTCCAGCCGTTTTCACGAGCAGTCAGGGAAATGATGCGGTAACAGATATTGTTAATACCCAACTGAACTTGAGTGAGGGCAAAACATTCCGTCAGGAAAACCCGATGCCCGGTATCACGTCTGTTTTAGTCAGCCAGCTAGACGGCAATAGTGTGAGAGTTACTGTTAGTGGAGAGAACCGCCCTCCCGCCGGACAGATTCTTCAGCAGGACAATCAAGAGATTAGCTTAAGCTTTAGCACAGCTGTTGGAAATCAAACAGCAAGCCCCATACCTGGAGCGCAAGCCGCAACACCCATACTCCCAACACCAGCTACCACGCCATCGGCTCAAACTCCTACACCAACAGCAGCACCTACAACCCAGAGCCAAGCGCAAAGTACACAGGTGCTGCCCAACTTAAACGCCATGCCAGTAGCTCAGGCAGCAGTTCCCCAAGGGCAACCGAGCCAAAGAGCAGGCTCAGCCACAACGACTGTAGCTCAGAACCAAGCGCCTCCGACAATCGTCCCAGCTCCCCCAGCCGTCGTCCCAGCTCCCAGACAACCGGAAGTATTAGTTCCTAATCCCCGAATCACGATTCAAGGCGCTCCGGCTCAACCTGCGGGTGCAGCCCAACCGATTGCCCCAGCCCCTCCTTTCTTGCCACGAGCCGTTGCGCCGCCAGTTGGTGACATTGCAGTTAGTAATATTGATGGCTCTGCTAGCACGATTGATCTAGGCACTGGAGTACGTGTGCCTCGCCTAGTTTTGCGAGAAGCTCCTGTGCGAGAAGTTTTGGCGCTACTTGCACGAGCGGCTGGACTGAACCTCGCCTTTATCGGAGAAGCTCCTGGGGAGGGAAATGCTCAAGGTGGTGGTCAAGGTGGTAATCAAGGAGCACAACAAACAATTTCGCTGGATTTGGAAAACGAGCCTGTTCAAGACGCATTTAACTACGTTCTGAGGATTTCAGGTTTTCAGGCTAATCGAACCGGACGCACGATTTTTGTAGGACCTCGTCTACCCGATCCAGCCCGCAATATCATCGTCCGCACCTTGCGTCTCAATCAAATCCAAGCTCAGCCAGCCGCGTCTTTCCTAATTTCACAGGGAGCAGAGCAACAACAGATTACAGAGCAGACAACACTGACGGTAATTGGTGAGGGAGCTGCTGCTCAAAGAATTGAAAACACGACAACGACAGTAGAACAAATTACCCCACAGATAGAACAAGGAGGACAGGGGGGTTTGCCAGGACCGGGAGCGCCCTTACTGCTCAGGGGGCTGGGGGTGACTCCTGATGATCGCCTTAATATCGTCACCTTGATTGGTGAGCCGCGCCTGGTAGAAATTGCCACAGCATTGCTGACTCAGTTAGATCTGCGGCGTCGTCAAGTAGCCGTGAATGTCAAGGTTGTTGATGTTGACCTCAACGCTACAGATAATGTAAACACGAGCTTCTCCTTCGGAATTGGAGACAGTTTCTTTGGAGTTACTAACGGCGCACTTAATATCAACCTAAATGGTGGTAGTCCTTTTGGTCAAACTGACAGGTTCCTTGCTAACTTGCAAGCTAGCATTGTAGCTGACAATGCAAAGATTCTGACTGACCCAACAATCGTCGTACAAGAAGGCGAAACTGCAACAATTAACCTGACTGAAGAGGTAGTTGGCAATATTGAGAGTGAGACGCAAACCACCGAAGGGGTGACGACGAGAACAGTCACCGCAGAGATTCGTGAGGCTGGTTTAGAGCTTGAGATCAACGTCAACAAAATTGACGACAATGGTTTCGTCAGTTTAGTGGTAAACCCAAGAGTCACTACCATTGGAGGTCAACAAGATCTGAGCATTGACAATGATACAAATCGCATCAGACTCTTGAATGTACGCGAACTGACCTCTGGACAAGTTCGCCTGCGAGATGGTCAAACTTTGATTTTGTCGGGCATTATACAGGAAACCGATCGAACATTGATAACCAAGGTGCCTATTTTGGGAGATATTCCGATTCTGGGTGCCCTGTTTAGAAACACAGAGCGGCTAAATCAACGACAAGAGGTGATTGTGCTGCTGACACCTCAAATTCTTGATGACTCGGAAGCCTCCTCGTTTGGTTATAACTACACACCAGGGCGAGAGACTCGTGAAGTCTTAAATAATCGAGGCTTTTCTCCTCAAGGGCAGTAACTAAACTAAATAGGGCAACTTGGTGGCGTTGAAGGTGTATATAAAGGCTCTAACGAAAATATTACGTTAGAGCGCTTTCCTCGTTGTACACTCTACGCCCTTGGTTGCCCAAATCCTTGAAAGTGCGATCGCGTCTTCATTCGTTGCCAAATGTCTTTTTTGGTCTAAAATACGTTAAATAGCGTTGCATCAGACTGTAATTGGAGAAGATGCGGCGCTATTTTTGCTTAAAAATCCTGAAATCCACATAACTTAAAGGTTTCAACGATCCATATCTGGCAAGCTGATCTTAGAATAATGCAGTGAAACTTCGAGCCTGCGAGTGTTGCAGCGATTTTGAGTCGAAAGACTCTGCTATTGGGGTCAAAACTACTAATCTCGAACCGAGATTTTAGATGATACTTGACCTCATGATCCAAACAAAAAAGGAGATTCCTAATGAATAAAGGCGAATTAGTTGATAAGGTTGCGGAAAAAGCAACTGTGACCAAAAAACAAGCTGATGCCGTGTTATCTGCCGCATTAGAGGCGATTATGGAAGCCGTTTCCGACGGCGACAAAGTTACCTTGGTTGGCTTCGGCTCGTTTGAGTCGCGGGAGCGCAAAGCCCGTGAAGGTCGCAATCCGAAAACTGGCGACAAGATGGAAATTCCGGCAACCAAGGTTCCTGCCTTTTCTGCTGGTAAATTGTTCAAGGAAAAAGTTGCGCCAGAGAAATAACAGTTGGTGACTTAACAAGAACGCATCCTTGAAACGACCAACTCACGGGGGAAACTTAGCCTGGGCAGCGGCACTGGCAGGCTGTTCCCCTTCTTTGATTCTTGATTTTTCAGCGAGTATTAACCCCTTGGGGCCGCCTAAAAGTGCCCTCAAGGCGATTGAGTCTCACCTAAAAGACCTAATCGCCTACCCTGATCCCAATTACTCCCAGCTACGAGCGTCTCTGAGTCTGCTGCACCCGACTCTGACACCGGACTGGATTCTGCCTGGTAATGGCTCCGCAGAGCTTTTAACCTGGGCAGGGAGGGAATTATCAGAACTGGAGGAAACCTACCTTCTTACCCCAGCCTTTAGCGACTACAAACGTGCCCTTAGAGCGTTTGAGGCAAAGGTTAAGGAGTACCCTCTTCTCGACAGAGAAAGTGGAGTGTGGAAAATGGTGAGTAAGAAAGAAGACAGGGAGGAAAACTCTCCCTTGTCCTCCCTATTCCCTACCCCCCATTCCCCCTCTGATTGCGGTTTACTGCTGAATAATCCCCACAATCCCACGGGGCAGTTGTTTGAGAGGGAGACAGTTCTGCCTTATCTGGAACAATTTGCTCTAGTTGTGGTAGATGAAGCCTTTATGGATTTTCTGCCTCCTGACCAACAGCAAAGCCTGATACCAGTGGTGCAGGACTATCCAAACTTGGTAATTTTGCGATCGCTCACCAAGTTCTACAGCCTCCCAGGACTACGGTTAGGTTATTGCGTTGCTCACCCTGATCGACTCCGCCGCTATACTCAGTGGCGCGACCCTTGGTCAGTAAATGTTTTAGCCGCCGCTGCTGCGATCGCTGTCGTACAGGATACGGAATTTCAGCAGAAAACCTGGGACTGGTTGCCAAGAGCGCGATCGCATCTGTTTGAAGGTTTAGCATCATTACCAGGGTTGCAACCTTACCCCAGTGCCGCCAACTTCTTACTGGTGCAATCTGAACAACCGACTCCACAGATTCAGGAAAAACTACTCAAACACAGCCAGATTTTAATCCGTGACTGCTTGAGTTTTCCAGAATTAGGCGATCGCTATTTCCGGGTAGCTGTACGCACTGAGGCAGACAACCAACGTTTATTAGAAGGTTTAAAATCTATCCTCTGAAACCTATTGCCTGTTCACCTTTTTGCTACATCAGCAAATCTAACAACAAACAACCAACAACTAACAACTAATAACTAACCCATGACCGTTGAATACGACCTCATCGTCATCGGAGGCAGCACTGCTGGTATTTATGCCGCCGTTGCTGCTACCAAATTGAAGGCTCGCGTTGCCCTCATAGAAAATGAGCGTGTCCAGACAAATTGGTTAGGTCATGGTGCAATCTATGCTCAAGCCTTAAATCAGGTTGGGCGTGTGCAAGAGCAAGTGCGTGAGGCGACACAATTTGGTGTCCATTTTCCAATAGCTGACTCAATCGAACAGTTACAATTGCCATCTGTTCAATTAGATGAAGCAATGCAGTGGGCGCAGACTGTCGTTTATACCTGCTCAGAACAAAGTTCTCCAGCGATTTTGGCATCTTTAGGCGTTGATGTAATTACAGGTGCAGGGGAATTTTGCCGACAGCCTCACTTGGGTTTTGTCGTTAATGACCGCCGGATGCGATCTCGTGCCTATTTAATTGCAACGGGTTCTCGCCCAGTTATTCCCGATATCGCAGGGTTACAAACTATTGGCTACCTTACACCAGCCGATATCTGGCAACCCAGCTTTGCTCAACGGTTGCAGGGGAGTTGGGTCGTGATTGGTGATGGTTCAATTGGTACCGAACTCGCTCAAACTCTGGCGCGGTTGAACTGTGAAGTCACTCTCGTTGTCAGTGCTTCCCATATACTGCCAGATGAAGACCCAGAAGCGTCTCGCCTTGTACAAGCGCAATTAGAGGCTGAAGGGATTCGCGTGTTAACAGAGAGTCCAGTCGCCCATGTTAGGCAGATTGAGGATAAAAAGTGGGTTCAGGCGGGAAATCGGGCAATTGAAGCGGATGAGATTTTGCTAGCTACAGATCATCAGCTAAATGTTGAAGCTTTTAATTTAGAAGGTGTTGGGGTTAAGTTTACGCCGCAGGGTCTTGAGCTGAATGAGAAACTACAAACGACAAATTCCCGCATTTATGCTTGTGGTAATGTTGCTGGGGGTCAGCCGTTTGCCCATATTGCCCAGTATGAAGCTAGCATTGCCTTGAAGAATGCGTTGTTTGCGCCTGTGTTTAAAGTTGATTATCGTGGGATTCCTTGGGCAGTCTTCTCGAACCCTCAACTAGCACGGGTAGGGTTAACAGAAGCGCAAGCTAGACAGCGCTATGGTAAGGATGTCTTTGTGGCACGGCAATATTTCAAAACCCTGGATAAAGCTCAGATATTGGGAAATGCGACTGGGTTCTGTAAAATTGTTGGACGTGAGAATGGGGAAATTTTAGGAGCCTCGATCGTTGGGGCTGATGCGAGTGAATTGATTGGAGCGATCGCATTTGCAATTCGACAGAAGCTTAAGGTGAATGCGATCGCAAATTTACCCCAGATTACCCCAACGTTGTCAGAGATTATTCACAAAACTGCGATCGAGTGGCAGCAGCAACGTCGAAGCCGCAATAAGTCTTTACACAATTTTCTGGAAAGCTTCTTCAACCTGCGCCGCAATTGGTCTTCTTGAGTGGCTAAGGGGATAATTTTGCCTTTTTAGCGCGATTTTCTTTGTACCACTGCGCCACTGCTGGAGACCAGTTTTCGAGATGAATATAGAGAAGTTCGCAGAATTTCTGAGCTTCTAGTTGAGCATCTTTCTTCCATCTCAGGTCTAATAAATGAAGAAGCGATCGCAAATTACAGCTCAGTACAAAATGCTGTCTTGCATCAAAAGGAATCAACCCTCTAGCGTGTTCTTCTGACAGCCCTTCATCAATTCGTTTCTTATAATGTTGGCACGCTTCCAAACACCACTTTAAGTCTTCCGTGCGTTGTTCTTCTGAATAGAAGTAACGTTTACCTTGACGATTGGTATAGTTCCCTACAGGGCGGAGGTAAAAAACATCTTCTACCTCTTGGTTCCCTTCAGCAACATTAACAATTCTCTGACCTGTATAACGAAATGACTGGACATCAAAACTAATTCCCACGCGATGAGTACGAATTTGCTGCATCATCGAGTGGGGAAAGTAGCCAACATTGAAGGTAATTTGGGGATGTTCTAAGGGTCCGTAATGTCCGCGATCGCCTAATAATAAATGCTTAACAATAAGTTCCCCAGCACGTTGTTCCGAAGGCCATTGTTCATGGCTATCCCAAACATAATTTTCTGAATAATCTTGATGCATTGCTGCCCAAACAACCTGCTGTGGATTGGGTGTCGCAGCAATCACATCAACACAAAAGCGTTCCATTCTATTTTTAACTTAATAGTAGATATATCAACAACAAAAGCCATCAAGCAAGCCTTTATTATTGTCAATTTAAACTCTTGAGACAACTACTTGTTCAGGTTGATCTTGATACTTACCTCGCCGCTGTTCATAACTAACAGAGCAAGGATTTCCTGACAGAAACAATAGCTGAACTACCCCTTCATTAGCATAGATGCGACAGTCAGCGCTAGAAGAATTGGAAAACTCTAATGTTAGATGCCCACGCCATCCAGCTTCCGCAGGGGTTAGATTGGCAATTAAACCTACACGCGCATAAGTGCTTTTACCAATGCACAAAACAGATATATCTTCAGGAACAGCTAAATGTTCCAACGCAACTCCAAGTCCATAAGAATGAGCTGGCAAAATGAAGTAGCTACCATTCGCATCGGTATGTAACTGAACGGGTTCTAAATTATCGGGATTAAAGTTTTTTGGATCAACGACAGTACCGGGGATGTGCCGGAAAACTCTAAATTCAACTGGAGACAACCGGAGATCATAACCGTAGCTACTAAGACCATAAGAAATGACTGGCAGTCCCTCTACGTGGCGAACTAGCCTGGGTTCAAAGGGAGAAATCAGTCCCTGACTTGCCATTTCAGTAATCCAGGTATCGTTCTTGAGCATAGCTATCTATCTATATTAAGGTTGGTGAGAACGGCGGATTTCGGTGATTTGGTCGGCGACATCGAGAATCGCTTGAGGCATCTGTGGCCCTGTGAGGATAATATCAACGTGACTAGGGCGCCGTTTGAGGAAGGCAAGTACCTCAGCTTGTGGGATTAAGCCAAAGTTGATCGCTAGGCTCAACTCGTCGAGAACAACTAGGGAGTATTTTCCTTCGGAGACAACGTCTTGGGTGTACTGCCACAATTGCATCAAAGACTTCGATTCTGCCTCGTCTAACTCCGGTGTATCAATATACCGTGGAAGGTCACAGCGAATCCAATCTAGGTGCTGACCTAAACGTACAGGATGCTCATGACCTTGCCCGATTCCACCTTTGAGAAACTGAACGACGAGTACAGGGGTGCCCTGACCAGCAATTCTCAAGGCTTGAGCGATTACGCTAGTAAAAAAGCTGCGATGGGGGCTGGTAAATACTTGTACCAACCCTTCAATGTTATAGGTTGGGTGAAAAGAGGAATCAATGCCGGTCGCTTCTAACTGGGAAACCATAGTCAACATTTAAAGGGCAACGAACCTGTATTGCTAATGAATAGGGTAGTTGCAGAGCCGATGCCATGAACAAGATATAGCGTACTTTTTAAGTCGCCTACCTAGTCAAACACTACATTTATGAGTCCGTCAAGATTCAAATTGTAAAGTATAAGTCGGTTTTGGGGGGCAGATGGAGCTGGATATATTCCCTTTTTGCCCAGGCATCAATAGTGCGAAAATAGCTTTCGTGAGCTTGGACACACGCCGTTGGGCGAGAATTCGTGCAAAATTTATCTAGAAAAGGTTTAATGGCAAGAAAGTAGGAGCGGTTTAATCGTGAGACTGGTGATTCTGGGAGGACCAGGGGCAGGAAAGGGAACACAGACTCGACAATTGTGCCGCACACTGAGTCTTTCAGAGGTTTCCACCAGTGATATGTTACGAGAGGCGATCGCATCTCAAACTGACTTGGGGCGTCAAGCACAACCCTACGTGGAGAAGGGCGAACTCGTACCTGATCCAATCCTCATTCAATTTATACGTCACCGTCTTTCTCAGCCTGACATTGCTCGGTGTTGGTTGCTCGAAGGCTATCCCCGCACGGCTTTCCAGGCAGAGGAGTTAGATTTCCTACTAGACGAATTGGGGCAACACCTCAACTGGGCAATTTACTTACAGGTATCGGAATCGGTGATGATGAATCGTTCTCTAGAGCGATCGCGTACCCTACAAGATAACGCCATCAACTCACGCCTGGATGACCAACCAGAAATCATTCAGCGTCGCATTAATCTCTTCCATGAGCGTCTGCCTCTGTTATTGGAATATTATGGCTATCACAAACGGCTGTTGACGATTAACGGTGAACAATCACCAGAACAGGTGCAGCAGGATATTTTGCAGAAACTTACGGTTTGAGGAACACGCCAGTTTACAATCCTTAACAATTAACTATTCCACACGGACAATTATCATGCCCTGGCAGCGTCCCGACAATCGACAACCCGATCAATTGCGTCCGATCAGCTTTGAGCGAGACTTCACACGCTTTGCTATGAGTTCTGTCTTAACAAAGTGCGGTGGCACTCAGGTACTTTGTACCGTGACGGTTCAGGAAGGAGTACCAAAGTTTTTAGAAGGCAAAGGTAGCGGTTGGCTAACGGCTGAGTACAGGATGTTACCTGGCGCTACACCTCAACGCCAAGAACGGGAATTGTATAAGTTATCTGGACGAACTCAGGAAATCCAGCGATTGATTGGACGCAGTTTACGATCCTCTCTGGATTTAAAAGCACTGGGAGAACGTACTGTGATTGTTGACGCAGATGTCCTTCAAGCAGATGCAGGGACTCGTACCACTTCAATTACAGGGGGGTTTGTTGCCCTTGCTGAGGCTTTGGAGAAACTGGTAAAAAATGGACAACTAGAGCGATCGCCTATCACTCATCAAGTCGCTGCTGTCTCCGTAGGACTCCTAGAGGGTGAGCCATTTTTAGACCTCAATTATGTTGAAGATGTCGCGGCTGAAGTAGACTTCAACGTCGTTATGAACGACCAACTGGGGATTATTGAAGCACAAGGAACAGCCGAATCTGGGACTTTTAGTCGCAATCAACTCAATCAGCTTATAGACTTAGCAGAAAAGGGGATTCAAGAGCTACAACACGCTCAGCGTCAGTGTTTGACGTAATTTATCCCGTTAAGTCTCAAGGTGATTTTTTCTGCTACGACAAAAAATTATGCTGAAGACCTTGCCCTCAACGTTTGGCTCTACTTTTAGAACCGCTTATTTAAAAGTAGTTGCCGTCATACTTGTCATTGCGCTCATTGGCTTTCCTCTAGTTAGTCACTATGGGATTACTGTCGATGAGGGGACAGAAGTGGCGATGGTAAGGAGGAACATAGAATTTATCGTTAAAGGTACACCGATTCCGGGTGACCTGAAGTATTTTGGACCAGTTTTTAATGTTGCTTCAGAGGTAGTGTTTCAAGCTCAGCAGTACCTCACCAAAGGACTATCTTATAATCCCCTAGATTATGGAGCAGAGCTTAATGATCGGCAGACAAGAGTTCAAGCCTTAGCTGACCGAGTCAGAGTTAAGCATTACATGACCTTTTTAGTTTCCTTAATAACTTATGCCACAGTCGCTGGTATTGTTGGAACGCTATGCGGGTCAGAATATGCCTGGTTTGGGGCATTAACATTGGTATTCTTTCCAACGTTTTGGGGTCATAGCTTTTTCAATCCCAAAGACCCACCCTTTGCCGCCATATTCACACTAACTACTCTTCTAGGAGCCTATGTAGTTAATTATTATCTAAAACCTGATGAACCTATCAAGGTTGGTAAAAATCGTGCAACCTTTTATACCGTTTTATTCGGTATTCTCGTAGGCTTACTAACTGGCATAAGAATTGGAGGATTCCTCTTTCTATTCTTTATCCTGGCAACTTACCTAATATTAAGGTTGGGAAAAGGAGGAAGCAGCAGAAACTTTTATAACTTTGCAGGACTTTACTTACTACTATGCGTGACGTGGTTTGCTACCAATACCATTTGCTACCCTGCTTTTTGGTCTAACCCGATCGCTGGTTTTCTTGAAACAATTGATTATTTATCGGGACATCGTTTACAAATAGCAGTTTTATTTGATAGCAAGTTTATTCCAATCCAAAATCTTCCCTGGAACTACTTACCGACTTGGATGTTTATGACGATTCCCTTGATTTTCCAAGTTGGGTTTGTCGTTGGTGCCAGTTTGATAGTGGCAAAATATTCTAAGCTCTCAATTCTGCAACGAGCTTGTGCCATTTTAGTCTTATTCCAAGTTTTATTTCTTCCTTTAGTTGCTATTGTCAAACATTCGCCTATGTATGACGGGATGCGGCACTTCCTTTTCACCTTGCCAGGAATTGCAGCAATATCGGCAACAGCCTTTATCTGGATTTATCAGAAGCTCTCTAAGAATTTTAAAATTATTGCAGCTAGCTTTATCACCGTGGTTTTTGTTGCGATCGCGTTTGATATGGTTGCCTTACATCCCTACCAATATATTTACTTCAATCGCATCTCAGGTGGACTAAAACAAGCTCAAGGTCAATACGAAACTGAATATTGGGGATTAAGTTTACGTGAAGGAATGGAGTGGCTTAACAAAAATGCTCCTCCTGGTTCAACCGTTTTAGTGGGAGGCTTTCTTTACTCGGCAGAATTTTTTGCTGACCCCAATCTCAAGGTTATTGGTTACGAACCGAAAAAAGTTGCAGACGTTCCTAGACCTTTTCACTATTTAGCATGGCCCCGTTGGGATGCCCAAGAGCAGTTGCCAGAATGTCCAGTCGTTCATCAGGTGATAAGGCAAGGAGTTCCGTTATCTATTGTCAAGCGCTGTGATTAAGCTGAATGGATTTAGAACCTATTTTGGTCAGCCTTAAAACTCTTGGGATGTATCTTTAGGAAAATCTAACCGATGTTGATAAAGTTTCCTGCCTCTTTTGGCTCGGCTTGGAAAAAGGCTTACTTAAAAGTTGCTACGGTAATTGTAAGTCTTGCCATTATTGGCTTATTAACGATTGGCAACTATGGAGTATCGTGGGATGAAAACGTCGAAATTTCTATGGTGAGGTTTAACTTTGAACTTATCACCCAAGGGAAGCCGATTCCTGTAGATTACAAATATTATGGAACTGCCTTTAATCTAACTTCAGAGATTATATTTCAAATCCAAAGCTTCATCCAAAAAGGATTTGACTACAACCCTCTAAATGATGCAGGTATCCCTGATGAAAGACTAAAATATAAAGTCTTGTATGAGCGTATCAAAGTCAAGCATGTTTTAACCTTCCTCGTTTCCTTAATAACTTACGCATCGGTAGCAGGAATTGTCGGGATTTTGTGTGGCAGAGATTTTGCTTGGTTTGGTGCTGTGGCTTTGCCCCTGATTCCACGTTTTTGGGGACATAGTTTCTTTAATCCGAAAGATATTCCATTTGCTGCCTTCTTTACCCTCTCTACACTTCTTGGTGCTTATTTGGTTAATCATTATCTTAAAGTCAACCAAGAATCCCAACTTAAATTTAACAGAACTCTTATTTACTCAATTCTTTACGGCATTTTAGTTGGATGGCTAACAGCAATAAGAATTGTTGGATTCTTTGTACTGTTTTTTGTTATCTTAGCTTACTCAGTAGGAATTTTAGGAGCAAAGACGAGCTATCGAAATTTACGGAATACATTAATTTACTATGCAACAACAATTGTTGCTTGGGCAATAACAACAATCGCTCTACAGCCTGCAACTTGGTCTAATCCTATCGGCTGGTTTATTGAAACTCTTGCTTATATGTCCAAGCATGGTTGGGGAGGAGAAGTTTTATTTAAAGGTCAATTTATTTCAGCGAAGGCACTCCCCTGGTATTACCTACCCACTTGGGTAGTGCTTACAGTGCCTCTAATTTTTCAAGTTTCTTTTGTTTTAGGATTAATCTTCTTAGTCGTTAAATATTCTGAGCTTTCCAATCTTCAACGCGCTTGTGCTGTCTTAGTGCTGTTACAAGTATTTTGTCTTCCACTGCTAGCGATTTTAAGAGATTCTACCCTTTATGATGAGATGCGGCAGTTTCTCTTTATCTTGCCAGGAGTCGCAGCAATTTCTGCGGCGGCTTTAGTGTGGATTTACCAGACGTTATCGAAGAAAAGCTTGAAGTTAGTTGCGGTAGCTTTTATGGTTACTGTACTGAGTGCGATCGCATTTGATATGGTAGCGTTACATCCTTATGAATATATCTACTTCAATCGCGTCTCTGGAGGACTAGCCAAAGCGCATGGTCGCTATGAAACTGATTATTGGGGTTTAAGTATGCGTGAAGGGATAGAGTGGATTAATAACAATGCCAGTGGTAACGCTAAAGTTGTGGTTGGTGGGGATGACGACTCTGCCATCATCTTCACTGCTCCTAAATTAACTGCTATTACTAAGAGTGAGTTTGAGCAAAAGCCAGTAGATAAACCCTTCTATTATTTAGCTGTGCCTCGATATGACTTGCAACAGGCTTTTCCTGAGTGTCAGGTTGTTCATCAAGTCGTGAAGCAAAATGTTCCCCTAACAATAGTTAAAGAATGTAAATAATATTGATTTACATAATTATTAAGATTCGTTTCAACTAGATAAAACTCAAGATACTTTTGATGAAAGCTGTATCCTAGTAAAGGTCAGCGTTTCAGAAACCAGATGGATAAAATTACTGAGCTTAGTACCTGCTCATAACCACTTCATATTTGAGACAATTAGACTCTTAAATTCTCTGTCCATCACCACGAAAATAAAGCATTAGTATCAGCACGAGGAAGAACAGCGTATGAAATTGGCTTATTGGATGTATGCAGGCCCAGCCCATATTGGCACCCTGCGCGTCTCTAGTTCTTTTAAAAACGTCCATGCCATCATGCACGCGCCGATTGGAGATGACTACTTCAACGTCATGCGATCGATGCTAGAACGCGATCGCAATTTTACCCCAGTAACCATTAGTTCCGTTGATCGGAATGTCCTGGCACGCGGTTCTCAGGAAAAAGTGGTGAACAACATCACCCGCAAGGATGAGGAAGAAACCCCCGACTTGATTGTCCTCACTCCGACTTGCACCTCTAGTATTTTGCAAGAAGATCTACAAAACTTTGTGGAACGCGCCCAAATCGATGCGAAAGGCGACGTGATGCTGGCGGATGTAAACCACTACCGCGTCAATGAACTGCAAGCAGCCGACCGCACTTTGGAGCAAATCATCCAATTTTACATTGCCAAGGCGCGTAAGAAGGGCAACATTCCAGAAGGCAAGACTGAAAAGCCCTCGGTCAACATTATTGGCATTTCCTCCCTCGGCTTCCACAATCACCACGACTGCACCGAACTAAAGCGGTTGATGGCTGACTTGGGGATTGAGGTGAATGAGGTAATTCCAGAAGGTGCTTCCGTTCACAACCTGAAGAATTTACCCCGTGCTTGGTTTAACCTGGTGCCGTATCGCGAAATCGGCTTAATGGCAGCGCGTTACCTAGAACAAGAGTTCGGAACGCCTTATGTGGACATTACTCCGATGGGTGTGGTGGAAACAGCGCGTTGCATCCGTAAGATTCAGCAGGTACTGAATGCTCAAGGTGCCAATGTCGATTACGAAGACTACATCAATAACCAAACCCTGTACGTCTCCCAAGCAGCTTGGTTCTCTCGCTCAATTGACTGTCAGAACTTGACGGGTAAGAAGGCGGTTGTCTTTGGCGATAATACCCACGCGGCAGCGATGACGAAGATTTTGTCGCGGGAAATGGGAATTCACGTCGTCTTAGCAGGTACTTACTGTAAATACGATGAACAGTGGTTCCGCGAACAGGTGACAGAATACTGCGACGAAGTACTGATTAGTGATGATAACGGAGCAATTGCCGATGCGATCGCACGGATTGAGCCTTCTGCTATCTTCGGCACCCAAATGGAACGGCACGTTGGTAAGCGCTTAAGCATTCCTTGTGGTGTTATCGCTGCGCCTATCCATGTTCAGGATTTCCCCATCGGTTATAAGCCATTCCTGGGTTATGAGGGGACAAACCAGATGGCTGATTTGGTCTACAATTCCTTTACCTTGGGAATGGAAGACCACCTGCTAGAAATCTTCGGTGGACATGACACAAAGGAAGTAATTACCAAAGGCATCACTGCTGATTCTGACCTCGGTTGGAATAAGGAAGCACAGGCAGAATTGAATAAAGTGCCTGGTTTTGTTCGGGGTAAGGTGAAGCGAAACACCGAGAAATTCGCCCGTGAACGTGGCTTTACAGTCATCACACTTGAGGTGATGTACGCGGCGAAGGAAGCAGTAGGCGCGTAAGCCAGCAATACAACTACTAGCAATTCGTTATTCTAAGGGCATCCACTAAGTAGGATGCCTTTTTTCATTTTGGAGGCTTAAGGAGATGCTACTAGAAGACTACTTTGACTTTCTGCGTCCTGATGATATTCGCGTCAAAGGCACACGGGTTGGGATTGAAACCATCCTGTATGACTTCATTCATCGCAGCCGAACTCCAGAGGAAATTGCCCAGTCTTACCCATCTGTTAACCTGGAGCAGGTCTACGCTACTATTCTTTATTACCTACATAACAAAGAAGACGTCAGCGCTTATTTAACTGACTGGCTAGAGTGGAGTCACCGGATGCGAGAAGAGCAACGACGAAATCCTCCACCTGTTGTAAAGAAACTTATGAAATTGAAGGCAGAACGAGAGGCAATAAAGAAGGCGAATGAGTCTCAAATATCTGCTGGATGAGAACGTTGATCCAAGTTATCGCAGCGAATTCCAGCGGCAAAATCCTGACTTGGTTATGTGGGTGGTTGGCGCTCCAGGCACTCCTCCTAGAGGAACCCTAGACCCAGAAATCCTGTGCTGGTGCGAAAAACATAGCTTTGTGCTGGTAACAAATAATCGCAAATCTATGCCTGTTCATTTAGCTGACCATATTGCTGAAGGTCGCCATGTACCAGGGATTTTAATCCTAGGTGCCAAGTTGAGCATAGGTCAGAACCTTGAGGAATTAGTTCTAATTGCTGAAGCCTCTTTTGAGGATGAATATCAAGACCGAATCGTTCATCTGCCGTTGTCTTAACCAGAGTCATGCTTGTATCAAATGACTGAAGAGAGATCGCATTTCTCAGAATGATCGGCTTTTATAAGCTGTTGGAGTAGGAGGAGAAGAGCGATCGCATTTATTGCAGTGAAGAAGTGATCGCACTCAACCACTTTTTCAGGCTTTTGCTTCTTTGAAATACCAGTAGAGGTTGGCAACTGTTAAATCGGATATTTCTTGCCAACTTAAGGGGGCTAAAGCTTTCAATCCAGAGGCTGATGCTTTTTGACTAATGTAAGATTCATGATCTCGACGTAAATCCAGCTTGAATATGAACTTAAGTTGGTCACGAAAGGATAGGTAATGAGACTTTAGCTTCAAGTTTTCATAGACTAATTGTTCCTCTGGTTCTGCTGCAACTGCTGGGGCTAAATCATTCTCTGAACTCTCATTCATTGGTAAATCTGAACTAGCCAAAAGCTGTCTCTCCTTTGGGGAGAGAGTTTGTATCCAATCAATATGATTTTGCCAGGACTCTAGGACAGCTAGATCATGATTGTGAATCCGCGTGATTTCAGGGAAGAGAAAATTAAGCTCAGCCTCGGTTTTGCAACTATTAATAATATTAAGGATATCTTTACGGATTTTGTCTTTTAGGTGAGAGACGCGCTTGCTTACGACATCATACGCGCCCTGAAACTGAAAGGTTGTGGTAATTGCCTGATCAATCGCCCAAACGCATTCCTGTCTCCGGAGTTGCCCAGCAGAACAAGTTCCCTTTAAGAGATGAGGATTATCGTAAGCTGCTAAAGATGTATATAACATCCCCTGTACACCAGCCATAGCAGCATTTCTGGCGTTCACATCAGGTAACCGTAGAGCATGTTGAAGCCAGTTGTGTGCTTGTTGGAAATCTCCGTAAGCTTGAACTAGAATCGTGCTGTGATACTGAAACTCAACGTCTTTGGCAACTTGGTCAATTCGTTCTATAATTTCTGCTCCTTGGTCTTTAAGAGCTTCTTTCAGGTCAATAAAGCCGTGGTGAACTGCCAACCTCGTTTGCTTTACGTCCTCCCTGAGCTTCAGTATGTGATACAGGTTTACCGCTGATAGTGCTACACCAGCTACAGTACCAAGACCAATTAAAGCCATACTTCCTTGAATGGCTCCCACGCTACTTTGGATAGTTTGTAAGTTATCTGAGACACTATTTTGCCAATCATTTTGAGCATCTTGGGCTTGTTTTCCTGCATAGGCTCCAACTGCCATCCCCGTAATGTCGAGTACAGGGCATACAAAGACTGATACAGGTGTGTAACTGGCTAAAGTACGAGCTATACAAAGACCTGCTTGAATTGCATCAGGTGAAATATCCACAATCTGAAGGGGTGACGAGTAAGCTGAAAGCTTGATGCATCAAGGTTTCTCCTCCATTGACCGACACAAAGATATCAGCTTATTGACAGGCTTGTTGAGAATAGATGTCTCGCCAACAGAGAAGGTGAGAATGATAATCATATCTAAGGGGGAGGGGGCAAGGTACACCTTGCCCTCCCTCCAGAGTTTTTTAGAATCCCGCTCAAACTTTCATGATAAAAAAGAGCGGTTCGTTGTTCTCAACAAAACTGCTCTTCTAAAATGCTTCCCGAATTGTATCTCAACTGTCTGGAGTCTCAACTTAGTGCATCTCAACGGCTAACCTTAGAAATGCTGGTGTGGCTGTTGCAATTCCATAAACAGGTACGAATTGAAAGATTAGCCGCCTGTTTACCCTTGCCCATTCTGTATGAGAGCCGTCGCCGCCATGTACAAAGGTTTCTAGCTTTGCCACAGCTAAGTATTCCTTTGCTATGGTTTCCTCTAATTAAGAGTATTGGTAGGTTTGTACGGACAGATGTGGATTGCCGCTCTAGAATCCTGTAGTGATTGGGTCAAGAACTTAATGATTATTCGACCGCATAAGCGAACGTTCTTTCAAAAAGGTTTGAGGGCGATGGCTCTGATTCAAGCTGATTCCTGAATTCCTTTTTTTGGTCAATCAAAAAGTCAATCTGGAAGGGCGTGGTGTACCTCGCCCTCCCTCCCCTCACAAGTGATTATCATTATCAAGAACAGGGAGTTCAACAGCTCATTCTCAACAAACCTGTCAATAAGCTAATATCTTTTCGTAGGTTAATGGGGTAGAAAGTCTGATAAGACAAGCTTTCAGCTTGTCTGTCACCCCTTCAGATCCACAATTCTTACCTTAGATAAATCAGCACTGTGTCATATTGTTGGCTCTCTACGTAGAGAAATCATCAGAGATTCTACGGAAGAATAAATCCTGTAGGCAAAGATAACCGTATTTTCCCGGATTTTCTCTCGGCTCAATCTAGGCATACTAAATGACGACAATATTAGCTCACCCTCTAATGGAAACTGCAATAGTTTGCTGTAAGCCAGTTGAGCTTGTTTCGTGAATTACTGGAGGATAATCATGAATGACTACTTCAACACGTTTCAAAATATTGACCAATCTGTTGAGCAACTGCTTACAGATGAGCATAATTCCTTAGAGATTAAGCAATCTGCCACAAGCATCAAGGAGTCAGTCAAACCGTGTATTGAAGAACTGATACAATCGGCTACTCGACTTAAGCGGTTAGTTGTTATAGCTTCCGATAAGCTGTACCAGGCTGAAAATGTCTGGTTGAGCAAGCCGAGGATTGCTGAAGCTGCAAAATCTGAAATATGGGCACAGCTTGGGGAGATTAGTGGGTGTTCCTTCAGAATCCATAAGCTCGGAAGTCAATGTAAAGACGAAGCAGTCAAACAAGCAAAGAAATATTGGGATGAGCGAATTGAATACTTGAGAAAAATATGGTTTATAGACGCAAAAGGTCAACCTAAGAAAGGAATCGGTTGGAGTGAAAAAGAAAGCTTTATCAAGCAACTACACGTCCAGTTGAAATTGCAGAACCAAGAAGTAAACCAAATTATCAATAAAAATTTAAGTCTTGTTTATAAAGAAGTAAATAATATTCAGTTAAAAGCCATTCTGCACACTGTTAGTCTACTAGATCAGCAGAATAAAGCTCATTATAGTCAGCAGATAGATTTGATAGCTAGTAAAATTGAGACTAATTTCGCTAATCCTACAGAGCATCTACCTAACTATCTTCTCAAATTGGAAACAGCCATTAGTCCAGATTTAAAAGCTTTAGTAGATAAGGGTTGGGGTGATATCTTCGGCGAAGATGTTGTCAAGCTCAAAGAAAGGGTTGCTTCAAAAATCGAAAGGTTTATTACAGCAATTTTTGATGACAGAGTGGAATTAGCTACAAAAGCTATTACAAAAGCGATCGCATTTTACAACTACTTCCTTGAGCGGCAAGATCGATATCAGCAAGAGACAGCAGAACAACGCGAAGCTGAAAAAGCTTGGATTGACCAGCAGCGTCGGGAACTGGAGCGAGTACAGCAAGGTATTGAAGCCATTCTCAACACTAATTGAAGTGAGTGGCTTCGTACTGCTGCAAACACTTTATAAGGATTAAAGAAGCATCAATCATCAATTACCTGCTTCACGTCTTGCACTGATAAACCCAATGCTCCGGCAATCTGCTCTACACTGAGTCCTAAAGATGATAGATGAGCGATCGCATTCCTCTGTTTGTACTCAGTTTGATTTACCTCTCTACATTTTTATACGGTCTTTTGCGCTTGAATAACACACCAGCACCAAAAGCACCAAACCCTAAAATACTCAGCACCGAACCCGGTTCAGGAACTGTTGTAGCAGTATCTCCATCAGGAAGTGTTCCATCTGTACCTGTATCAGTATCTTCATCAGGAACTGTTACATCCGCAATGGCTTGCACCAAAAAAGAACTGTAAGTGACACCACCATCACCGTCAGACACTCGTAACCCAACTTCATAGTCACCTGCCTCTTCAAAAGACCACTGTCCACTTGACCCTGTGAAGTCATCAAATACCCCATCCATATCAAAATCCCATCTAAAGGTGAGAAGATCATAAATTCCTGGGTCAGTTACAGCGGCGGCGAAATCAAATAATTCGTTTGTCGTAACTACCAAATCCTCAGTCAGTTCAGTGATAGTTGGAGCAACATTCAAAACCCTAAGTGTTTGAGTGAGGGGATTACTCCAAGCTGCATCTTTATCCTGAGCTTCACCTGTAAAGACAAACGTACCCTCATCGTAAAATCTACCAAGTCTTGTTGTTACTGAACGCTCACCAGAAGTTCGCGAATCAATGCCAACCTCGTTGCCATCAATAAAGAACTTCTCCCAATCTGCTCCTGGGTCGGTAGCAAACAATTTTGCTGATACGCCTTGACCTTCGTAGATGAAGCGCCTCGAAAGATTGAAAGTGGTCAGGGTTGGGGCAACGTTTAAGACGGATTGTGTACTAGTAGCAAGATTACTGTAGTTACCATCCTCATCTATCGCGTGTGCTGTATAGGTAAATTCCCCGTTATCAGGAAACAAACCCAAATCTGCGCTAACTGTACGGGTTCCTGCACGATTGTAGTTAGTCCCAAGATGATTGCCATTGAAGAAGAAGGAGATCGCATCTTCACCTGGGTCATCGGCATACAGAACTGTAGATGTTGCTTGACCTTCGTAGATGGGGGATAGAGAAAAATATACGCTGGGAGGAGTATTTCTCACTACAGGGTCGCGTGGCTGAACAGGGTCTCTATTGCTACCAGTATCAGTATCAGCGCGGAATCGCATTATTCCGGTAAATCCATTAGTCCAATATAGTGAAAGCGTTCCAAATAGGTCTCCGGCTGAAATGTCTATTGGATCAGTGTAAGCAGCTCCATTTGGGCTTTGTCCAGCAAGAGTCTGATATCCCCAACCGTCCGCCGACCCATCCGTATGGGGTAAGCCTTCACCATAGGGATAAATATCAAAAACAGTGTTTCCAGGAATGGTATCAATGACTAAGGAGGTAAGACCTTGACCGAAATTACTTAAAATCCAAGGTGAATCGAAGCTATTACCTGATTCCGTCAATGACCAGTTAGGACCGAAAACGCCTCCAGATTTGTCGCCTGTAGCGCCCCAAATGAGGGTCTGGGAGGTGCCATCCAAAAAACCGGCAGTCACCTCTATCCCGCTCATCATACTGCCATCGGTCGAAAATCCTGTAAGGGTGGTCGCCTCTGAGGGAGCTGATGCTACTCCCAGAAGGATAAACGTTGCCCCAATAATCCGAGTTGATTGATTTTTAAGCAAAGAGCTAGTCATAGAGTTGTGTCGCTACTCTAGGGGTAGATGTTGAAGCTATTGATATCTGTAGATGCCTTTTTCCCAGAAGTGTTCCGAGGTTTATGCCCAATGGCTCAAGCCGTTACCAAGGAATACCAGTAAGCCCGATGCAACCTAGCTTAATTAACTCCCTAAAAGGGATCTATCGAATATCGCTATAGGGCAAAACTCTATCCAAGCTCAAATAGCTGCGTAAGCCCTAAGTAGACACGCGATCGCCCTTACTATCACTTTTAGTTAGTAAAAATTGTAACTACTTAGCTGTGTTTCTGACCTCAGCTAGAGGAGGAGCTTACGTGATTAATCCAAAAAAGCTTAAGTTATTAATATTTAACTTACATACTGGCGTTTAGACTAATGCGCTCTAACTCAGCTTCGCTGAGTGGAG